>JAKATW010000003.1 GCA_021827945.1 Thermoplasmata archaeon
CCCTGTCGTACTTCCCGGCTAGGAACGTCTTCCCTTTTCGTATGTCATATGGACCGTGGTACATCCACACGCTCCCTTCATCCGTTTCTGGATCGTATTCGGCATAGCTGCAGACAGTCCTCATCATGCCGCTGATAGTGACAACGGAGAGGAAAGTTGGTGCTCTATTGATGACATCGCAAAGCTCTTTCACATCCATTATGCATAACATTGCAGCGGTGAAATATAAGGGTTCTGTTCGGCCGGGTTTGGGACATGATTATTTTGATTGGTCTTTCCCGTGAATGTTTAGCAATTCCGGGTTAGTGTGCCTCAGGTTGTGAGTGCTTATCTTCAGGTATTCCTCCGTCCTCTTCCTCTGCGGCACAAAGATCCGCGGAGTCTCTTATATCTCCTTAATCGTCGACCAACATATATCAAGAAGGATTCAAAAGTGGATTTCGGGTATTGTGCTTCAGTGAGCCACAAAATTTCTCATACAGTTTTCTTGTTTCATCGAAATTGAACCAGTCAATTCTGTTCTTTAAATCATGGACGTCTTGTTCAAGGCATACTGAAATAAGCAGCTCTACGAACACATCAGAATCCATTGTCTTATTTACATCTTTGACAGAAGCTGCCGAAAGTTCCAGTCTCTCGGCATCCCCGGTTGCGGCTGCGATAACAAATTCAGCCAATTTAGCCCACATTATACCGCCAAGATAGCCGGTCTCTTCCTGAACTGCAAGAGATTCTTTTAAGTGCTCTTCTGCATCTTCATACAGACCTTTAACCGCACAGGCAATTGCCATAGCAGCGTGAGTTTTACCTATTTCCACCTTAAAGCCTATATCGGTGTTGTGCGTCAAAGATTCATTTCCATACTTCAGGGCTTTATCAGGATTAAACCAGCAGTTCACCTCAGTCAGATTGTTTAGCAGTTCTCCACGAAGGCCAACTGCCTCCACTTTCTCCGAAATGTCCAGAGCCTCTCTGTAAATGTCTTCTGCTGTTTGCAGCTGCAGATTGGCCCTGTAAATGTGTCCCTTGATCCTGATAGTCTCCGCGTATTGCCTGCTTTCCCTCGCACCCATTTGAGCAATCTTTTCCAGGATCGACAGTGCACTGTTGAATTCAGAGTGTATATAGGTCAAGTCTGCTATCTGCCTCATCGCCTTGATGTACAGGTCAGGGTCTTGCGATGACTTAAGTTTCTGCTCCAGTTCCTTGAATTTTGATCTGGATTCGGGGATCCTGCCGATTATTCTCAAAATGTCAGCTTCGTAATACGCCCTGTAGGTCTCGTATTTTCCCAGGGTCGTTTCTGCGCCCTGAACCTTGGCTATCGCTTCCAGTGCATCCATCAATTTCCCTCCTCGCCCCATGCACGCCGCATAAATCAAATAAATGGGGGCATTTAAGGCGCGATTATATCTAATCCGCGTCTGATCTATTACGATTCCCAGGTTCTTCCAGTATCCATTGTCAATGAGGAAAATAGAGATGTCCAAGAGATTCTCTGTTTCTCTTACAGATATACTGCCAGCGCTTTCCAGGAGAAATAGAGCTGAACTCAAGTACAGCGTTAGAATTGCAAAATTCAACCTGTCTCTATTACCAGAGAGATAGGATATCACACCTTTTGAAAGTTTTTCTACCCATCTCTCGGTCCCAAAAGTATCGATCACGTACGTCCGAAACGCATCGTGAATCTTGTAAATTCCGTCTTCGCCAGTCGGTTCTCCCACAAAGGAATGCTCTATGAACTCATCAAATCTGGTAAGAGCATAACCTACGTTAAACTCTTTAATTACGAAACTGAACAGGTCATACTCAAAGAAATGGATCGCAGAAAGCAACTTGATCAGTTCTCTTTCACTCTCAGAAAGGTGGCTCATAAACCTTTCAACAACCTCTCTCCCAGGAATTCTAAAGTCATCTACCGTTAGAGCAAGACCATCAGTCATCCGATGCTCGTAAATGCTGACGCAAAGGTCAAGATACAGGGGAAGCCCTCCAGAGGTCGCTATTATTGCAGACCTGATTTCGTCATTTTCGATAGGAACTGATCTCAGGAAATAATCTGCATCTTCAGGTGTCAATGCAGTCATTATGTGTTGACCCAGCAAGCCTTTCCACTCAGTGCTAAAATCCTCCCATTTCAGGAATTCTCTACCCGCTATAACAAAAAGACTGTAACCTGCACTGGAAATCAGGTCCCTTATAAACTGGTCGGCACTGACGCGAGAACCTGAATAATCGAATTTTACTTTTATCGATTCGTACGAATCTATGAAGAACACAAATCTTATATTGCTTTCCCTGGACTCTGCATAAATATCAATTCCCAGCAGTCTCGGCAGAAGGTTAAACAGCTCCGTTGCATCATCACCCAGCGATTTTACTCTGTCAAAATGTTCTTTATAAACTTGGTATCGTTTTGAGAATCTGGTCCTCAGCATCTCGTAAACTTTTTCAACAGTAGATAATGGGATATGCACGGCACCCAATGATCCTTCGACAACCGTTCTCACTATGCTATCCTTTTCAAGCCAGTTCTTCACCTCCAGAGGGGAATGCCCCACCAACGCCCAATACTTTAAAAGAGCATAATCAAAGAGCAGACAAGGGATCTTCAATTGATTTCTTAAGGCAATGAGTATAGATAAAGGGGTATCGAATTCATAAACATCTAAGCTAATGGAAACATTGCGGAGTCCCGCCGTCTCCCCTCTATTTTTCATTTCTTCAGCTTTTCTTTTTGCGATTTCTCTCAGATGGGAAAGAAGCTTTGTCTTCCCTACTCCTCCGATACCATAAAAAACCAGGATTTTTTTCTCCTTAGCTCTGACCGTAAGGTCTTCCAAGCAGGACAAGAAGATATTAGTTGGTTCTTCTCTGTCCGTAAACTTTCTTACTGCCTTGAATCTTGGTTCCAACCTGCACCTCCATTAACGTTAAAGTGGTTAGATGAGTTAGATGTGATACCAAACAGAAGTGAATGAATCGTGTTAGAGAAGTATATGTTACTCATCCTTTGTCGATAATCTTTCAAAAACTCTCTGAAGACATGCACATAATGTTGAGCGACCCTGTCTACCCCGCCACCACTGGCAAACAACACTTCAGAGTTTCCGTTCCTGTGAAGTTTAACTGAATGTTCAGTATGATTCAACTCGATCTTGGTTGCTTTGTCAGACAGATAAAAATTAGTAGACTTTGCCCTGCTACCATTATTCCAGTTGGTGTTTATCACACCGTAGCCTCTTGTATCTTTCTCATTATTGAAGGAAAAGAATGCTGTGCTATGGATATCGACGCCTTCAAAATCTGTCCTGGAACGCTCTTCGGGTCTGATATCAGTCAATAAATCTCCTATTGCGCTTAATGCATTTATTCCGCTATCCAGCCAGCTTCCTGAAAGGCTCACCGCACCAGGGTATAGATGACCTTCCTTGAAATATGGGTCATTAAAGGAACTACAAAAAGCGTCGATATTACCATATTTGTTGAATATCTCATCAGTATGAGACCTGAACCATACTACATCCTCCGAATATCTGAAATGAAGCGCTGTCTCAAATAACTTCTTTTTCCGATCAGCCATCTCCCTTAGCTCGTTAAATTGCTCAATATTTTCTGCTGCTGGTTTCTCTACAAGCAGATCCTTTCCCCTTTTTAGGACCCCCTTTCCAACTTTATAATGCAAAGGGGTCGGAACTGATAACAAGACTACATTGATTTCATCATTTGAAGTCAACATTTCCTCTACGCTGGTAAAGAACGGTACATCTTCTCTTAATCTCTTACTCGGGTCTGTATCGCACGTAGCGACTACTTTTAACTCTGGAAAATTCTTGAGTGCAGAAAGTTGGAATCTTGAAACAGTGCCCAGCCCAACCACACCCATATTTATCTTTTCATTCTTGTTTCTGAGATCGTTCCTTCCCACCATGTATAATTAAGTGTAGATTTAAGTTTTATTCCCTTTTGAGACAGTCAAATCTGCGCTAATAGGCAGAGGTGACACATGTAAAAAATTTTCAGTAAACCCCGTCATTTTGATCTTATGTTTGAGTGACCACG
>JAKATW010000051.1 GCA_021827945.1 Thermoplasmata archaeon
TAATTTCTGATCCCAAGATGAAGTTGTGGTCTCAACTTCCCAGAATGAAAGTGTTGTGCTGACAAAAGAAGCATTTGCGAATCCGTATCCAGGGACATTTGCTATCTTTTCTGATGAATTAGAAGATAAATGGGAGAGCCCTGTAAATGATCAATAGTGTTCAAGTGCATCTACTATGCTCCAGCTTTCTGCGGCATAAAAGGGACATGCCTCAACTCCTACGAATAAGACCACGACTTTGCCCCTTTGCATCATTGTTGAATTAGAAACTAGGAGGAAATCGTCAATTGCTTTTTCAGGAGAGGGGGAACCAAGATTGCCGCCATTGTAGTTAATGAAAGAATAGCCTGCAACAACAATAGTTAGCGTTAGTGAGACTACTACTATTGCTGCCACATTTTTCTTTTTCCAATCTATGTCGAGTTCTTCCTTCCTGCTTCTAGATCTATTTCTGCTCAGGATTCCAGCCTCCTGAAGACAGAATGACTCTTAATTGCAAAAATCCAAATTCACCTTGTCATGTTGAAAATGTGCAGTAAGTGTTATTCGCTGCATATCCCAGTTACCAGATGTGAAATTCCAGCTTGAAGTGTGAGAGCCCATAACGGTTCCGGACTCGCGACGCTCACGGAAACTGCCTTACCACCTGTCCTAGTCTTGAGTGGAATCTTTTTCACCTTATGACTTATCCATGTTTCCGGAATATCAATCCTGGCTCTTCTATCCCTGGCATAGCCAATTAGCAGATCAATAGTCGCCTCATCCTTACGGTACCGAGGGACGGTGTCTTCGAAGTCTGTGTGCAAATGGCTATCTGGCTCTTCGAGTTCGAACCCCTGTTCATAGAGAAAGTCCTCGATGGTAGATTGGAGGAGTGCAGGAATTACAATATCTGCGTCTTTTGAATATCTTCCTATCAGTGTACCTCTAGTATTCCAAGGTCAGACGTTCAAGGGGCTATGATCTTCCATTCCCTTATCGTCAGTCTCTCTCTAGCATCAATATGCAATCAGATCTTCTGCCTCGGCATATACTCCAGGATGTTCCCTGATCAGTTTCACCACGTCATCTTTTAGGATGACGGGTTCCCCGTTTATCATAACTGAACGGATTTCATCAGTTCCTTCCAGCGAAACGTAACAACCTACCCTTTTGTTTCCTACGTAGGATATAGAGTGTTTCTTAAGGTATTCCTTCCACTTTCCAATATCAGCGTTTCTCACAAGAAGATCGTAAACCAATAGGTACGAATTGGGCATAGTAACATAGGCACCATCGGTCCATATCTCTACTGCGGTGCTACCCGCCCATGCCTTTTCAAATGGCGCCTTAAATATAGCGTCCCTCACTCTCTCCCACTCAGCTGATCTTGAACCGAATTTCTTAATTGGTCTGGGAATCAAATAAATACCTCTACCGACCCTTCTTATCTTTCCACTCATCTTCAACTCTGAGAGAAGCTTCCTTGGTCTGTCGTTTCCCGTGATTCTTGCAACATCACTTACGCTGAACTTCCTTCTTCCGAATTCCATCTTCAAGACGTCAAAATACGTCATTCCCATATATTCAAATAATCGGACATTATATATAAACTTAGTCATAATTTATTCATCTATGTTTATATTGTAGGTTGTAAGAAACAAGGAAGGGAAGATATGGTTTATCCTTACCATATTTTTATTACAAAAATATTAGATCCTCGCTATTTTCTATGTTTCATAATATTGCAGTGAAAGGTACCAATGACAGACCGGTTTTTTTTAGTTTTTAACAAAATCAACTGATATGTTGCTCGCTGCACTTTTAGAATTTACTCCACTTCTTTTGTGCGCATTAAATATTTTAGTTGAAACCTTCAGTTTTTGTGAAGAGCTGATTGCAACCGCAAGCTCTACGATGGCGGCCCTGTTCACTTTTGAATTCTGTCCTGGGATCAATCCCTAGCTTCTTACCTTGTGAACACTTATGAACAACTTCTATTTGAGGACCATACTTTTACTTTGAGTTTCTCCATTACACCTACATCTGATATTTAATGCCGTAAGAGTGATTGCAGAAAACTCGATTTGTCTTAGCTCTATTTAGCTATAGACAGGGAAACAGTGTTGAAGAGATATAAGGGAGAGGTGTTGTCTGGCCCTGCCGTGACCATAACATTAAAAGAATAATTCTGCGTATCTGAGGCGGGGACGCTGAATACCAGACCACCCTGAACGGAGCCTCTGGAAGCATTTATCCATTCAGTGCTGACGGCATAAGAACCGCATTCGACAGTTACCCTGAATATGTCATTTGAGTAAGTAGCCCATGTAACGTTTCCAGTATCGGCATTTACCATCCAGATCTCGAATCCATAATGTACCACTCCATCGTAATGTCCTTGTGAGGAGCCAAGTAGCAGCCACGCTTCCTGAACTAGCGGGTACACCGTGCTCTCGTTGGGGAATACGATAGTTGCAGATTGCAATGGCTGTAGCGTCCAAACCTCCCCTTCCGTAAGTCCATCGTTGAATCCAGTATTTTTTCCTTCGTTAAATGAGTAGTAATAGGTAGCATAGAATGAAGCGACCAGTGCAACAACTATCACCGATACTATTATTGCATTTCTCCAGACTGACTTCATGATGAAACAATCATCCTCAGTTATTAAATATTCATCAAACGAGGGCTTTGTCCTTTTTATAACTATTACCCTCTCTTCTATTTGCTCTGAGATCACTTCTTGCATTTTGGAAAGTGAATTATTTTATATCACGCAATGCTGAACTTGAGCTAACATGATCAGAGACGTTCAGTGGAATGATATGCAAGACTTGGTGAATAATTATTATTCGTACTATGGCGAAATGGAAAATGAATATCCTGACATGGGCCTCATCTTTTATCATTCCCGACCTGAATTTGTCAGTGAGATTGACTGGTTTTCAACATTCTTTCGAGACATCCAGGCAGGGAATGCAATAGGAGTAGTTGCTGAAGAGGACGGCAAAGTAATCGGGCTTTGCGATGTCCACAGAAAGAGACCAGATTCTGATGTTTCTCACATCGGTATTCTCGGTATAGCTATCAGGAAGGAATTCAGAGACAAAGGATTAGGAAGACAAATGATGGAAGCGATCATCGAAAGATGCAGAGGGAAATTTGACATGATCGTCCTTGACGTATTCTCGAACAATCAGCAAGCCATTTCGCTGTACAAGAAACTTGGGTTCATAGAATATGCACACCTTCCTAGGGGAACCAAGAGAGGCAACAAATTCTACGATGAAATCTCTATGTATTATGACCTTTGAGTCTTCCACACAAATACAAGATGTCAGAACGGCATAAGTTTTCGGCTAAACGATAAATTCTGTTTCAATCTTCCCAGCTACTTTCACCATTTCGGTGGCAGCAGCTGCGTATTTCATCAAGAGCATCACGTTTCCCTTTACCTTGAGACTTCCGCTGAGCATTGCTTGCGTTGGATTCACTTTTCCCTCCAGTGTTCTCCTCCAGTCAGAATAGGATGAGGATAAAACAAAAGGTGCACTATCTGAATCATCTTTAACAAGCCGATATCCTTCGCATCTACCGTCCTTTACTTCTAGGACAAATGATTTGAAGTCAAGCGAGACTTTTACACTTTCCAAGTCTATTATTTTGAACTGGATCGGGTCCTGCCATCCTTTGCCCAGTCTGTTGTACTCAGCAGAACTCGATAACTTCGAGCAGTAATCTTTGATCCAATCCTCCGACGGGAAAGTGAGTTTTTCAGTCATGGCTTTTCATAGAGTTCTTGATATTAACGCTTTTTGGATGGATTTTAATGTGCAATAAATAAGGTAAACAGATGGATGACCAACCAGGCAGGAAAGTCTCGTATGGACTACAGGGTTTTGTTCAGTTTCTCGGCAATAATTTTTCTTATAGCATCAAATGTTATTCCGTTTTTCTGAATCTGAAAGAAAGTAAGTTCGGGAAATCTCTTCAGCACCTCGCTGATGTGTATGTCCCTGTCATCTATGTAAAAGAGCGAATCAGCTCTAATGGAAACTCCCCTCCCATGAAGTTCATTCAAAACCTCCTCCATAAGCAGGTACTTTTTCGGGTTGGTCGAGATCTTTTGAAAATCGAACAACTGCTCCACGCCGAAGGTCTTAATTGCGTCAAAGGCTTTATCGAATTCATTCCAGCTACAGGTAGATACAATTCCACCGCTGCTTCTCACCCACTTCAGGAATTCCACGGCCCCTGGCTTAAGAGTGATATGAACGCCTTTAGCATCAGAAATGGTCGTATCTGAGATCTTCCTAAAAGGTGGGTTGGTCGAGGTCACATCCAGGTGATCCCAGAGTGTGCCATCAAGGTCAAAGAAGACTATCCACGAGTACTTCATCCATTTCAACAGGTTATTGTATTCGTCTATTCAAAACATGCAGATGAAGAATCCATCTGTATCGCGGGTCGGAGACCTTACAGTCTTCCCGTATGCAGCGATAGAGGCTGATCCAGATCAAGCAACCTAAACCAGTTTGATTACTATGAAATATACCACCGAGGTAAGAAGGAAGATGAGAGGTCCCAGGTACAGGTTCAACTGCCCGTGCACTTCGTATTCGAGTGCGTAGACAAATACGAACACGATGACCAAAACTGCCTGAACAGCGCCCAAAGACAGTCTCAACAACAGTGAATGGCCATGGACGAAGCGCCCAACTAGCTGAGATACCGCCATCGCAGGAGACGATATCAGAAATGCCACTGTCATGATATTGGTATTATTCAGCGCAAACGAATTGAGGAATATAATCGAATATCCTGCTATCAACAGGACGGTGGAGAGAATTGTGAGCGAAAGAAGATTCGTTCTATTGGGTTTTAATGCGAATCCTAGCAGGGCAAAAACGATGGTTCCAAATATGATTCCTCCAAAGATCGACGTGAGCTGTCTTGGATCTCCCACGCTGTAAATCAATCCCGTGGCGTACCCGAAGGCGAGAAGAATGCCGCTCGTGAAGAGAGAAGCTGGTATAGCTCCTCTCAAAAGTCCTGCCATTATTCTCGAACTTCTTGATTCGGTTGAAGCGGTCATTTCACTTCCTCCTCCCGGGAAGGAATTCGACTATTAGGACAGCTGCGATGACAAGGATCAAGAGAAGATAAGGGGAAGAATAGAATGGCGAATAGGTCACGTCGTTTTTGATAAGCACCCCTGCTCCTATAGACGAGAGAGTGTAATTGATTTCACCGTGCTCTGAGTAGTGCAGAGACTTAAAAGGTTCCTGCGGGGCCACCGGAAACGTGCCAGAGAGATTGAGGGCAAAAAGGGCTTGAGTTATGTTTACTTCCAAGCCATACGTCGGCAGTGTGACATTTCCGAAGGTGAAGGTCATTGGAGCTCTTGTCTGATTGAAGTCGAAGAAGTCCAAGGGGAGGTTCACACTAGAAACAAAACCGTTCAGAGCAGGCAGGTTCCAGTTGTAATCTATGAAAGCAAGGATTGACGAGTGCGAGAGAATGGTATCAGAGATATAGTTCTCCTTGGAGAAAGGCGAGACAACGATCAGTGGCAGTCTCATACCGAATTGCACTCCATCTACAATAGGCGGAGCGACCTGGTCATAGTATCCTCCGGGATCGTCCCAAGTTATGAAAATTGCAGTACTGTTCCAGACCGGACTAGACTCGATATAATTTATCAGGGATATGAGCCATACTTCCCCCTTAAGCAGGCTCCCCGGGGCTCCCATGTCGTATCCGTTTGCATCCTGAGAAAACACGTAACTTACTGCAGGAAGGGTTCCATTGCTCAGTTGTTGCAGCAGAGTGCTCCAACTGTGAATGTCGTTCGAGTAAGCATTAATTCCCTGAATGTAGCTAGACATATCGAAACTCTTCTCATTTCCACCAACATAGACACCCCACGGGATGCCGTAATTGTTAAGTTCGCCAAAAATGGTTTCGCTTATTGGGATGGAAGGAGGGGGGCCATAATCGTTGAATACGGGGGAAAATCCTGCAAGATAATAAAGCGTGTTCGGAGCACTTTCGGATATGACAGGAGCAAAATACATATCGCTCATGCCGTACTCTTCCGAAAGGTCCCACATCGGCCCCAACTGGGCAGCAGTGTAGTAAGTCATGGACGATGGTCCGCTGCCTTGGAGAAATCCGTTCATTTTGCCATGATTCCAGTCAATATGATAGGCACTGTAACCTTCTATGGGATTAGAAGTGTTGAATGTACCCACGGCTACGGAAGTGAGACTGCTCAGCAGCGAAGTGTTGTTTAGGAGATTCACTGGTTTGGCTATTTGAGATATCAGTGTCTGGTTTGCAGATGATGGGTTATCAGGGTATGTTCCGAAGAAGTTGTCAAATGTGTGGTTCTCAAAATAGATATTGATCACGTGTTTTATAGGAGTCCTCTCTCCCTGTTGGGAAACTGACCCACTCACCGCAGGAAGAATAATTATAATCGAAATCAGAAGTACGATGACGAAACCTGTCTTCTTCATCGTTCTAAACATAAATTGTTTGATATTTATAGATAATGGCGTAATCTATCTTGATCGTACACAAGCACGGCACAAACTGTCTGTAATTTGTCAAAGCACGAAAGGGAGGTATCAAAAATGTTAAAATACAGAAGAATCAATCATCAAAGTATGGACGGAATAAACTTTGATTCCGTGTTAAATGGACTGCAGAAAGAACTCAAACCGTACGACTCTAAGGAAACGAACATTCTTAAGATCCCTGAAAAGGGGATGGCAGAAGGGTCGCTCCTCGAGACTCTGGCGCATTACGCGGCAGGGGAAAATGCTTCCTGGAAAGAAGGGAAAGTTTCCGGAGCGGTATACTACGGCGATGAACCACTACTATCTTTTTACGAGAAGCTGTATCACATAGTCTCGCAGACGAATGCTCTTCATCCAGATATCTGGCCGAGTATACCAAAATTCGAAAGAGAGATAGTGAGCATGTCATCGTCGCTTATGCATGGGGAAGACGGGGTCAGAGGAGCAGTGTCATCTGGAGGGACAGAGAGTATACTTCTCGCAATGAAGACCTACAGGGACTATTTTAGAAAAAAGGCAGGAATTACCGAACCAGAGGTCATCCTTCCTTCTACTGCCCATCCTTCATTCCTCAAGGCGTGCGATTATTTCTCAATCAAGCCCATTATCGTAGGAGTGGATGAACACTTCAGAGCGGACGTTGAGGCAGCAAAGGAGAGTGTGAACGGGAATACGATCGCCATAGTTGGATCTATGCCAAACTTCCCCTTTGGGACCTTCGATCCGATACGTGAACTGTCAGAAACTGCAGAGGACAGGAAAATAGGAATGCACGTAGACGCCTGCCTTGGAGGATTTATCGACCCATTTGTTAAGGACTCAGGTTACGATTTCCCAGACTTCGATTTCTCCTTGGGTGGCGTTACATCAATTTCCATGGACACTCACAAGTATGGGTACGCTCCCAAGGGAACGTCAGTGGTGCTCTACAGGAATGGGGACTTTTTCCAAAACCAGATTTACGCTACCGCTTCCTGGCAGGGAGGGGTATATTTCACTCCGACCCTTCTGGGAAGCAGACCTGGGTATCCAATCGTTGCTGCATGGGCTGCAATGCTTCTGATGGGAAGGAATGGTTACAGGAATGAAGCGAAGAAGATACTCGATGCGGGCGATTTCATCAAGAAATCAGTTCGAAAGATCCCCGGACTGAAGGTCTCGGGGGATCCGCTGTGGGTTATCGCAATTTCTTCTGATGAGATGGATCCTTACCTGGTCTGGGAGGCGATGTCGAAGAAGGGATGGATGCTGAACGGTCTTTCAAATCCTCCAGGGTTCCATTTGGCACTAACTCACAGGCATACTCTAAGCACAGTGAAGGAAAAATTCGTAGCCGATCTCGGAGAATCAGTAGATTCTGTGAGAAAGGGGGAAGTTAAAGCATCCGCAATGGCTCCAATCTATGGGATGGCATCTGCTCTGCCGAAAGAATCAACGGATGTATTCCTGAAGAGCATAGTGGAGTGGCTCTACAGCCAATAGATCGTTGGTGCACTAAATGAAAGATGCGTTCATAGGAATAGATCTTGGGACGTCCTCCGTAAAGCTTGCTCTAGTGGATATTGACAAGGTCACGAGGGGAAGAGCGACCAGAACATACGATCTCAAGGTAGACAAGGGCGGAGAAGCTGTACAGAATCCCCGGGAATGGTTCGATTCAGTAATGGATGGAATGGAGGAACTGGTTGCCAATTCCAGTGGTCTCGAGATAAAAGGAATAGGATTGACAGGGCAGTGGTCAGGAACGGTGCCCGTGGACAGGGATGGAGAAGCGCTTGGCAATGCGATAATATGGATGGATACGAGAGGAAGCGATGAGATAGACAGTTTGACATCCGGTTTCCCGTCACTTTCAGGTTACAGAATAGATAAACTCATAAGGTGGTTGAGGAAAACTGGAGGGGCTCCGACCCACTCTGGTAAGGATTCGTTGGCCCACATACTCTACATAAAACACAATCTTCCTGAACTCTATGAGAAGACGTATAAGTTCTTGGAACCAAAAGACTATATTGCTGCCAAGTTAACTGGAAATTTCAAGGCATCCTGGGACAATATAGCCCTTCTCTGGTCTACAGACAACAGAGATCCAAATGACGTGAGATACGATGATCGCCTCCTCAGCATGTCTGGCCTTCTAAGAGGGAAACTTCCAGAAGTGATAAGATCCACTGATTTAGTAGGTCCCCTGAAAGAGGACATAGGGAACAGGCTTGGGATCAGTGATGTGAAAGTGGTTTCGGGGTGCGGGGATATCGCGTGTTCAATAATAGGAGCAGGATGCATTGAAGACTACAAATCTCTCATCTATATGGGAACTTCGTCATGGATAACTTCTCACGTCCCGTTCAAGAAGACAGACTTATTCCACAACATAGCTTCTCTACCCAGCGGAATTCCGGGGAAATACTTCATAGCTGCAGAACAGGAGAATGCCTGCAACTGCATGGAATTCGTCTCTGGTTTAATGGGAATATCCGGGGCGGATAAGTATTCCATCATCGAAAATCTTGTCTCAAATTCACAGGCAGGTTCCAACGGTCTCATGTTTCTCCCATGGCTGTTCGGGGAACGGGCGCCAATAGAAGATCCATACATCAGGGGTGGTTTCTACAATCTCTCACTGGATAACAACAAAGATGACATGGTCAGGTCCGTAATGGAGGGAGTTGCACTCAATTCCAAGTGGCTGCTGAACACAGTCGAGAAGTTCACCGGGAGGAAGATAGAGGAATTGCACATGAGCGGAGGCGGTGCCCTGTCCAATCTGAGGGCAACCATATTTTCAAACGTCCTTGGGAGAAAGATAAGGGTCGTAACGGACCCGAGGTTTTCGACGGTGAAAGGAGCAGCCATGATTGCAGCGGTAGGCCTGGAAAAGGCGAGATTCTCCGATCTAAGCGATCTTGGTGAACCACTGGTAGATTATCTTCCAGACAAGGAGGAGAATACTGTCTATGAACGTGAATTTCAGCAGTTCATTGAATACTACAAGAACAATAAGAAAAAAAATGAAAGAGAATAATTTGTCATGGGTTCCCTAGTTCAGACACACCTGGCTGGTCCTAGTTGCCTCCAGCATCTTTTTTGGCTGACTTGACATTCCTCGTGTCATCAAGCATGATGCCAAGTGCTACTGCTACCAGCATCATCATTCCAGTGAAAACGAGTGCAATGAACCACTGATCAGAAGTCAATATCTTCAGGCTCATCTGGAATGTGTTGAATGCGGGCATGATCAGGATAAATAGTAATGCCCCTACCTGAGACGCGAGCCAGATTGCGCTAGCGGCAGTTCCAGATCTCTCTTTTCCAGCAGTCTCGAGGGAAATCTGAAGGACTATTGGGGCCAGAGATAGCAGAGTGAATCCCAGGACAACTCCTATGACCACGTAATACACCAAATCCATCTTAAGACTGAAAAGGAACAGCATCACAGCCACGATCAATGCGTTGACAATCACGATCTGCTTAAGTTTCGAATACTTGTCAGCGAGCAGTGGGACGATGACCATACCAAAGATGCCGCCTATCAGCATTACAGCTCCAACTAACCCGCCGTCCAGGGAGGATATCCCTTTTGCAAACAGGATAGCTTCCACCCACTGAATGAGCCCACTGAATATTCCAACTCCTATCAGGAATAGAACCATCAGCAGTATGATGTTCTTCATCTTCAGGAGGCGCTTAAGTTGAGTGCCGGCCCGCTCCTGGACAACTGGGTTGGGGACAGTGGCACCAGGATTTTCCTTCGATACTAATATGAAAAATACGACCGAGAATGTGACGATTAAGGATACTACGACTATGTTATTCTGGAGAAGTGAGTAAACGGCACTAGTAACCATCAAGGGCACCAGAATAAGGGCCACGACCATTCCAAGTATCTGGCCCATGGTAGCTATCCCATTAGCAAGAGCCTGTTCTCCTTCCGGGAACCAGTTGCCTGCAAGTTTAGAAATTCCGTTATAAACAAAAGGTTGTCCTATGGCAGCCAGGCTCTGGAACACAAAGAGAAGCCAGAAATTTCCGCCACTCAACAACCTCAACCAAGAGAATACGACCAGTATCAATCCACCTATAGAAACGACCCTCTTGAACCCCCACCTATCTACCATCAATCCTGTCGGGATTGATATCGGAATAAATACCAGCGGCCAGATACCAGACATAAGACTGATTGGTCCGAGGCCAACGTGGAATATATCTTGCATCTGTGGTGAAACTATTCCCGCGAAATTGAGCCAGATGATCTGGGATGACATAGCGATGAACATGTAACCGACAAGGACAAGCCATCTTCTTTTACTACGTGCAAGATCCTGTGACACTCCTTGCATTTTTGAATATTCCGCCAGCATTACTTATACATTTCCCATCATATATCATTCCGAGTTACAACCAAGATTTCATTAGATGAAGTATATCGACCACATTCCCGTCTCCAGATTCCGTGCTAGTCTAGCAGTCGGATGAGGGAAGAGAGACCTGTGCTGGAAAGTGAGATCAGATATGAATGAGATGTTATCACTGCAGGTCAGGAAATATATTTTACCTACTCTTCCTATGTAGTCTTGGATGGAAGGAAACTGGAATAGATTGCTCTTTGTAAATCTCTCCACAGATGAAACCTGGGACGAATCACTTCCCCAGGAAGAATGGAGAAACTGGATTGGTGGTGTGGGCGTCGGGTTGAGACTTTACGAGAAAATAGGCGGGTTGCCCGATCCGTTCTCTCCAGACAATCCTCTCATTCTCACGACAGGTCCGCTCACGGGAACTCCTTTCCCGAACAGCGGCAGACACGAAATCGTTTCAAGGAGTCCACAGACTGGTTTCTTCGGTGAAGCAAATTCCGGTGGTTTTTTCGGCAATGAGCTCAAGAAGGCTGGCTATGACGGCATTATAATAAAGGGGAGGGGGGACAGTCCGAAGGTCATATTCATCGACGATCAAGTAAAGGTCCTGAATAAACCAGGACTTTGGGGGAGAGATTTCTATTCTCTGAGAGAGGAGCTGCGAAAGGAGAGGAAATACAGCGTGATGGGCATAGGGAGGGCTGGTGAAAACGGGGTCCTTTTCTCGTCAATAATGAATGACGAGGGGAGAGCGGCTGGAAGGACCGGACTGGGGGCCGTGATGGGTTCAAAGAATCTAAAGGCCATTGCAGTAAGGGGGAACATGCAAGTACCCTTGCACGATAGAAAGAAGTATTTTGAACTGGTCAGGAAAGTATCGGGGTACCTGATAGAATCTCCCTTGACTCAGGGTCTGAAGAGCAACGGAAGCATGATATGGATGGACATGGGACAGGGAATGGGAGACATTCCAGCAAACTACTTCACCGACCACAATTTTGACTACGACTCTCTAAGTTCAATGAAGTTCCACGACGTATACAGCGTGACTAGCTACCACTGCGCAAATTGCGTCATAGGGTGTGGCAGAACGGTGACCAGGGACAGCAAAAAAATAGATGGTCCTGAGTATGAGACGGTGGCAAGTTTCGGTCCTCTGCTTGGCAACTCGGATTTCGATCTCATCTTAGAATGGAACGACCTAATCAATGACAAGGGAATGGACACGATCAGCACCGGGGTGATAATTTCTGCCCTGAAACATTTTGTAAAGAACGGCAAGATAGTCGATCCCTCGATTACGAAGTACTTCGAAGACGGATTCAAGGGGATCAGGAAACTGATAGATGATATAGCAGAATCAAGAGAGGCAGGGGAGGAGCTGAAGAACGGTCTCGAAAGATTTGCCATCTCCAGGGGCATTCCCAGGGACGAAATAGCAACGGTGAAGAAGCTGGAGATACCAATGCACGACCCGAGGGCATTCAAACTCCAGGGATTAGGGTATGCCACCTCTTCCAGAGGAGCCGATCACCTTCAAGCCGAAATGTTCGAGGTGGACATGGGAGTTGACGAAAGGCAGATCGGCATCATCAGCGGAGATAGGTGGATTGTCAACACTGAAGAGAGAGTGAGAACTATGGCAAATGCTCAAAACTACAGACAGGTCTACAATTCGGCGATCATCTGTTCTTACGCTAAGGTCAATCCAGAAGACATAGTGAGTGCACTTTATCTTGCTACCGGTTTCGATTACACACTCGAAGAGATGATGAAGATAGGAGACAACATTATCCAAGAGAAGAAGAAACTCAATGAGAAGTTTGGCCTGAAGGAGGGAGATGATTATCTTCCTGCTTTGGTGAGGAGAAAAATAGAGGGAGAACCAGAGGAGAGTGCCACGGGTGACGACGAAATGAACTCTCTCCTGACTAATTACAGGAAGATAAGAGGCTGGTCCCTATAGGAAGAGTTTAGGGATCGATCTATCCACATCCACGACTAGGAGTCTCGAACTTTTACCGTCTCTGAGCCATTTGAGTTCCTCAAGATCTTTCCTTGCGACCATCGACTCTATGCCAAACGATTCTGCAAATTTCTCTGTCGGTAACTCGAAGCTCAGATAGTCCTTCTTTTCGACGCCGGGCGAATAGCTCAATGAATAGCTCTTCAGAATGGAATAACCTCCGTTTCTGAGTATAAGGAACTTGACAGGAAGATCGTACTTTTTGACGGTCCATAGTATCTGAAGGGAGTACATGAAGGAGCCCTCTCCGACGATTGCAAGTACCTTCTCCTCCTTCATCGAAATGCCAGACGCAGCAGGAGATCCCCAGCCAAGCTGACCACTCTTGGAAAAGAAATACTTTCCAGGTGAATATCCCAGGACGTCTCTCAGGATTGTGGAGGAAGATATCGCCTCGTCCACAATCACATGGTCCGAGAACAGTTTCTTTATCTTGCTCATGACGTATGAGACCCCCATCTTTTCCCTCTCCATCGCTATCTTTGTTGTCAACTGAAAATCTGCCGACCGTGAGAAACTGCACTTCTTGATTATCTTGCCTTCCAGTTCCCGCAGAAACGATTTAACGTTCGCCCTATAGAAGTCGCCAAACTTGGGGTCGATGTTCAGTCCCACGAACACTACCTTTTTCCCTTCCAGCAATGGGGAAGGAAGATATGGATACAGTGTGACGTCTCCACCTATGAAGACCACAAGATCATTCTGGAGGAGTTTGAGGTTTATGAGGGTAGTCCCTGGAAGGAGGTTTCCGCCAAACATCCTGTTGGCGGAGTTGAAGGGAGCGCGGTGTGTGAGCGGTTCTGCGTAGACAGGACAACCAAGTTTTTCTGCGACCCTCTCTGCTTCTGCAAATGCATTGAACAGATCGATTTCCCAACCGAAGACTAAAGCAGGGTTCCTTGAATCGTTTATTAGATTCGCGACCGCAGAAACTGCCTCTTCGTTCGAGGATTCGAATTCAGCATTCACAGGTTCCGGTGGCCTGTACGGCGACTCCTCGTCCATTATATTCATGGGTATGGAGAGAAATACCGGACCGATTGGCGGTTTCATTGCCTCAACCTTAGCCCTCCTCAGTACTGAAGGAATTTCAGAAGCACTCTTCAGTTCATACTTGAACTTCAGGTTGTTTCCAATGAACCCAAGAAGGTCTCCTGAAAGAAGGGGTTCCATGGACATGTGCCTCAGATCCTGTTGTCCCGCCGTGACAATCACAGGAGAATAGTTCATCTTCGCCGTGTAGATGTAGGCCATGGAATTTCCCAGTCCCAGAACAGTGTGAAGATTTACAAGGTGCGGAGAAAATGAAAACTGAGAAAGTCCATCTGCCATTGCGACCGACAGCCCGTCGAAGTGTGTTAGCACATAATCATCAATGCCTTTCAGAGAGGTCAGTTCAGTGGTCCCCGGATTGCCAAAGATTGGCAGGAGATCTAACTTTTTGATAGCATCGGCGAATGCCTCATAACCTCTCAAAGTTCCACCCTGTACAATGGATCGATACCCTGAGCGTATCTCAGTACGTTCGAAATGGTCTCTGTCAGAATTCTCTGCTGACTCTCTACTGTCACTCCTGCAATGTGGGGAGAGCAGATGACGTTGTCAAGCTTGAAGAGTTCAGAGTCAAAGTCGGGTGGTTCTCTTGCGTAGACGTCTATTCCGGCCTTGATTCCCTTTTTCTTTACTGCATTTATCAGTGCCTTCTCGTCTACTATTCCCCCTCTTGACGTGTTTATGAATATTGCACCATCTTTCATCCTTGAAAAGGCATCATCATTGAACAGATTCCTGGTACTGGGCATCAGGGGCATGTGAGCAGAAATTATGTCGGAGTTCGTTAGAAGTTCATCCAGTGATGCAAAGTTGAGTCCCATCTGTTCCTCCTCCTCGGGTTTCAGTCTTTTCACGTCATAGTAGAGAATAGATGGTCCGAACGCTATTAGTCTCTTTGCAAGTTGAATTCCAATCATTCCCATCCCAAGTATACCAACAGTCTTACCTTCGAGGTCCCTAGAACCGGTGAGAAGAGGCCAGCTCTTTCTCTCCTTTAGCTCTGCATTCAGGAAGAGCATATCCTTGAGGAATACCAGAATGAACGCTATCACATGTTCCGCGACGCTCTGCTTGTTTGCCACCGGGATGTTGCAAATCGTGATATTCTTTTCCTTGACATAAGCAAGATCAACGTTGTCGTAACCTGTACTCGCTATCTGCAGGTACTTCAGGTTAGGGAATTTTTTCAACTGCTCCTGTCCCAACTTCGTGAATGCAGTCGCCACGAGCACGTCTGCCTCGCTCTTCTCAAAGTTCAGGTCGTTGACGATTTCCATCTCAGGCAAGATCTGACCAACAGTATCCCTTATAGTTGAGGAAGGGATAAATTCGGGCAAAATGGTTAAAAACCTCACGAGCAACTATTGATGAAGTAGTACAAATTCTTTTTTATACCTCCGTTACTGATTGGAGAGTTACGTCTTGCGTCCTCTCATAGATGAAGATCGAGGCAACTGTGCCAAATCCATCTCAGGCGTCGAAGTACTCTGAGATTGCGTCTCTTTTACTTCTTAGGGTGTGCCTTCAAAGCATGAGCATCTCGTTGTTTTGCGCTTGGAAACACTTCCCCACATGTCTTGCACTTGCATGGCATTGTCTTCAAATGAATATGCTGTATTTGCAACTTTCCAAACACCCTAACTAGACCGGTACTGCAACTCCCTGCATTCCCCCAGAAACTGAAATATATACTGACAACCTATCCAGTCATGGGCAACCAGATGTATGCCTTGTGGGGCGATGAAAATATAGAATACGAAATGAATCGCACCCTATTGGATTTCATCAGGAACAGGGTCGGAATAAGTGAAGACAGAATCATTTGGTCAGGATACTGCAATCCTCCGGACCTGGTTGTGTCGCAAGAGTTGAAGGGGATCCTACTCAAGTGCGTTTCTGAAGGAAACATCTCTTTCAATCCCGGAGATAGGATGAAACACTCCGTTGGCAAGGGAGGGATGGACTATATCAGGTTGATGGAGAATCATTCTATCAGGATTGCCGACGCTGTGATATATCCAACTGAAGAAGAGATAATCTGTTTGCTCAGAAAGAATGATGACAGTATCGAACTCATTCCTTTCGGAGGGGGAACAACGGTCACTGGGGGTGTGTGTTCGACAGGGTCAAGAAAGTATTCCATCAGCATTGACCTTTCCAAATTAGACTTCCTGAGAGTGGATAGCGCCAACAATATACTAGAGACTGGCCCGGGAGTCAGGGGAGGGCAGCTCGACGAAGAGCTCAAGAAGTACGGGTTGACACTAGGAAATTTCCCAGAATCCTTCTATTATTCAACTGTGGGTGGGTGGATTGCAACAAATGCAGCAGGACAGGAATCGAACAGGTACGGAAAGATAAAAGATATGGTGGTGGCACTGAGGATGGAAGCTCCAACTGGAACGTACCAGGATCGTATTGTTCCGGGTGAATCCGCTTTCTTCAAGTTGACAGACATTGCAACAGGAAGCGAGGGCACGTTTGGTGTAATCACAAGGGCGTGGCTAAGGGTACAAAAGAGACCGGAGAGACTGTATTACGGAACTTACATGTTCGAGTCTTTTGCAGATGGAATTGAAGCCCTGAAGAGAAAATTCTCGACAGGTGAACTGCCCATCATCTCAAGACTCTCAGATGAGGATGAGACTGAACTATCTCTGATGGGGACAGACGATTCATTTCTGAACAATCTATTCAAGAAATATGTAAACTTCAGGATGGCCAACAAACGGGGAGCCATCCTCATATCGATCAGCGATAGAAAGGAAGAGGTAGGTTTCAGCGGCAAGGTCAATCTGGGTTCCCTACCCGCGAAATTCTGGGAAAGGGAGAGATATTCAAGACCATTTATGTACAACGAACTGCTAAAGAGAGGGATAGTTGCAGAGACCATTGAGACGTCTGCAAGCTGGGATAAATTGAAAGATATCCATTCTTCCACAAGAAAGATTTTCGATGAAATCACGGGCGAAATCGGTATCGGAGGTATGATACTATGTCATTCGTCTCACCAGTATGTCACTGGCTCTGCCCTTTACTTCACATTCCTGTTCCATGCAAATGACAATCGAGGACCAGTTCTAGAGAAGATCAGAGACGGAATAATGGAGAACATTCTCTCAAAGGGGGGATCTATTTCCCATCACCATGGAGTAGGTACAATACAGTCGAAGTATCTGAAGGAATACAAGGGCAACCTCTTGGATCTTACGAGAGAAATCAAGTCGCACTTCGACCCAAAGGGGTCTCTCACACCTGGGGTACTGGGAGAGAAATGAGAGAATGATCGGATAACATTTAATTGGGTTCGCGTTTTAAGTGCGTGAGAATTTTATTCTTGGTCAATCCCAAAGCCGGGGATGGAAAGGCAGAAAAGGAGTGGCCCAAAATAATGGATGTGGTCAGGTCCAGCTTCTCTGAGTTTGATGTTGAGTTTACTCAGCGACCGTTACACGCGACCGAACTGGCCAGGAATGCGGTTCTCAAGGGATACGACATTATAGTCTCATGCGGAGGGGATGGAACACTCAATGAAGTTATCAACGGAGTTGCTGGCTCAGACGTAAAGATATGCCTTTTGCCTCTTGGAACAGGCTCAGATTTCGGTAAAACTGTAGGCATAAGGAGTATTGATGATGCGATGAAGGCACTGAAGGGCAACAGGTCTGAGGCGGTAGACATTACCAGAGTAACCTTCGATGAAACTGGTCAGGGCAGGCTCTTCATCAATGTTCTGGAGATAGGATTTGGCGCCGAAGTGATGAGGTACGTGAATACTCACAGCAAGCATGGGAGAAGTTCTTTCATCCTTGGAATTCTCTCGACAGTCTGGAAGCTGAAGAGATTCAAGCCAGGGTCAGATCAAGATGATATGAAAGGGGTTGAAACGATCGAAGTAATAGTGGCAAACGGCAGATACTTTGGAGGAGGGATGCTTGCTTCGCCGGATTCAAGTGTCAACGATGGGATCCTGGATGTCCATACACTCAAGCCTGTAAGCAGGTTCACAACTATATTCAGGTTGAGGGACCTTATGAACGGATCGTATATAGGAAAGAACTACTCTTTTGAGGGAAAGACTAAGTCTGCCCGGTTCACAGAGAAAGGAAATCTTGTAGAAGTGGATGGTGAGGTGATAGGAAACACACCGATCACCGTCAACATTCTGCAGAAACAGTTACATTTTTTAGTACCTTGAACATTCAATAGTTCCCGACGAATATCTTCCTGATGTCTTCTTCACCCGCCAGCACAGGGTTGAATGCCAGCTCGCTATCCCTGAGAGACAGGGAAACTAGCTGATCCAGTTTAGAGGAGTAGATGCGTTCATCAATTCCCAAATCTCTGATGCGACAGGGTTGACCAACGCTCTTGAAAAAGTTTTTAATCTTAGACACGAGGGAATCTACGTCACTTCCGCCAAGTATCCTGCTTACCCTGAGATATTTGTCCCTCGTTTCAGGGTTCTGTGAATTGAATATTATAGATGGGATCAGGAAGAGACCGACAGAGGTTCCGTGAGTGACATGGAAGACGGCTCCAAAACTATGCCCTAGTGCGTGTGCGGAAGCTGTTCCACTGTTGGAGAACGCAATACCAGCCATAGTGGCTGATAGGTGCATCAGGTCCTTCGCCCCTTCTTCATTTTCGATTGCACCCTTCAGATTGTGAAATATTGTCTCAATGGCTCTCTCCGCCAGGGCGTCAGTGAGTATGCTGGAAGTGTTTGAAGCGATGGCTTCGAAGGAATGGACAAATGCATCTATGCCAGTCGGGACGACTATATTCCTACTTACTGGTGTGAGGGAGGAGTCCAGAATATCTATCTCTGGGACCAGTTCATAATTCCCCATTGCCAGTTTTCCTTCACCATCCGAAAGAACGACTCCGAACGAAACATCGCTTCCGGTCCCGGAAGTTGTGGGAATCGCTACCAGCTTGGTTTTCAGATTGATGCTCTCGAATGGGCTTATGGCTCCCAGATCTGCCTGAGGGTTGGAGATAGCTACAGCGATGGCCTTTGAGAAATCAATCACGCTTCCTCCCCCGATTGCAATGACTGCATCATAAGTCCTGCTTCTGAGATTTGAAATCGCCTCATTTATCTGTTTGATTGAGGGTTCTGGGAGGACGTCAGTTAAGTACTCTGTCTCCATAATGCTCAGCGCCTTTCCTATTCTATCTCCAATCAGATTCAACACATTCCTGTCTGTGACGATCAGTGCCTTCTTTATGCCCTCCTTCGACAGCAATTCCCCGAGACTGTCGATGATGTCGCGCTGAAAATAAACGGTCCTCGGAAACTTGAATAGTGTCATTCTTCACCAAAGTACTTGGTCGGAACTGTCTGCGCAGTCTTCACCATTGCTATGGCCGCAGAAGCATACCTCAGGAGGAGTGCTATGTTTCCCTTGACCTTCATCTGTCCTGTTAACATTGCCTGAGTAGGGTTGATCTTACCTCCTATTATCTTCTTCCAGTTCGCGTAACTTGCCATGAGTTCGAAAGGTGCACCCTTTGAGGGGTCCGATACCATTTCAGATGCTTCACACTTACCATCTCTTAGGTTAAGGATAAAGGAGTCGTATGGGATTTTTCCTTGAAATTCTCCAAGTTCTGTCATTTTGAATTTGATCGGGTCCTTCCACCCCTTGCCCGTTTTGTTGTAGTCAGGAGATTCACTCAACCGTTTACAGTATTCCTTTACCCAGTCTTCCGAGGGGAACAAAAGATTTTCTGGCATAATTTAAGATAAGTCACCTGTTAATAAATTCACTCTTCATTTAGGACAAGTAATGAGTAAAGGAAACAGGCGACTTACTTGTGCTGATCCGCAGTAATAATTTTGTTAATCCTGTCCTCGATTGTTCTTATCTTAGATCTCCCCTGATCTACTGTGGTATAGTAGTATCCGAGTCTTCTTCTAAGGACGTCCTCGACTGTGAGGGCACACTCCATTGTGACTGCTGAATCCAGCGGATCTCTTTCACCCCTGTTATAAAGGATTTTCGGGAGGTCCCTTACTTCAAGATCTGCTTCTAGCATTTCTCCGATGTATTTCGAAATCTTCCTGGAGGCCCTCCTGTAGTCAGTGATCTTTACACCCATTATGGTAATCATCTTACCGGTAATGTCAATATGGAAATCCCGGGTCACTCGTCCCGGGTCATTCCCGCTCCCATAGAGCGGTCTTATTCCAGAGTAACTTCCCACAATATCCTGTCTGTCTATGGAGGGGAATATTTTTCTGACAGAGTCTAGAATGTAAGCCATTTCATCTGCCTCCATCTCACCGGATAAGGGTGACTCGATGAATCTGTCGGTGGTGCCGACTAAAACGACCTCTCCCTTTGGTATGATGAACATCTGTCTCCTGTCAAGATGGGATCTGAACGCGACTGCATTTTCCAGATTCATTTTGTCTCTCTTCAGGATTAGATGGGATCCTTTAGATAGCTTCAGATTCTGAATGTCCTTTGAAGTGTACTGATTGTATGCAAAATTCACCCAAGGGCCTGCTGCATTGACGATTATTTTGGTTCTGACCCGGTATGATCCTTCTCCGAAACGATCGGTCAGTGTAGTTTCAACTTCGTCTTCTGAGTCCCTAAAAGTTGTAGCTTCCAGGTAATTGATTGCTACCGCACCTTGCATAACGGATGAAACTACGTTATGGATCACCAGTAGAGCATCATCGGTCGATGCATCTTCGTACGTAAACCGTCCCCGGTAACCCTGATAAGAATAGCCATTTTTTTGAAAGTGCGGAAACCTTAACCGACCTCCAAGGAGATTATAGAGAAATAGACCGAAATATAGTGAAGACTTGCTCCAAGAACCGTCATCAACAAGGATGTCGAAGTCCATTCTCTTCACAAAATCAAGGTGTCGCAGTAAATAATTGCGTTCCCTCAGGAGGTCTCTAGTCAATTTTAGATGCCCTTGACCAAGATAGCGAAGTCCACCATGAATCAGTTTGGAGGAGTTGCTGCTAGTCCCTGATGCGAAATCTCTCTTATCCACTAGGAGAACTTTAATTCCGTTTGCGCTGAGTAGGTTAGAAATTCCTGCTCCAACGATCCCTCCACCCACTACTATGACATCGAATCTCTTTCCATCTAAACTAGCGAGCTCGTTTCTTCTTGTTAGGTAAGAAAATTCCATTCACTAAAATAGTTCCTGAGCCGATATTAATCTATCCTCCATTGTCCCTTATTCCTATGTCCGTCCATATATAATGTAAGTTTTCTATAGTAACCTAGTTCTCGTGAATAATTATATTTAAATTTAATGTAGCTTTAAGATTTTATTTTTATCGAAAGTGAGGCTAAAACTTTTATT
>JAKATW010000073.1 GCA_021827945.1 Thermoplasmata archaeon
CTCCAGTTTATCATCAACATCAGATGACCCACATTTAATCAAACCCTAACTGGAGCCCGCTAGGATGCCTGACTACCCCATGCGCCCAGTTTAACTCCGAGATGCTCTTCTGATCCTTTTCAGTCTTCGCATTCTTTTCTTCCGCCACTTCCATCGCATCTTGTGCCGTTTCTTCCAATCCCTAGAACTCCTTCTCATCAGAGCACCTTTTCTTTCCCTTATCACGAAGTCAATTTAAGGATTTGTATGATAATCAGTCGTTAAAATCGGGGGGATAGTGAAATAAAAAAAGTAAAAATTTTGTAACTATTTCATTTCCAGGACGACAACATCCTTCACAGATTTCATAGTCTTGAAGGGGATCACAAGTCTTCCCTGAGCATCCTTCTCCTGGGAGTTTGTTGCGATGTCCTCTGCAGGATGTACTAGCACGTGGTTGATCTGTCCGGTATCGGTATCAACCATGAAATTTGATATTGTCCCCAGTATGAGCCCTTCACTTGTCATTACAGTTTTGCCTTTCAATTCAGTTACGAACTTTCTCATTTCTGTCACCTGTAGTATATCAGATCTTCCTTGCGAGCAGGCTTGGATTCCCTGCTCATGTTCTTAGATACTTCTTCGTAATATTTTATTGTTTCCTCATCAAGACTTGGTTTGACTTTCCTCATTGCCTTCTCAAAATACTCCATTGAGACAGTTCGGGCATTGATATCTTGGCGTACAGCTTCCAGGCCAGCCTCCCTCACAAGGTTCTCGAGATCTGCACCTGTATAATTTTCTGTTTTCTCTGCGATAGCCTCTAGATCCACATCAGAATCAATTGGCATTTTCTTTGTGTGGACCTTCAGTATCTTGAGTCTAGCCGCCTTGTTAGGCGGGCCTATGTAAATGATCCTGTCAAATCTTCCAGCCCGCAATAGCGCTGGATCTATTATGTCCAGCCTATTCGTCGCAGCAAGGATCACCACTCCCTTCATGGCCTCCATTCCATCCATGCTTGTCAAGAGCTGGTTCACTATTCTATCAGTCACTCCAGATGACGCAAACATGCCTCTTCTAGGTGCTATGGCGTCCAGTTCGTCTAGGAAGACGATGGTAGGTGCACTCTGCTTAGCCTTCTTGAATATTTCTCTAACCGCTTTTTCAGACTCACCGACCCACTTGCTCATCACTTCCGGTCCTTTTATTGATATAAAATTTGACTGACTCTCAGTTGCGACCGCCTTGGCCAGCAGTGTTTTACCAGTTCCAGGAGGACCAAAGAAGAGTATACCTCTCGACGGTTTCAGGCCCATTCTCTCGAACACCTCTGGATTCTTGACCGGCATTTCAATTGTTTCTATAAGCTCCTTCTTTACGTCCTCTAGATTACCGACCTCCTCCCACCTTACGTTAGGAATTTCTATGGTGACTTCCCTCAGGGATGAAGGTTCTATTTCCTTTAGGGCTGAAAAGAAATCTTCATCGGAGACGTGCATTTTCTCGAGGATCTCTGTGGGAATGGGATTATCCAGATCTATCTCTGGAAGGTATCGTCTCAATGCTTTCATTGCTGCTTCCCTGGAAAGTGCTGCCAGATCAGCACCTACAAAACCGTGTGTCAGCGAAGAAAGTTCTTCGAGGAGCTTCTCCCTCTCTTCTGGCTTGCCCTCGAAAGGCATTCCCCTCGAGTGTATCTGGAGAATCTCTTTCCTTCCTTTCTTATCTGGGACTCCTATCTCTATTTCCCTGTCAAATCTCCCAGGTCTTCTCAGGGCAGGGTCTACTGCCTCTAGTCTATTGGTTGCAGCTATCACTATGACCTGCCCCCTGCTTTTTAGTCCATCCATAAGAGTCAGTAGTTGCGCAACCACCCTTCTTTCCAGTTCTCCTTGAGTCTCTTCCCTCTTTGGAGCGATCGAGTCGATTTCATCTATGAATATTATTGATGGAGATTCCTTTGAAGCTTTGTCAAAGGTTTCCCTAAGTGCTTTCTCACTCTCCCCATAGAATTTGTTTATGATCTCTGGACCATTTATAGAATAGAACCTTGCACCAGATTCATTTGCCACTGCCTTTGCGATGAGGGTCTTTCCCGTGCCTGGAGGGCCAAACAGTATGACTCCCTTCGGTGGGTCTATCCCGAGTCTCTCAAACAGCTCCGGGTGCTTAAGAGGAAGCTCTATCATCTCCCTTACCTTTCTTAGCTCTTCCCCTAATCCACCTATGTCCTCATATGTTATCTTCTCTCCTTCTTCTTCTGCATTTATTGCTTCTTCCCGCATCTCGATCATAGTTTCTTCTGTGACCATGAAGATACCTCTACCGCTTCCCACCTTTGCAACCTTGAATGAGACGCCACCCTTGCTTGTAAGTGCTAGTCCCTGGACTGAGATAATGTCGCCCTCTACAATCGGTCTCCTCAGGAGCGATCTCCTTACATAATCCTCGATTCCAGGGGCGAACCTGATTCTTTGATTTTCTGCTATGATTGGTGCCAGAATCAGAGTCTCTGCCGGCTTCACGTCTGCCCTAGATACCTTTATCTTATCGCCAACTCTCACTCCTGAGTTTTGCCTGACTAGAGGGTCTATCCTAATTATCCCTCTATTCTCTTCTTCTTCGCTTAACCTAAATACCCTTGCTGCGGTGACTTTCTTTCCTTCAATCTTGATAATTTCCCCAATGGAAACTCCTAGTGCCTCTCTTGTAGCTTGGTCTATCCTTGCTCTGATAAGTCCGACGTCCTCCTGGAGGGCTTCCCAGACGACCAAATTTATGTAATCAACCATAATTTCACTACTACGTTATTTAACATTCATATTTAATTATTTCTTAACGCACTGGAGAGCGTCCATTTTCTGAAAAGTTAGATCTATTATTCCACAAAATGAACAGAAATCTTTCACAACATAGTCTTCTTCTGAACAGGTCAGTTTTGGGGAATATATATGACAATTGTCTGACAATTTGTAAAATAGTCATAAATGTTATACTGCATTGAATTTTCGTCAATTGTGAATAGCCCTATATGGCTAATTGTAGATTAAGTTAGTAAAATATATATATAGCGTCATACATATAGATGACAGAGGTAATTGATATGCCCATGAAATCAATCATTAAAAGTGCCCTTGGAGAAGAGGGAAATTCAACGAACGATCCACAGAGCGTAGGGCCGGGTGTTATCGGAGTTCAGGGTCCGAGAGGTCCTCTTGCATCCCCAGATGATGAAGAACTAGCAAAGATAGTTGAGCAGTTGAAAGTCGGAATCAAGATAGTAGGATGCGGTGGTGGCGGAAGCAATACTATCAACAGATGCATGGAGGAGGGTGTTTTTGGAGCTGAAATGGTAGCTGCAAACACTGATGCGAAGCATCTACTGACAATCAAGGCTCACAGGAAGGTTCTGCTTGGTAAGAGAATCACCAGAGGACTTGGAGCAGGAGCTCTACCTCAAGTAGGAGAGGAAGCAGCAAGGGAGGCTGAAGAGGATCTTTTGAATGCACTCGGAAGAGTCGACATCGCGTTCATAACGGCTGGAATGGGCGGGGGAACTGGAACAGGCTCCGCACCTATAGTCGCTGATATCGCGAAGAGACAGAAGTCTCTAGTAATATCTGTGGTCACGTTACCATTTTCATCAGAGGGCAGGGTCAGAATGGAAAATGCACTGTTCGGGCTCGAGAAGATAAGGAGAAATTCAGATACGACAATAGTGATTCCTAATGACAAGCTTCTGCAGCTGGTTCCAAGACTGCCACTAGATCAAGCTTTCAAGGTTGCGGATGGAATACTCATGGAAGCACTCAAGGGACTCACTGAAATAATTACGAAACCTGGACTGGTCAACTTGGACTATGCAGATATCAAGACAATTATGGCTGGTGGGGGAGTAGCGATGATTGGAATAGGGGAATCAGAGGGAACTGGTCAGAACAAGGTCGAGCAAGCAGTCCAAGAGGCAATTGCTTCGCCACTGATAGAAGCAGACATATCCGAGGCAAAGGGCGCACTAGTAAGAGTTGTCGGAGATGATCAGATGTCTGTTGCAGAAG
>JAKATW010000090.1 GCA_021827945.1 Thermoplasmata archaeon
AATAATATATGAATAATGAAAAATAAAAATAATTAATTCAAGTCAGAGTAGTATCAAGCGTTTCGCCTTTCTCTAATTCTAATTTTTTCCATATTTTGAATGCTTCTAATGCTCTTCTAGAGTTCTGCTCATCGATATATAGCTGTATTGTGTCCCAATACCTGCTTGCATCCTCTATCCATCGAGCTTCATTTTTGTTCATTTCTTTTGATTGTTTTATCCTTAATTCCCTTTTCTTATCTAGGTATTCGTTTAAAGCTTCTCGGTCTTCTTGGTTCATTGAGGCCATTAAGGAAAGAGGTCAGGGATACTTTAATCTGGAGATGTTGAACAAGGATTTCATAGTCAGAAAGGGAATAGAGGGAATAGACCCCGATACTCCTGACACAGTCAAGGACCCCTTGAGAGAATACCAACGAAGGGAGAGAGCATGGCTGATGAGGCATCCAGCGATTTCTGAAAAGAGAAAGAATGAGATGAGGGCATTAGGACTGAAATCCATTAAATTTATCCAAAAACCGCTTTCTCATCCGTCAATTTCTGAGATGATTGATACAAGAGGTTTAAGAGCTTGTCAGAACACTCTTGCCAGCCAGAAATTAGGAATAAGAAAGCTATAAGAGGTAGGAATAATTTAAAATGACCATGGGCTGTACAATATGGCTCGCTTAACTCACTAGGTGCCTTTTTATAATGTCCGTGATATCTGATGGTCTAAATGAAACATCGGATTCCCATTTTCCAAACCTGCCGTCCAAGTTGACTGCGTCGACCCATTCTTTAAGTGTTGCCCGCTTGGTTCTGCTCTTCTCATCATCAATCCCCTTTACCTCAAGTATAAGCATTGTCCCGTTAACCAGTTTGATCAGAAAGTCAGGATAATAGTTGTGAATTACACCCATGTAAAGATAACTAATTACGAAGCCTAAATGGTCGTTTTTCACCCAGCCCAATACCGCATCATTGTTCTCCAGTGCATAAGATTCGGATGCTTCCCATGCGCTATCGTAAACAACGTGGCTAATGTGAGATTTTCTAGTGAGTTCACATGGTTTACTGGTGTACCAAGTTGCCATCTTTCCAGTAGACTTTATTGGTACTTCCTTGTCGAAAATTGGGACTAGTTTTTCAGTATTTTCTGCTCGGATGGCACCGAAGAGATGCTGGACTATTTTGTTGAGGTTTAAGAGTATAAGGAGTCTCTTCTTCCTGTCCTCTCTGTAGGATTCGCTCTGAATAACCAGTTTATCGGAGTCCAGGAATGCCTCGACTATTCTGATCAACTGTGCAATAAGATACTCCTTGCTGCCCGGCCAAGAGGGTTGCATCTGATCGAAAACGTCCCTTGCAGCTTCGAATATCAATCTCTGCTTTCTAAGACTTGTAAGCAGCTTCTCAACTTGGTCATTTGAAAGATCAATAATCTTAAGTTTCCTCGTAATGTCGGGTTTGCCTTCGACGATCTGGGCTAGCTCTGCTTTAAGAGGGGTGTTCTCAGGGTTTAGCTCCAGTTTCTGAACTTTTTCAAGAGCAACCTTCAAATTTGGAACGTAGGTATGGTTGATCCTCAGAATATTTGGCCAAGTAATTTCATATTCTCTTTTATCTTCGTCAACATGAACTCTCGTCTTGGGAACAGGAGGAGGTGGAGGAATTCCCCCTTCCTGGCCTATCCCCTCACCTTCATGGGGGAGAAATGTGAAGGGGACACCGAACACGTTGACATATTCCGGCTCAAAAAGTCCAGATTCAAAGTTTACATCATATGAGGTTCTTCTCAATCCCCTTCCTACTACCTGCTCGCAAAGAAGCTGGCTCGTAAAGGCTCTCAGGCCCATAATGTGTGTTACAGTTTTTGCGTCCCAGCCTTCGGAAAGCATCCCAACTGAAATAACATTTTGGATCTTTTCCCCTGGTTTTCCTTTCTGTCCAACCGTGCTTACTTTTTCACGTAGCTCTTCTGCCATTGATTTCTTCGAAGTTCCGTTGTTCTCCCTAAGTCCAGATTCAGCCTCATTGAGGACTTTTGTATCTATATGAAGAGTGGCTTCAGGACTTTGCAGTTCCTTTATCCTTATCTTTCCTCTATCTAGCGAGAATTTGACTCGGGCTGCAGTTTCAGTCCTATTGCATACAGTTATCATGACTGGGGGAGTTTCTGTCTTATTTTCCCATAGTTTAAGCGTCTCTAGCCAATCGAGTCCTAAAAAATAATAGGCCTTTGTGATTAGGTCTGGTAAAGGCACTACTTTCTCTACTGCTCGATTTATGTCAGATTTCACTTCTGGATCTGTATAAATATGATAGAACTTTGATTTCATCGTCTTTGCATCTGGTGTACCATCATCCCTGACAACAACTCTGGGAGTCTTCACTAGACCCGACTCTATAGCCTCGTTCAAGCCGAAATCGCTCACGATCCATCCAAATAACGATTCTTCGCTCACCTTCTTTCCAGAGGGAAAAAAGGGCGTAGCAGTAAAATCAAAGCATTGCATAATCTTTCTTACTTTATTGATCTTATCAAGGCCTCCAATCCATACAGTGCTCTCAATCGCACTATCCTTCAAATCTCTTTGTCTTATATATTTTCCAACGGCATCTGGATTGATCCTCCAGGCGTGATGTGCCTCGTCGTTTATGACTATGATATTTTTTGCATCTTTCATTTCTCCCAATACTTCTCTGGCATAAGCTTCATCACTCTTTAATCCACGCTTATCGACACTTTTCTTATGCTTGATCTGATCCTCTGTTTCCCATTCGAGCAGATGCCAGTTAATGATTTTAATGCGTCCACCTCTGAGTTTGTCAAACATCCCCGGAGGTATAAGGTCAAATTCTAGGTAATAATTGTTATCTTCAGGGGCCGAAGGATTCAGAACTTGTAATCTATTTCTGACCGTTAGGCCAGGGGATACTACAAGAATATCTTTTGAAAATCTGGTATCCTGTTTGTAAGTCATCTTGTTGATGACCTGCCAGGCTATAAGCATAGCCATTACTACCGTCTTCCCAGTACCGGTTGCCATCTTAGAGCATAAACGCCTTATGTTTCCTCCATCTCCCTCTAGCTTAATTCCCTGCTTTTCCGTTTCCGGTGTTTCGACGAACCAAATGAGAGTTTCAATTGCCTCGAGCTGGCAGAAGAAAAGCCTCTTGTCTCTATCTGGTCTTCTCCAGTAATCGAGCAACTCCTTTGTGACTCTAGTAACTCCGGGATAATCCAGGTCTCTCCATCTATCAACTCTCTCCCTAATCTTGTTAACTTCAGTTAGCTCCACAAAAAAACCTGGGTCGTCGAATCTGTCAGAATTCTCTGAAGCTATGGTATATCCGGCAGGCCTTCGTCCTTCAACCAATTCAAATTTTCGTTCTTCACGGTTATATCTGAGATGTCTTTTAGGCTTTTCGTAAGGGCCGTTGATTATCAGGTGCTGTGTGTTTTTATCTTCTGCCATTAATCCACCTTCAGGACCCTTAAGGACTCTATTCCACGATCATCTATCACCTTGACTGCTATCTGCTTGTTCTTTCCAGCCTTAAATGGAATAGACCTATTTCCAGAATAATTCGACATAAGGTTCTCGTCGATGTATGCCTTTAGGGTCTTTGCAAGTTTGCTCCATCCACCATTTTCTCCTTCTAAGGGGAAAAATACTTGTCTTGGATAAAGGCTTCTTCCATTGTAGTCCGTATCCAGTTCCCACATTGCGATATTTGAAGTGCTTCCTGATTTAATTTCTCCACTCCTCGTATCATAGTAATCAAATCCATTCACTATGACAAAATAATTGTCTCCCTCTTTCTTTAGTTCAATGTCTGGTTGTCCAACGAGCCAGAATGATGACTCTTCATTTGCTTTCTTTTTCTTAAGGTCTTCAGTAAGAAGGTCTGTATTCATCTGGCACTTGATGACTGTAACCCCAGGCCATCTTAGTTCGTCAATGTCCTTTGCGGCTTCAGGATCGAATTGGAAGGACGCAAATACTACAAGCTTGGGCT
>JAKATW010000007.1 GCA_021827945.1 Thermoplasmata archaeon
GGTCATCCGGAGTACCCCTCTCATTGAATCTGAATTCTCCAATCGTATTCTTCAGTGATCTTGGAGGTTTTCCGTACTCTCTGAGATCGTCAAGGAATTTCTGTCCTGGCGTACGCTTTGTTCCGACTGCTAGCAATCTCCTGCGTGAGGTCGATGCCCCGTAATCTGAATACCGCACAATTGAAGTGCCAATCTGATAACCCAAGCTCGAAAGCACTCTCATCTGCTCTGAGAAACCGGAATCGTTCCCAAGGGCAGGGACATTCTCAAGAATGAACAACTCCGGATCCAGTGTACGAACATGATCGACAAACCTCCTGACAAGATGATAATCCCTGTGAAGTACAGCTCTACGCGAGAGATTCACAGGTGACCACGGCTTGCATGGCGGTCCGCCAACTATCACGTCGTATCTTCCCCCTATTTGCTCGATCGAAAGATCCGCCCGGATGAAGTTCTCAGAAGCGTACTGGCGATAGACTCTTCCAGCAGAGTCTGATCTGTCCACACCGGTGACGTCGAAACCATTCTCGGCGAAGCCACGGGATAGTCCACCTATCCCGCAGAAAAGATCAAGAACCCTGAATTTATCCATTGTTATCATAACGTCACTACCTGGATAAATTTTTCGTTGATAAGCAAGAAAAGCGGATTCGGAGGGGATAGTGATCTGACCCAGTTGTCTTTGCACACTTTCTGAACACCGCACAGTCGACGTCGTACTGATCCCTCCTTCCAGAAACGTACTCTTTGGCAAACAGGTTCCTCTTAGCCACTATCTCACGTTCCTTTCCAGTTCCGTGATCTTCTCCCTGAGTATCTGCGAGAATTCTGTGAAGTTCGTGCTCTGCCTTAGCGCATCCTCAATGATGCCGAAGTCCTGGAACTTCCTGTCGTTCCATTCTTTATTGTATCCCATCTTCCTTGCCCTCTGGACCGCAAGGTCATCGGGCAGGTAGAGTGATTCGCCTCTGCTGTTCATAACTCCGATAAAGATGGCACATTACGTATAGTCTTCTGGAGAAAATAAAAGTGAGAAAAAGAGCCTTTTCATCAGACCTTCCTATTGCGGGGGCTTGTTATATATGACTTTTGCCATGACTGGGTATTGCAGGAGAGAAGATAATAGACGTAACGCATGTGTCTGCAAGAGGGACTTCATACAGGATAACGATACCAAGGAAGATCGCGAAAAGGCTTGGACTGGAGGACGGGGATATCCTGAAATTCACCGACGACAACGGCGTAAAGATCTCGAAGCTGGAATGAAGGCTATTTCATCTTCTTCAGGATAATATTTCCGCTGTCCTCATAAAATCCTACGATTTCCCCTTCCCTGAGGTTCAGTGCTTCGGCAGCTTTCTTAGGTATTGTTATCCTCAAGGATGCGCCTCTTTTGGATACATGTGATACTTCAAGCAATTGTGGCATTAAGGGTAATTGTGGCAACATATTAATTTATACCCTTCCAAGTTTCCATACTCTGATTAAAAAATATCAGAAGAGGATCCTGTGACCCTCTTCCTTTTAAAAACAACAATGCATATTCCGGCCATCCTCAGTTCCTATAGAAATGTCTTAGTATGCGAACTAGGGCCGAACTAATGAATACTAAAATAATAACCATTTCAGAAAGCACTAATTCAGGATAGTACGTAGCAGAAGTGTACGGGCCGATTACTGTTACAACGAATGCAATAATTACGCTGATGCTTACAAGAAAGATTGTTATCAGGAAATGCTCTTCTATCAAATCTCTAAATGTATTTCTCATTTTCATATCACCTCCCTTTTAGTTCTTGCCTCACAATCATTTTCACTTGAATGTTGATTGTCAGAACTGATTGCGTTTGTAGTCGCTACAAATACAATTAACCGTATTATTTTTGATATCAACACAATTTGCATTTCTTTTTGCAATCGGAATTGCAAGTGATTTCTATACATCTGAGACTTGGGACTAGAGTAATTGGTGATATTTATATGTGTCGCTTTCCACAATACATATTCCTTAGCAATTTTTCTTATCTCCGGATTTAAAATACCAAACCTTATTTTCCCTGGAACGTTCCTTTAATTATGCAGAATGGAGAAACTTACCGGTCACTGGAATCATGGTTATGGGAAGCGGCGTGCTCTATAAGGGGAGAGGTGGAAGCACCGAAGTACAAGGATTTTATCATACCGCTGGTCTTCCTGAAGCGATTAAATGACGTGTTTGATGATGAACTGCTTAACATTTCTGAAAGCAGGGATGTATCTCTCGCCATGGTAAATGCGGATCACAAACTTGTGAGATTCTACCTACCAGAGAAAACGAGATGGAAGAATCTCATGGACCAGAAAGACTCCCTTGGGGAATTTATCACAACTGCAATGAGGGATCTGGCAAGGGAAAATAACAGGCTTCAGGGCGTTGTGGATCTGCAGGACTTCAATGAGGCTACTGGAGGAACCAGGACCATAAGCGATGCCAGCCTCAAAAAATTACTGGAAATACTGAATCAGAAGAAGCTGGGTTTAAATGATATAGATGCAGATCTTCTGGGAAATGCCTACGAGTACTTGCTTGGAAAGTTCTCCGAAGGGTCTGGAAAGAGTGCAGGAGAGTTCTACACACCCAGGGAGGTGGCCGAACTAATGGGCAGGATACTCTCTCCGGGACCCGGGGAGAGCATATATGACCCTGCCTGCGGATCTGGAGGCCTATTAATCAGGACGTATGGTGCCTTTGTCGGTAAATACGGTTCTGACAGCACTCTTGACTTGCCAAAACTTCATGGCCAGGAGATAAATCGTCTCACATACGCAATGGCGAGAATGAACGCCATCATACATGATATAGATGCAGATATCCGTATTGGCGATACAATGGAGAGACCAGCATATACCAATCCTGATGGATCTCTGATGATCTTTGACAAGGTTACTGCGAATCCCATGTGGAACCAGAACTTCGATCCAGAGAGTCTTGAGAAAGACCATTACAACCGTTTCCGCTTCGGCATCCCTCCCAAGTCAAGCGGTGACTGGGCATGGATTCAGCATATGATAGCCTCTTCCAGAAAGAGGGTTGCCGTTGTCCTGGATCAGGGAGCACTATTCAGGGGGAACAGGGAAGGGGCAATAAGAAAGAAGATTATTGAACAGGACCTTGTTGAATGTGTTATTTCACTGCCCGAGAAATTATTCTATAATACAGGAGCACCGGGGGCAATCCTTGTATTCAATAGGGCGAAGAGCGAGAAGTCAAAGAACAGGATACTATTCATAAATGCCTCTAACCAGTTTGGAAAACATAAGGAGATCAGGAAACTGAATCAACTTTATCCGGAGCATATCGATAATATTGTCAATGCCTTAGAATCGTTTGAGACGATAGAAGGCTTAACTACTGTGCGGTCAAGTGAGGAAATACTGAAGCAGGATGGGAACCTTAACGTAACACTGTATGTATCTCAGATAAACGACGAGGAACAGATTGACATTAGAAACGTACTCTCCGAGATTTCGGATACGGATTTGCAGTTAAAAGACATTGATAAGAAGCTGGATTCTTACCTCAAGGAGCTCGGCTATCTTGACTAGACCGGGTTACAAGTTGACCGAGATCGGGGAGATACCGGAGGAGTGGGTACTTAAGAAGTTGGCCGAAGTTTCAGAATCTCGGAGAGAGATTGTTGAACCTTTGAAAAATAAATTCGAATTGTATGTAGGTTTAGAAAATATAACTCCTGGAAAGATCAAAATATCCACTTTTGGCGATTCAACTGTCCTAAAGAGTTCTAAATTTAAATTCTATAAAAGTGATATACTCTATGGGAAACTCCGTCCATATCTCGATAAAGTTGCTGTGGCTGAACAAGATGGTATCTGCTCTACAGACATCATTCCCATCATCGGCAATCAGATGGACAGCTATTTCTTGGTTTATCAA
>JAKATW010000133.1 GCA_021827945.1 Thermoplasmata archaeon
AGTTCATCTAAACTGTCCTTGTTATGAAATGTTTAAGAGGCTTATTAAAAGCTCTCAACAAAAAATCATCCAGCTATTACATGTCATGAAAAAGGAATTATGACCGTAATGTCGTGAGAGTCGGAAAGGCAATCTGCGCATAAAATTAATCGTTGAGATCGACTATTAGGCCGGTTGTTCTTCATCTTGATATTGCATCCTTAGATAAGGACGAATAGAAGTTTGGTCAACTGATTACGAAGTTCTATTCTCTCAGACCATCTGGAGATGGTATGGATGATGAGAATAGACGTTCATAAACGTGGCGTATTTATTACGCAGATGGATTTATAGGAAAATTAAAAGGCACAATACCAGTTCTCCAACAATGATGATGAATGGAGAAGACTCAGGAATGGGTGTCTCCTTCAAAACCTAAAAATTGCAATTGATAAATCTAAAATGGGGAAAATTCTTAGCAAGGATGCTCAGATGCATTGGCTTTGAAGTACACCTTGCTTATCTCTTCAAGACGGCTGAAATATACGGAACTTTAAAAAATAATGATAAAGAAGATCTCCTCAGGCAGATGAAGATGCTAAGACTGAATAAACTTCTAGAAGTACATATTCGACACATGGAATCGCATGATCTCAGGTCAATAGTCAAAAAAAGAATGTCAATGGGTAGAGAATTACTATGACAAAGAACGAGGTTCATGCAATTCTCATTTCGAATGGGACTTTGGTCGATAACAGTAATGTACTCGACCTCTGGCGCATCAAGCCAAAAGGGGCCAGAACATCGAAGATCGAAGAATCTAACAGGATTGTTATGACCAATCTGATATCAAGGCCTCAGACCTCCAAGGATAGGAAGGAGGAAATAGAGGATGAGATTTCAACGATATTCAACAACGAGGAGGCAGTCAAACTGCCGATGTTCATTCCTGGGGATAATGTATATTCAGTTGCTGTCGTTAATCTCCTATTTTTCTCATGTATTCGGAATAGTCTAGTTGATCTTGGTAGTATTTGACACTCTCTCCATCGGTTCTTCCTTTAAACGGGACGAGTCAAGGTCAATGTCCTCGTTCTGTTGGTGCAATATACGTTGTCATGAGAATCTGCCTTTACCCCGTACAATTCCATTGTAATAACTTCAGAGGAGTTGAACCGCTTGTTGATTATTAAACTCCTTTCGCGTACCAATAAGGCATAGGCCTATTAGAAAAAGAGAAAGGCATCCCGTGATTAAAACCAATTACCCCCAAAGAAACTTCTGCTTTCTCTGCGATTAGTTTCCATTCTTCTTGTAAGCTCTCTCTTTTGCTGAACAGGCGATAGGATAGCATCTTCCTTATGATCTCTTCCCCACCGCCAGTTGCCGCTATTCCGAATTCATCCATTACTAGGATACCGGCACCAGGTATCGGAGTGTCCCCTACCCTTCCTCTCAGCATGGGAATTTTTCCATTGCCACCTGTTGAAAGTGCTGATGCAACAACTCCATTGAAATCTGCTACAGCTCCTACGGTGTCGGTTGCAACTTCTCTGGAAAAACGATATCTATCATCCTTTGCTGCAATTTCCTTTAACTTCTCGAGTTTTTTGCGGGATTTATCTGTAGAAGGGTCATAGAATGGGTAGCCCATTTTCCGAGCGAAAGTTACCGCTCCATCCCCGCTTAAAATACAGTGGTTTGTCTGTTTCATTACATCTCTGGCTACTTTTACCGGGTTCTTCACAGACTCGATATTTATGACTGCCCCAAAGCTCCCATTCATCATACAAGAAGCATCCATTTGAATGCTGCCATCCAATCGCATAGCTGAACCAGTTCCCGCATTAAAGTTGGGATCATCTTCCATATATGTGACAGCTGCTACTACCGCATCCAGTGGAGTTTTCTCGTTTAAGGACAAGGTTGCGTATTTCTCAAGAGCTTCTACCGAGCCAGAAGAATTGCCAACACCTCCATGAAGAACGATTTGTTTCACAGTTTTAAAATGCGTCTGAATATTAACGTTTATCCTCTTGTATGGTATCGAAAGAGATTTTTGGATACTGGAGAGCTTTAAGTGGGAACTTTACTTTATCTTGTTTATCTTAAATCTTATGATTGAATTTTGAGATGACAGTATGCTGTGACGTATTTCCTCCGTCTTTCCAGTGCTTCTACGACACGTTCTGTTATCACAATATCATGATCTAGATAGGGTGTTTGAATCTACCTTTCCATATTCTTATCACTAGAATGTCTGTGTAACCTGCGATTTTATGAGTTTAACAGAAATAGAATGTAGAAGGAGCAACATTACAAAATTAGTTTTGCTTTACTATCTTAGAACCTGAAAAACACAGATAATCTTAAATTTTGTAGTGATACCTTTGGGCAAACTCAGGCTTGAATCCATGATAACATAATTTCGTAGAATTTGTTAGTAGAACTTGCAATATTCTAGGTTAACTGATACCATCCGCTTAAGCACTTATCTAAACTCAAACTTAAATAGTATGAACTTTCCCTCGAGATACTACATATTTCAGATGTAAACTATCATCAAAAATAAGGAAATCGGCATCATACCCTTTTTCTATTTTTCCTTTTTTCAACTTCAGCCTGCTTGCAGGATTTTCACTAACTGCTTTCATGAAGTAATTTAGCAAATCACCGCCTTGTTTCATTAAACTGACAAAGATCTTCAGTATAGCGTCGGTAGGTGCAATCCTAATATTCAGAAGTCTGCCGTCTTTATCGAAAGAAGGAAATGAGCCGTTTCCGTCAGTGCTAATAGTTATGTTTTCAATTTTTACTCCTTTTGAAATAAGATATCTGATACTCTCTAGAGTCTTCCCCCTTATATTGGCCGTTAAGTCAAGGAATCCGCCTTTCTTTGCAAATTCTACTGACGCCGTTAATAATTCTTTATTCCGATCTATATGAGTTGGTACGAATTGTGTGATCGGAATATCAGTGTTTTCTACTACGTCAAATATCGGCTCAAATCTGAGCTTTCCTGTACCCATATGAGTCATTATAATTCCAGGCTTCCCTGCCAAAATAGATGACACTCTCGTCTCAGTAACAGTCCTAATCAATGAAGCTCTGTCGGGATAAGACGATCTATGATCTGAAAGAGCAATCTTAACACCTACTACCTCAGGTATTAGAATAATATCCTTAGCTAAACTACCTGTCATTGTAGGACCTGGAACTTGGTAGGAACCACTATATATGAATGTATCGACATCACTCTTTAACTTTCTAGCTTGAAGCAATAGATCAGTAAGTGATCTCGTAAAACCGTCCGTTCCAAGAAGACCGACTGCAGTTGTGATACCACTTCCTATTAAGGAACTTGAGTTTAGTGGAATACTTCTTGTATTGGGGCCACCCTCTCCTCCTGCTCCATTGAAGTGATTATGTAGATCGACGAATCCAGGAATAACAGTCATCCCTTCTGCAACCATTATCTTAGAATATTTTGTATCGAGATTTTTACCTATATCTTCTACAATTGTAGAAAATAATAAGTCTCTTTCAAGAAATTTTCCAGTGGAATACAATTTAGCTTTTTTTAGTACATACATAACGAATAATGGAATTTATAGAGATAAATAACATTTTCCATAATTAAGAACGAGATATTTTATTTCTTCCCTTAGTAGAAGCTGCGTCTCTAAGGCCTCCAATACTCGTTCCTCGTTTCCTCCTTCGAAATACAGAAGTCCGCCCCTATGAGGCCCATTCCCAACCTCATTATGCCCGTGTACCCTTCGACGGGCTCATCCTAGGAGCGGTGAACAGCCCCTCTTGATGGCGTTGCCATTCTCAGGGCAGTAAACCAAAGCGCTTTCCTTACCGTGCAGTTAGGTGCACACTGTTCTTAAGTGCCTGCTATCCGTAGGCCCGAACAGTGTATCTCTCCGGTTGGGAAACTATGTTCTTAGTCCGTCGAACTTGTTTTTAATATTTGTTTCACCAGACTTTCATACCGCGGGTCAATAGAGTAATAGCTAAATTTCCATTCTTCTCTTCTCTTTAAGAGTCCTACTTCGTACATTTTTAGAAGATGGGCCGTCACTGTTGGTTGAGGCAGATTCATTGCGGGTTGGAGTTCACAAGAACAAACGCTGTCATACTTTGCAATAATCTCTAGTATGGCTATCCTGCTTTTGTTTCCCACCACCCCCATTATCTTAGAAAGATCCTCATATTTCTCGGAGTCGACTTCATCTATCTTTCTCAGACTGCAGTAATTTGCATCATCGTTCATTTGCTCATCTCCATTGAAGTTAACTGCTTCGCCGTATTTATTCTCTGTTCCCGCCCAAGCTGGACCCATACCAGAAATAGCATCAAGGGAATCTCAAGCAGAGGCCCAATAGCGGTGGTTATTGCTACGTAAGGATACACCGAAAATGCCGCTATTGCAATTGCAATGCTCACCTCAAAGTCCCTGGCAGATACCGTAAATCCGATAGCAGTAGAATCGGGATAATCGTGGCCGACCCTCCTTGAAGTGAGATATCCTGTCTGGAAAAGCAAAAAATAGAAGATGAGCATCACGACACCTACCATCCAGACCAACGATGGAGTATCAATTATTCCATAGCCTTCACCCCAGAATATGACTACTATTGTGAAGAGCAACGCTATGGTCTGCACTGATCCCAGTTTATTTAACACCCGAGAGAAATATACTTTTCGATGTAGCAATCTTCTCGTTATTATTCCCGCAATCAAGGGTAAGACGAGGTATAGCAGCACGCTCTCAAGAATCAATTCAGGACTCACAATCACCGATGTGCGTGCGAGGAGGTAGACCAAGAATGGCGTGGTTATGACTTGAATAATTGAGTTCCACGCAACGAAAGACACTCCCAGTGGAAGATTACCGTGAGCAAGATCAGTCCAAACCATTACCATTGCGATACAAGGAGCGACGCCAAGCAGAATGATTCCGACAAGCATCTGAGATGCAACGTTAGAACCTATAAGATTCAAAGGTCTGTATACTTCATAGATGAAAAAGTAAGCAATTCCCGCAACTAGAAATGGAGCTATAGCATAATTGAGCAGTATCATGAGTCCAACCGTTTTGACGTTCCTGAGGCTCTTTCCAAGCTCATTCAGACGGACTTTTGTCATGGCTGGATAAATCATGAAGAAAAGTCCTACCGGGATGCCGTATGTGGCCACCATTGAAGTACCTGCTTTGATCTTAAATCCCAGAGCGAGGCCTACGACAATTGCGATAACAACGAAGACTGGGAAAAGGATGGTCCTGATACCAATTTTCCTGCTGATCTTATTATACGTCATTCAGGTCAATTAGATTTGATTATGTTTATGAACTCTGGCATAAATTCACTCAGGTCAAAGTGCGTTCTCGCAGTGATAATAGTTTCGGATGATCTGATCACAGGTGAGTCCACGAATATTGCTCCCGCATTTTCAACCTCAGATCTAATACTGGGGTGTCCTGTAATCCTCTTCCCCTTCAATAATCCAGCTTCAGCCAATAAAAGAGGAGAGTGACATATTGTCGCAAAGAATGTTCCCTCATCTGACATTTTCTTTACAATATCAACTGTTTTTGGATTCCGCAGCAAGTTCCCGGGGGATTTAGCACCTGGGAAAAACACGAAATCATACTTTAACGGAGTATCTGAAAGAAGTCGTGTGGGTGTTATCTGATCAATTCCAAATTCCCCCTTATATAGCCTGTTTTGCCATGCAAGAATGTCGAAATTGATTTTCTCTTCTCGCAACCTGTAATATGGAACCCAAAGTTCTAGATCATGATAGCCATCATCTAGCATTATTGCGGCTTTTTTCATAACCTTGAATTATAGTATCATATTAAAACATTATGATATGATATACAAATAATTCACATCCCGGAAGGTGACTTCAGTATGTGTCTGTGTGGTCATCACTTAGTCACTTATGAATAACTACGGTTGATAACTGCTGCAATTGTCAGAAATGTCAGACTTATGATAACGGAGGCATTTTACGGAAAGAGCAAGGAAGAGACGTTGTCTCGATTTTGCTCTAGCAGTTTCTTCAACCTTCCGATTTCGTCTTGCACACATTTGGAACCCGAATCTCCATTCCTCTTATGTCCACAAGTGTCTTCCTCTTCACCTTCATGCGTGGATTAACGGAAAAGAGGAATATATTTATGAAAATGAGTCAGTATCAAACAACAAAATCTTCCAAAACTACCTGAAATAGAAATGTATTTTATAGGGAATTTCGTGGTTATCGGAGATAGTTAACTATGAATTTTAAAGTCCACTGGAAAGCAATACCAATTCTGGTGGTAGTTGTTGTACTAATTTCGTCAACGCTGACAATATTGGCTCAACCGGTAGAGACTAAAGGTGTGGTCTATGGAACCCTAGGATTTACTAAGGTGACCGTGGGTCCCGCAGCCAACAGCAGTGTCAATTTTTTGGCTATGATCAATATCTTAAATTCTTCCACCTCAAATCTGATCTCGGGATCTGTGACAAGCAATGCTACTCATTTCTCGATTTACGTCTTGACGCTGAGCCAATATTTATTCTGGACTGAAGAATCATTTAATTCGTCAAATAAGGCTACCAATCATAGTGCGACTATTTCAAAAGGTAGTTCAATATCAACTGGAACAGAGGTAGTTCCATGGATATACCTATATGGTGCAACTGGTAACGGTACTATCCATATTTCCTGGAAAATGTCACCAGAGTCGATTTATGTAATAGTACTGATTTCCAACGCCAGAGTTTTCACCTTTGAGCAAAGACTGATATTCTATACTCAATACTTGCAATATTGATAATTCTATTTCATAACGTCGTCTGCTATTTCCTTACGGTCGGTTTTAATTCCAGAAGCAGTAAAGATTTATTCACGTCAGTGCATCCGTGACAATGGATATCACCGAAGTCACGAATAGGGTTGAGAGAATAAGCAACAATGAGAGACCTGAGGATCCAAAGTTTTCGGTTGACTTCATGGATACCTCTGCTGATCCAGGAACTGATTTCTACAGGTACTGTAACGGCAAGTGGATCGACGCCCATCCCATACCCCAGGACAAGTCTCAGTGGAGTTCATTTACGGAGCTTCTGGAGAGAAATAGGTTCATCCTCGGGAAAATACTTGAGGAGTGCGCATTCGGAGATCATCCAGATGACCTGGTAAAGAACCAAGTTGGATGGTTCTACCTATCATCAATGGACACCGAAACGATTGAGAGGAAGAGATTTGAGCCAATAAAAGACATTATGAAAATAATTCAGGGAATATCAGAAAAAGACGAAATCATTCCAGCAGTGTCGAAGCTGCACAGAATTGGTATTCCTGTCATGTTTTCATACTCCTCATATGCAGACGAAAAGAAAAGTTCCACATATGCGTACTACTTAACCCAAGGGGGAATTTCTCTTCCAAACAAGGACTACTATCTAAAAGACTCTTTTGAGAACATCAGGAAGGATTTCAAAAAGCACATTGCAAACATGTTAGAACTGTATGGGGAGTCACGGAAAGAAGCAGATGCTGACTCGGAGATTGTCTTCGATTTAGAACTGAGGATGGCTGAGTCAAGCAGAACACCAGTAGAACTCAGGGACCCAGAGAGAAATTACAATCGTTTTGAGTTGGAGGGAATTGATAAAAGGCTAGGAGACATCAACATCAAGCAGTACCTTTCAGAAATATCCTTGCCTCCTGTTCAACATATCGTGGTAAAGCAGCCGGAATTCTTCGAGAATCTTTCCAAAATGCTGATAGATATACCACTAGACTCCTGGAAAATCTATCTGATGTGGCAGGTGCTACATTTCTCAGCTCCGTTCCTTCATGAGGAAGTGGCAAATGAGGACTTTGACTTCTTCGATAGGAAGATGTCCGGTCGACCGAAGCAAGAGAAAAGATGGAAGAGAATGGTTAACCTGATTGACTCGGAAATCGGCGAGGCACTTGGTAGGCTGTATGTGGAAAGGACGTTTGGAGAAGAATCGAAGAGGAGAATGGAAGAGATGGTGAACGACCTGAGAGAAGTATTCACCGAGAAACTTGAAAAGCTGAGCTGGATGTCTGAAAATACAAGGGCCAAAGCATTAGAAAAGTTTAGTATGTTCCGTGCAAAAATCGGCTATCCGACCAGATTCATAGATTACAGCTCGATCACCATCACGCCATACGATTTCCTAGGGAATGTACTGAGATCGAATGCTTTCGAGTTTGAAAGGGAAATAAAACGAATAGATTCCCCAGTTGACAGGGAGCTTTGGGAAATGACTCCCCCGACTGTTAACGCATATTTCGACCCTACTGTGAACGAGATAGTGTTCCCCGCAGGAATACTCCAGCCGCCCTACTTTGACCCTGAACTTGATGATGCTGTGAACTATGGGGCTACCGGCGGAATAATAGCACACGAAATCACCCACGGTTTTGATGATGAAGGAAGGAAGTACGATAAGGATGGAAACCTTAATGACTGGTGGGCACCAGAGGATGCAGGCGAATTCACCAAGAGGGCAAAATCTGTTGTGGACCTTTACAGCTCTCAGGAAGCTCTACCTGGACTCCGTGTGAATGGCGAATTGACTCTGGGCGAAAACATTGCCGATATAGGAGGAATCAGTATCGCATATGATGCTCTCGAGAGGAAGCTTGAGAGGAACCCATCTCTTCGCAGAGAGATTGACGGGTTAACTCAAGAACAGAGGTTTTACATAGGGTGGTCTCAGGCTTGGAGAGCTAACATAAGAGACGAAACAACAAGACTCCTGATCTCGAACGACCCGCACTCACCGAACAAGTTCAGAGGGGAGATTCCAGCGAGAGTTCATTACAAGTTTGAGAGTCATTTCAAGGGAACAGATGGAAAGAAGGAACAAATGTCAAAAGTGATAACGATATGGTGAGGAAAGGAGTTTCAGATTGATGCACCTGCTCAATAAATTATGATTGAAACTGAGTAAACTTAAAAATAGTACTCCTGAAGTTCTCGTTGCATGCAATTATCGTAATGCCGTCTGACAAATTACCTTCAGCCGTTCATAGTTTTTGGGAACGTTGCTAATGGGACTGTCGAAATAACAGAGTTTCCAACAGTGGTTCACGGATCGTAGTAACAAAAAATTAGTAGATCAGGATCACGGATTTTCATGATTCTTGCCTGTTCCTAGAGGTGGCTCTATGGGAAAGGAGTGAGGCACATAGACGGCAGAGCGTTTAAGATGAAGTTACACAAATAAAAAATTGGAGGTCGCTCAAGCAAGATCAACGTTCAATGGTTTGCGACCCTCAATGTTTCTGAAATAATTGATATCCCTCTTTCTATCACACCGAAGGGAGCAGTTACTGGGGGGGTGATCTTCAATACGTTGTTTTGAGATCCAGTCAGGGTGCACACAACTCCCAGTCTAGCAATCCTGTTCCTGACATCTAGCGCATACTTTGGGTCCGGCTTTCCACTCGAATTCACAAGGTCAACTCCTATCATGAAACCCCTTCCTCTTACCTCTCTGATTCTTTGACTTTCGATTTCGACCAGTCTCTTCATGATATATCTGCTCGTTTCCCTGACATATCTTATTCTCTCTTCAGTGATCTTTCCCAGTACTTTCAGGGCGACTCTCGAAGTGAACATGCTTGCAGCCTGCATGCTGACGAGATTGTTCTTGTAGAGCGGGTACTGCTCATTGAACAGGACTGCTCCAAGTGGGAAACCGGCCCCGAGTGCCTTTCCGAGGCAGACATAGTCAGGCTTGAATCCGTATCTCTTGAAGAGGAGCATCTCACCAGATCTCCCTAGAGCGGTGTACACTTCGTCTATTACCAGGCGCATGTTGTATTCTCTGAGCGTGTCCTTGAGGGCTCGGGCAAATTGTTCAGTCATTACATTTATACCTCCGTCAGATTCTATAAGCTCGGTTATTACAACGCTTCCCTGGATGTCAAACTGTTTCGATGCCCGCCTTAGGATCCTATCATTTGCGGCAATAGCAGTTTCGTCACTTATTTCCCTATTTGGGAATTTGAGGTGGACTATCTTATTTCTCTCGTCGATTCCTTCTCCGTTGGACACCAGATTCGTAATGTAATCCAGCCCATGATAGGCTCCTTCGAATGAAATATATGGTCTTCCGTAATTCATCTCAAGAGCTGCATCACATGCCTCGGTACCGGAAGTAGTGAAGGCCACGTTCTCGAATCCGGAAATGGTAGCGAGTCTCTCTATGAGTTGTTCGGTGTAGGAGTTCCTGTAGATAAGATAAGTTAGCGGCGAGATGAGCTCCTTAGGCTGGACAAAATTGTGTCCGACCGCCATGGCAGCTCCTGAGAAGTCGATGAATTCCTTTCCACCAATCTTCACCGTATACCTGCCAGTGGAGGTCACCTTACCGCTGAGTTGTTTGAATTCGGGTGTTACCATTTTCCGACCTCTGCTTATCTAGTCAGTTCTTCAACACTTTCGACTTTGAGTTTATCTCTCCTCAGATATATGATGATCACGCTCAGAATTATCCAGACAACTATCATGAAGTCCGCGACTAGCAGTGGTCCAGACAGTCCAGCAAGCGAGTAGTATATTGCTATGGCCATTATGATGCTCGCAATTCCAGGTCCGATTATGTGGAATGGAATATTTATCTTCTCCTTGGTTCTCTTCAGGAAGAGAGCGAGCGACTGATTTGTTACGATGTGGTAGAGAAGTGTGAATACAGTTATTGCAGTGAACCAAGCGGAAAATCCGTAGAACAGTCCATTTGCGACTCCAAGTGCAGCTACAAATCCCCCTAGTGTGGCAACGATCCCCACCACGAGCACAATGAACAACCAGACTGTTGCAATGTGAGGACTCTTATATTTCTTATGAACGCTCGCAAGGCTCTTGGGAAGGACCCCGTCCCTAGCGAGTGCGAAAATCGTCCTTGCTCCGCTGTTTCCGAATATCACAGGAGAGGAAATCTGAGCGAATATCACTATGACAAAAGCGAGGACAGCAATGTCTATTCCCATGTACTGTTGGGCCAGATATACTCCCGGCGCGAAAGAACCTACCACTGTACTGAAATTAGAACCAGAGGAAGCGACGATGGCATACACGACAAACGTATCGAACGCGACCATTATAAGCAGAGCAGTAACGATAGCTTTCTTAAGGCTCTTCTTTGCAAGGTGTGCTTCTTCACCTAAGGACACGACAGATCCGTATCCCCCATAAGCAAGAAATGCACCTACAACCATCGCAAGGAAGAATCCATAGAGGCCATTGGTAGAGTTTGCAATGTTGAATGGTGCAAGACTGTGGTGGTGACTAAGCACGAGCAGGCCAGTACTCACAATGACAAAGAACACTATCTGAAGCAGTCCGATGAACATAGCAGTCCTGGTTAGATCCTTGATTCCAAGGTATCCAACGACAAGGTAGAGTACCGGAACGATGAGGCTTAGAAGAACTACTGCATAGAATGGGAGGGTGTAGTTGTAAAGTGCTATCAGACTGACATACACGAACCATCCGACGACGATGCTAGCTCCCACGATATCTCCCACCACCCAGAACAGGTGCCAGAATCCTACGCTCTTTGATACGTACTTGTTCTGCGTGCTTGCCTCCACGTACTTGAAGTATCCGCCAGCGTTAGCAATCTTTTCGCTGAACACATATACCGCAATTATCGCAAGAAACAGAGTTGCACCCGCAATAAGGAAAGCCAGCGGTGCGGTAATTCCTCCGAAGACCATCGCGGTAACTCCGGTCACTGCAAAGGCTCCTGCAGGGAAAATGATGGAAACAGCGTAAAAAACGAGCCCCCAAAATTTCACGGCATCTTTCCTCAGTGTCGGAGCTGATTGCGTGTTGGTCGAACTATTATTATCAGCCATATAAGTCTCCAATTCTTGGCAGCCCGGACGGGATTATAAGCGTTTTCATCATGTTGAAAGAAGTTAGCCAGCGTTTATTTTAGATTTCGACATGAACATGAAAGAGAAGTTGAGTGAGATTCTATAAGATTTAAATAATTTTCAGAATTAACGTTCTGACCTAGGTCGACTTTGAAGTGAGAAGATGACACACATAAGAAAAGAGACTATTGAGACTGACATCAAGATTGGAGATACCAACGTAGCCAGAGCGAACGTGGTTCTTCTAAATGTTCCTTTGACGGAACCATTCAAGATCTCTCTGGGGACGGTCTATGATTACTCGGGGACCATACTTGAATTGGATTCTGGAAACGAATCTGGTTTCGGGGAGGGGTCCACTATACAGGAAATCACGGGAGAAGTTCCTGCCGCAGTTTATGAGACGGTCCTGCAGATATTGAAACAACTAAAGGGGAACAGATACCTGGGAGTAGAGGAGTTTCTTGAAGATGTCTATAAGTCTGTGTATTCCAGTCCTACCGCAAAGAATGCTGTAGACATGGCAGTCCATGATCTGATCACCAAGTCTATAGGAATTCATCTGACCAATTTTCTGGGAGGGGGGTTGAAGAGCATTCCGACATCCCTTACCATAGGTCTTGGATCAGTTGAAGAGAGCCTGAGATCACTCGATGAACTGAAAAAAATAAAAACTCGGATAGTCAAGGTGAAGGTCGGAAAGGATGCCGGACTGGACATAAAGAGGATCAGAGCCATCTCAGAACATCTCGATGGAAGAGATTTCTACGTAGATGCAAACCAGGGTTACAAGCTGAGGGACGCATACAGGGTCGCACAGGTGCTCAGGGATACAGGAGCACTCTTTTTCGAACAACCTATGGACAAGCACAATTTGCAGGACCTCCGTCTATTAAGAAGACAGAGTGACATCCCGATAATGCTGGACGAATCAATAAGCGAACCCTTCGATGTAGTTAACGCAATTTTGAACGAAAGTGCAGATTTGATCAACGTAAAATTGACGAAGAGTGGGGGGATCAGGAAGGCTTTCAAGACTCTTGTCACAGCACAGTCATACGGAATAGATGCAATGGTCGGATGCATGGTGGAGAGCAAGCTCGGTATAGCCGCATCTCTCTCTGTTGCCTCCTCTCTTTCCAACGTGAAATACACCGATCTAGACGGTTTTCATTCCATATCCAGACAGCCCTTTGACGGAGGACTCGAGTACGAATCAGGCGTCAACACACCAGCAACCGGTACGGGACTAGCATGCATACCGGTGAAGGAGAGATGGTAGTTGTCTGAGATATAGGAAAGACGCATCGGTTGCAAAGAATTTAAACTCCATTCCGATTGCTCTGAGTGAATATAATCTCAGTTGACGGCGGAGCTACTAAGACCATCGCGGTTGTCCATAGCACCGAAGGCAGGATATTAGGGGTTGGGGTTGCAGGGTCTTCAAACTACAAGAACGTAGGACTGATCACCTTCAATAGAAACCTGCTATCTGCTATTGAAAAGGCAAAAGAGAACTCGGGCGTCAATGAGGTCGAGGAATACACTTTTGCCCTGGCAGGAATGAAGGATTCAGAGAAGGACTCCAAAACAATAATCGATACCCTGAACGGAATGCTTCCTGATACAAAACTCTCATTCTACAACGATGGAGAGGCAGGCTTCTATTCAAGGTTCCCAGAAGGTACTGGCATCGTTGTTGCTCCTGGAACCGGCATGGTGTCGTACGGGGTCTATGATGGGAGGGTAGAGAGATCTTGTGGATGGGGCTGGTTCTTGGATGATGAGGGAAGTGGATTCAGCATAGGTACGAAATGCCTGAGGGAAGCGACAAAGCTGATGGATTTGAGGGCCGACCGGGATACCAGAGTATTGAATTTTGTTAGAGAGTATTTTAAGTTGTCTGATGACAGAGAACTCGTCAGCAGAGTGGGCCGGGGGAAGCTTGACATCAGAGGAATAGCGCTTCTTGCAACGCACGTTTCGAGACTGGCAGAGGAAGATGACGCCGTTGCGAATGAGATTATGAATGAGGCAGCGCACGAAACTGCAAATGCAGCCATATCTCTCTATAAGAGATTGGGCAGCCCGACGGAAATCAATATAAGTGGCTACGGCGGAGTCCTTAGGGCAGGTGAATGGTACTGGAACAGGATAACTCGAGAGATAGACGAAAGGATAGGGAAGATGAAATACAAACCTCCCCTTTTTGGATACGAGGCAGTCATTGGATCGATGGTCCTGAGACACATAGAGGACGGAGAAGCGATGGGTGACAGGAGCGTGGCTTCCTTTAGAAAGCAACTTACCGCCATCATAGATAAACTTGATACCAAAGACAAGAGAGAGTTCCTACTGATGTAGGACTGAAGAGATTTGATAGGTGGACTCTGCAGAGAGAAACTCGAACTGAGATCAACCATTCAACCGTTTGCTTAGCATCAACAACTCATAATGACCTTTCGCTGAGCTAGACTTTAGCCATGTTAAACGGTTTAGAAAATCTTAAATTGGAGTCTCTATTGTTTGCTGGAATTTTGGAGGAAACAACAAATGACAGATGGTCAAGACAGCAACCAAAAGCAGTCTTCTCCAGCTGCACCGATGCCTCCCAGGAAGCAGGGTTCTTCGAATTCTAAATGGTATGCAATCATCGTGGTACTTGTGGTGATTATTGCTGCCTTCGGGGTCCTCGCATTCTATCATCCAACTTCATCGGTGCCCGTGGGAACGTCTGCAGAAATAACATCGGCAAGTGTGGTGGCTCAGTATAATACTCCGTACAATATCTCTCTAAAGACGAACGGTAAGTTCAACAATGTGAATTTGTACTGGGGAGATGGAGCAGCTCAGGTGATTCCTTACTCTGGGTCCGACTTCGTCAACGTATCTCACACTTACTCTTCCCCCGGATCGTACTACGTATACTATGTGGTAAACTATCCGAGCTCAACGTTCACTGGAAACGAACAGATTGTACCAATCGGAGTAAGTGAGGCTGCTGCGGCTCTACCGCAGAACGAGTCTTACGGGAACATCGCAATACAGTCAGCGAGTGCGTCTCCGATTGTGAACAATAGCTGGATATATGCACCAGGAACATCGCTTTCTATCCTTCTGGGATATTTTACTCCGCCTGCAAACAGCAGCTACCAGGTCGTGTCACAATCTGTGAATGTAATGTTCAATGGTTCTCAGGTTGGCTCGGTGGTGCTACCTTACTACTTCAATAATTCTTCTGGACTGTACGAGTTACCCCTAAGCAGTGCTCTTTACAACATCACTCTGTCCACGGGCTATTACCAACTTCAACTGAACACTTTTACCGCAGAGGTAAATGGTACGACCGGAGATGTGAACTCTTCATTGGGAGTTTACAACACCGCATATTTCGAAGATATTCCGGTATTTTCAAAGGCGGCTGAATACTCAACCTCTTCAGCTGGACAGACAACCCTAGTGAATGCAGAGGCTACAACAGGAGGTTACGTCACAATAGACCCTGCTATTGCCTACGGTATTCAGAACTTTGAAATCGATGCCAACACGATGGCCACACTAGTCGGCTACAACGGATCAAGTTCAACACAATTCTTCCCTTACCTTGCAGCCTATCTACCGACAACGACGAACGGCGGAATTAACACTAACTACAACAACTATACCGTGAACGTGAACGCCTCGATGGCGGGATACACAGGGAGCTATCATGTGTACATCCAACCCTACGAGAACTACACTTTCCACATCAGATCCAACGCAACATTTGCAGATGGAACTCATGTGACAGGGTGGGACGTTGCTTTCTCGTTTTACCGGACACTGCTGTTCGACTCCGGTTCACCTGGTACTCCAGGATGGATCCAAGCCCAGTATTTGCTTCCAGGGAATTACTACGCATCTAACACATTCTGGAATCTGACCCAGAATATAACGTGGAACAATGCAACGAACAACGTCACCTTCCACTTCCAGAATCCTATGTCCCCTTCCCTTGTCGATGAAATACTCGGGCAGGTCAGTGGAGGATGGATACTGGATGCGGCATGGGCCCAGCAACACGGAGGAGGAATAGGATGGAATGCGTCTGACTTCCTGGCTTATCAGGCCCATGGGAGTGCAGGAGACTACGTCAGCTACCTTGTCAACAACATCATGTCGAGTGGACCGTATATGATAGACTACACGATACCTGCATCAGAAGTTGTCCTAATTGCAAATCCCAACTACAATCCACCTGGAAATGGGTGGATGCCCAAGGCATCCATAAATGAAGTCGTTCTGGAATACATTGGACAGGAATCGACTCAGTACCTTCAGCTGAAATCAGGATACGCAGCGGCAGCAACCTACTTCCCGACAAGCGACTGGTACGCAGTCCAGGGACTTCAGAAATCTGGGGTTGTCAATGTGTATACTTTCCCGACTATCGGAATATACTGGTACCAGATCAACACCGACATAAACGAGACCATATTATCGAGCGTCTTTCCTTCAGCAAACATACCTCAGACTTTCTTTGACTCTGTGCAGGTGAGAAGGGCTTTTGCTGACGCATACAACTATCCCTACTATCTCTCTCAGCAGGTAGGAAACTCCGTATACAACACAACATTTGGAACAGGCTACGCGGGGGCACTCCCGGATGGAATGCTCGGGTACCAAAGCAATGCTAGCTTGCTTGCTGCAGGTGTTTCACTGCCTCAGTACAACATGACAGACGCCAAACAGAACTGGACGGCGTTCATGAACTCTCCATATTTCTCGGCTGAAGGACTGACCGTTGCTTCAGTCACGGCTGGAGGCATAACTGCTGGAGACATACTTTACAGAGGAGCCCCACTAAACATTCCGATTGCAGTTTACACGGCAGATCCGGTTGATGTTGAGGGCGCTACGACCTGGGGACAGGATCTTGCCACTATGATTGCAGGAGCTTCATTCCCGGTTCAACCAACCCCCAACAATGACCTGACTGCGTGGGAAGTTCCAGGACAGAATCCTGCACCATTGCTTCAAGCACTCTGGGAACCAGATTATCCGTATCCAACAGACTATATGGGACCGATAGCGTACCCAAACATCAACAGCTTCTTTATGGGACCGCAGGGATTCTATCCATCCTGGTTCAATAATTCGTCAAACCCAGTAAGTAATCTGCCAGGGATGGTGGAGCAGTACCACAACCTCACTGCAATGGATCAGATGTATGCAAACGCGAGCACAACCAGCAATACAACGCTTGCTCTGAAGTATTTCCACCAGATGAACGAAGAACTTGTGAACATGACGGTGAATGTATACCTGTACTCAATAAGCGGGTACTGGGTAGTGAGTTCACACATCCCGCAGTCTTCAATAAAGGCATACCAGGAGAACGTCATGTTTGGAGGCATCCTGCTCTACGATTACATTTCTTACAGCTGATTTTACAATTTTTTTATTTTTTCTCTTTTTTGAAGTAATTTGGAATCAGTTAAATTAGAAAGTGATTTGAAGATTTATCCGTCGATCCATTATTGACTATCCTGGAACGTTGCAAGCATGTCGTCCAGAGTTTCTTGCCTCTTTATCACAATCTCGCGGTCTCCATCTATTAGAACCTCGGATGGTCTTCTCAGCAGATTATAGTTAGAGGCCATCGATGAAATGTAGGCTCCTGAATTAAGTACCGCAATGGTGTCTCCCACCTTGAGTTCAGGAAGGAACAATGACTTGAACAGTATGTCCGTGTTCTCACACACCTGTCCAACAAGGTTCGTCTTCGTGTTTCTACCGTCATTTACCTTATTTGCCACTATGATGGGATGAACCGCACCGTATAGTGGGACCCTCAAGAGCGAGTTCATGCTCACATCAGTTCCAACGAACAGCTCATCATATTCCTTCACGTCCGTGACTGTAGAGAGAAGCACTCCTGCGTTCGCGACTATGAACCTACCAGGTTCAAGAACCAGTTTGCTGTTCCTGAACAACCCCAGGGACCTGCGTTTCTCAAAGTTTTCCATTATGTGGCTGGCTACTAGGCCGATATCAAGCTCTTCGTCCTTCGGCGCGTAAGGAATACCGAGTCCTCCTCCCAAATCAAGAAACTCAAAATCTATCTCGTTCTCTGTCGCAATCCTTTCCGCAACATCGAAGAACAGGTCGGATGAGAGCTTGAAGAATGTTGCATCCAGGACGTTGGATCCTGTCATCATGTGGATCCCGAACCGTTTGGCACCAGCTTTCTTCGCTAAACCGTACGCCTTAGTTGCAGGTTCTGGTGGCTTCTAGAATTTGCTTCCCTTCCCTCCTGTAGTTATGCTCTTGAATTCCCCCCTCCCAATTCCAGGGTTTATTCTGAATGAGACTACCTCCGGGAGTTCATTTCCAACAGCCTCCAACTGGGAAATATCATCGAAGTTCATCACGACTCCAAGTCTCGAAATTTTCACCAGATCGTCCCTCGAAAGATTGTTTGGTGATGCTATAATCTTGCCAGGTTCAAATCCAATCCTGAGCGAGAGTTGGACCTCGTTTAAGGTAGCTGCATCTGCTCCGACACCCATGCCCCTTAAAATCCTGAGTATCGATGGGTTGTAGTTTGACTTGATCGAAAAGTGTATTGAGGTGTAGTCTGAATTGAACGCAGACTGCAACTTCTTCACATTCTCCTGTATTTTCCTTTTAGAGTAAATGATGACAGGAGTGCCATACTTTCTGGCCAGTTCGGGAAGGCTCCTGTTGTCGAGAAAGAGTGTGTTGTCCCTAATGTCAAAGTAGCTGTTGTAATTCACTGTCATACGATTGAATATTAATATTTGAGTTCTTTGAATTACACTCTACAATGAGTGCTGATTATGGGTCCAATGATGAACATTGGCTGCCGTCATCACCTGTTTGCCCATCGATGATTGATTTTTTCCCAGTCTGAAGAACCAATGTCCTCAAGGAATTCCTTTGTCCAGGCATATTCGGGGTGCAAGGAGAGAAATCTTGCACTATCGAAGGTAGCAGAACATGGTTTCCCCCACTTTACGTAAGCCTCGCCCCTGATCGTTCCGTCTCCGGTCACTATCTTTCCGTCGATAGCACCCACCGGATAGTACGGCTTCTTCTTGTCAAAAGAGTCCAGATTCGGTTCTATTTCCCTGTGCCCGCATATCGAGTTTTTTCCAGGGTTGTCCCTCCTAAGGGAGTAGTCAAAGTGATCAGCCAGTATATCCTTGTAGGTATCCACTTTCATCCCCTTCTTGGAGAGAAGGTCGTTCAATCTTGACAATCTGCTGTTGTCTGAGTTGATTGTTCCATCATATTTGATGTTGGATTCGCTCCTGACCTCATCAAACTGCACAACATTGCTTGAAGGGAAGTATCCGTTATTCTTCTTGACAAGAACGTGATTGTACGTGGCAATTTCTAGGAGCCCAATCTCCCTGTTCTTACCATCACCAATAAGGTAATCGTTTGCGTAACCCCCGGTGTTTCCCTCGATTATTCTTGTAGCGAACGCATCTATGGAGCTTGAGTGTTGGATCGCAAGTCTGAGTCTCTGGAATATCGGCGTTCCCTTCGGATTGTAGGTTTTGATCCCGTCAAGAGTGGTTTCACTGGCCATTATACCTCTCTCGTTGTAATAGAAATCAGTACCACTAAAGAGGAGGCCCGGTGCAGTCTGCATGACAAACTGAAGGCCCTCGTCAGGAACCACTTTTAGAATGAGGTTGAAGTTCACCGCAGTGAAGTATCTCCACCAGGTGGAGTGGGCCAGTATCACATCTCCATCCGTTGTATAATCACCGGTTGCTATGAACGATGTGCAAGAACCGTTGTTTCTAGCAGTTCCCTGAGACAGGAAACTCTCTGCGTCGAACGTCGCATTTAATGCGAGGATGTCGTCAAAACCAATTCCTACTTCCTGTGTCGAATTGTATCCAGAGACTATGCCCTCAATTTCCTCCCTGATATCCTCATCAAGAGATAGACGAAAATTTTCTCTTGAAAATTCTATCAACCACTGCCAGCTCTTCGAGAAATCGTGGTTGAAGATGAAGTTAAAACTATCTATTGTTCTCCTTATCTCTCTGCTAAAATTCTTCCCTATGGCACGACCGATCTCGACTGGACTTCCCTTAACTTCCTTGAAGACGAAACTGTTTCCTTGCATTGTCAGGACACCGCTCTTGAAACAGGCATCCGATTTAGAAAAGTCTTTCTATCGTCACTAAAGGAATGAGAACAACAGAGAATATTACCTCGTCTCCATGGTTGAGCACTTCCCAGATAGGTCCATCGTCAGTCTCGTTCGCACCAGCTGTGATCCCAGATACCCCGCTCTCGACGTTTATCGCTCTCGTGATTCCATCTCTCTCCTAGATGAACACGGGGTCGTCACCGACCAGTTTTTCTGGTGGAACCGTGCAAGTTGAATTTTCCCCACAAACAGAAGGGAACGCTCCTGTCAGGTATGTTACCCTATCTCCCGTCCCCTTTACTCCCATCAAGAACATGTGCTCTGACAACCAGCCTTCTTGCAGTGCCCTGCTTATAGTGATCCTGAAAGCAAGTTTCTTGAGTCCAACGGTGTTACCCGCATACTGAGTATTGACTGATAGGCTCCTGTTTCCTTCGAAGAAGAAAGCGATTGACCCATTACAATAGTGTAAAGAGCAAGAATAAAAATCATAGGAAGTTGATCCACTATATCCATAAAAATCAGAATAAAAATATGAAAAAGATGCAAATTAAAATTTGAGACCTGGAGTTGTTTCAAGCTTATTCTTCAATTCACGCTCCAAAACTTCGTCTGGTAGCTTTCTGACGAGATCCCTTAGATAATCGGTATTTTCAGGATAAGAAATGGAGA
>JAKATW010000121.1 GCA_021827945.1 Thermoplasmata archaeon
TAGAAAAATTCTGATGAAAGGGTGAGATGTCCCCTTCACCAGGTATGCCTGTTGTCCCTTTCCGCTCGTTTACTTGGGGATTCGGCTTTTACTCAGAAAACGTCCATGGCTACTACTCTTGCCATTGCTCCGCTTCCGTGGAATATTCTTAAAGGAAGGGCCGCAATGAGGTACTTCTTCCCTTCTGTGAGCTGGTCTAATCCCGCCACGTCTTCTATGAATGCTATGTTGTGGGCTAGAAGTTGCTTATGGACCTTGAAGTCCGCGTGCAAGTACGGCTCTATCCCAAGCGTATCTATGCCTATGACACTGGGGTGGTGCTTGATCATGAATTCAACAGTATCATAAGCAAGTCCAGGAAAATCGAACTGGAATTCTTTCGTGTAGGACCTCTTCTTGTCCCAGCCAGTGTGAACCAGTATTATCTTGTTATCGTATTCACTCTTCCACTTCTTCTTGAACTTGTCAACTGTTATTTCTGGACCGTCAAGTTTCGGTCTGATGACGTATCCCTCTCCAATGAGTTGAGTCAACGGAATCTCGTCAACGCTCATTCCATTCTCGAGCATGTGGTACGGTGAATCCACGTGGGTTCCAGAGTGTGTTGCACCCGCAAAGGTTTCGACGTTGTAACCGTCCCTCGCTGCCGTTCCTACTGGAACGATGTTCACCAGTGGGTTGGTGGGCCAAATAGGCATGTATGTCTTCAACGGAGTCGATAAATCGAAGATCTTTTTAATCTTCATAGTTGTGATTATAAAGTATTCATATTAATGACTTTCTTTTTGTTCAGTCCGTTAGTTCAATAAATAGGAAAAGGGACCGTTACTGGTCCCATATTTAAATGGCGACAGCGATTTTGGTCTAGAATGGGAATTTAACGAATCCTCCATCGATCTGAATGTTCGTTCCATTTATATAGGATGCGTCGCTGGAACAGAGGAATGAGACCAAGTAGCCGATTTCCTCCGGAGTACCGAACCTCTTTGCAGGTATTGTCTGCTTAATGGCTTCGTAAGCTTGCTCAACAGAAACGTTAGCCTTTTCCGCATTCCTCTTGGCTATGTTCTCCAGTCTAGGAGTCATTATGTAACCCTGGGAGATGCTGTTAAAAGTAAGTCCCTTCTGGGCATATTCGATAGAGAGAACCTTTGAAAGGCTGACAACCGCAGCTCTCAGAGATGCTGAAATGGCAAAATTCTCGAGAGGTTGCTTCGTTGTCAGGGAGGTAACGAAAACTACCCTTCCTTCTCCTTTTGATATCATTTCCGGAATGACACTCTTGGCCATCGTTACGGTACTCTTCAGGAACATGTTGATGCTGGAATCCCAGTCCTCGTCGGTTATATCCAAAAATGGAGCCACTCTGGGATCCCCGTAGTTTATGATCAGCAGGTCCACGTTTCCACTCATTTTCTTGACTTCAGAGAGCATTTCCCTCACGTCGTCCACCTTGCTTAAATCGCACGGGCTCAGAGCTACATCCCTTCCCGTTTGCTTCTTTATCTCCTCAGCGCTCTTCCTCAACTTGTTTTCGTCACGTGACGAAATGTGAACCTTGCACCCTTCGGAAGCCAAAACCTTTGCAATTCCCTTCCCGATACCAGAACTCGCAGCAGTGACTACAGCAACCTTACCAGCAAGACCTCTCATAAAAAGCCAAGAATAGTACTTTATAAAAACATTCTCTTCTAACTTCTGAATCCTAGTAGTACGTAACCGGTACGGTGACTTTCGTCTCATCGGTTAGGGCATCTTTGCTTCTTATTGTAGAGTCTCCAAGATTACGTTCGTTCAGTTGACCGGACGAGATAGAATCCTATGCTGTTGTCCAATCAAATAGCCTTATCAAACCAAAAAGGCAGTCCGTATATGCAGTAGCAAATTCTTATGGCAATATTCTTGAATAAGACGAAATCCTTGACCCTTTAAACGAAGTAGATCCTTTTGAAAGGAAGCAACCTGACAGTGTTTCTCTGAGAGAAATTACAGGGTTTGCTGATTTGAGCTTGCAACCGAATAGATCTGAAAGTAGTTTCTTAACAGTACAGTCTCATCTCGAGAGTGAAAGGTGCCTTAATTGTTCGATTTCCTTTTTTACTATCTGAGGCTCTTGTTGTTTCAGTAATAACTCGAGAATAAGCAAACGAGGTGTGACTCCAACAAGATGGAAACTGTAATCTTCCGATAATCGATACCATGGCGAAGGTGATTCATTTTGATAGTCGCGATACCAACTGACGATGGAGTTACTGTGTCAGAACATTTTGGGAGATCTAAGAACTTCCTATTGGTGAAGGTAGAAAACGGAAGGCTAGCAGAGAAGAGACTTGCGGAAAATCCCCACAACAAGGAGTCTGACGATCAGACAGGGCACGGAAAACTCCTGAAGATGCTCACAGACAACAGAGTCAACAAGGTAATTTGCTTCAACCTCAATCCAAGAATGGAGAGCAACTTGGGAAGTCTGAGGATTACGGTCGAGAAGTCAAAGTTGAACTCTACTATTGACGAGGTTCTGAGGGCAGAGGTCAATAAAAAGGTTTGAAAAGGCATTTTTTCTGGAGGAACTCTTTGGTCGATAATTTCCCATAATCGATTTATATCTAGTGGTACAATAAACACCCATTTGCAGAAGGATTCTTCCGATTATGAGATTGTTTAGCTGCTCACAATCTTCTTGATATAATCGTTCACATCTGAACCATTCAGGTCGATCACTTTTTCAAAATTTTCAAGCATTGTTACAGCAGAAGAGAAGTTGGACTTAGTCAACTGTTCAACATTTATCCCGGTCGGAACTCTGATTTCCCTCTCTTCTATTGCGGAAACTATTTCCCCGTAGACTCTCAGTGAGTTCACAACGGAGCGTTTGGATGATTCCGCGAGGTCGCTACTTTCCAGTATGTAGTCCTTGGCCTTGTCTGGCAGCTCCACGGCAAGGAAGTCCAGAAGGTTCAGATCTGCAATACTTCTGATAGGTCCGAAACTAAATAGAATGGTCGCAGGTCTGACTCCCGCCACTTCGCACTGTCTGTTATACTCTGTAACGAGATTAATTGCCTGTGTTCCGTCAAATAGGAGTTGGGTCGTAAAGAATTCCGTCCCGGACAGGGTTTTGAACAACATCCTTTTTGCCTCCTCCTTTCGTTCTGGGAGCGAAATGTTTCCTATGGTCACCTCTTCTTGATGGAACTTTGTCCATAGTCTTCTCGCAATCACGTTTGCCTCTGAGACGCTAGGTCCCGGATACCTGTGATGCCTTGTATTCCCCCCTACGAAAATCATGTTGCTTATCCCCAGAGAGTGGGTCTCCTTTATCCAGTCTACGAATTTTTCGTAATCTTCTATGTGTGCGACCACCTTGTTTACAATAGCATCTATGTGAAGTATATCTGCAGTCCCTCTCGCAAGGGCCCTCGTGTAGATACTGTTGTACCTTGGTTTCCCCTCATGATTCTCTTCCACAAGTTCTGGGACGCTTACCGCATTCAGTCTAGAGAAAGAGCCCAGAGCTATGCCTAGCTCTTCCTTTCTTGTATTCAGGTTCTTTACAATCTTGTCGTCGTGTACTGGATCTCCAGTCTTGTTGTCTCGCAAAGGAATAGCCGTAAATATCAGTGGCCTCTTCGTAAGCATATTCTTAAAGCTAGCAGCGTTACCTACCATCTATATAGTTGGATATCTTATCTTGTTTAAAACTATTTTGAAGTTGGATAGAAACTTGTCTTCTTTCCTACTGACTAAGAAAACTTGATTTCTTTGAATCAGAATTGTCCGGGTTCTAATAAATAAGTATAAATAGTACTGATTTTATGTAATTTAATTCTATTTATTAGAATTAAAAAAAGGAGTGAAAAAATGGGAGGAGAAGATTTAGAAACTAAAAGTGCGGAAGACTCCAGAGCCACAGCGACTGGAAGAGGGTACAGGAAAGATCTCGGAACTTGGAGCGTAGTATTTCTTGCTCTTGGCGCCATCCTTGGTCCAGCTATAGCATATGCACCGGTATATACGGTTGCCTTCGCAGGACCACTTGGTATCCTGTCTTGGTTCGCTGCCATGGCAATGCTGATACCAGTGGGGCTAGTTTATGCGGAACTTGGAACTACTTGGCCCAAAGCTGGTGGTATTGCTCATTACCCATCTAGAAGTAACGGCCCGCTTGTGGGTGCAATTAACGGATGGTCTTCATTCGTAGGTTACCTGCTTGTTTCGCCAGTCATTGTCTTTGCGGTGGTCGAATACGCTAGCTTCTATTACCCATCGCTGTACGTTAACGGTCTGCTTACAACTTCTGGTATAATTGCTTCAGAGGTCGTACTCATAGCTGTCTTCCTGATCAACATGTTGAGGATCAAGCATATGGGTGCAATAAACAACTGGTTGACCGTTGTTACAGTTGTACTTGTTGGAGTCATAATTGTCGGACTGGGACTATTTTTCCACGCAGGAAACTTTACATCGAGTTCCTACGGAGGTATTGCACCGTACGGAGCGGTCGGCTTCTTCACTGCAATAACCTTTACGGTATTCGGATACGGGGGATTCAGGCAGCCGATTGATTATGCGGAAGAAGTGAAGAATCCAGGAAAAAGCATTCCTCTGGCGGTCATACTGTCGATAGTGATTTCTGGAATAATCTACGCGCTGCTTGCGTTCGTATTTGTCGGTGCAGCAAACTTCACCTCACTTGGAGTGACTAACTGGGGTGCATTCTATGGAAACGGATCTCCGTTCGCATCTGAAGCACAGGCACTTGCACTCCCCGCCATTGTCGTAGTGTCCATAGCTGTCGCATTAATTGCAACCTTTAAGGACGGAATAATCTACTATGGAGGAGCGGCAAGAGTTGGGCAAATACTGGGGAAAGAAGACAATTATTTCCCGAAGTTCATCGGTCACGTGAGCCATCGTGGAGTCCCAGTGTATTCGGTCATCCTTGTTGTCATAGTATCCCTGATCTTAGTGGCATTAGGGAGATCACTTGCAACAATAATTGGTCTAATGGTTGATGCGTTCCTGATCTCGTACGCTCCGGGGGCGATCAGTCTTGCAGTCTTCAGGAAGACAGCGCCCAACGTAAAGAGGCCCTTCAGATTACCTGCAGCCTCCATTCTAGCACCGATAGCATTTATCGTCACAAATCTGATGGTCTTCTGGTCCGGATTCTCTGCAATAGAACTCGTGGTACCGCTTGATCTGGCAGGAGTTCTTCTTGTCATTCTGTACAACAGGCACAACAAAGTTAGCGGAAAGGGTTACCTCTATGGTGTATATCTGCCGGTATTCCTGATATTTGTCATATTATACTCACATTTCAGCAGCACATCGTTCGGAGGAACAAATCTCATACCATTCCCATACGATACCATAATTTTCATCATCGTGACTATTGTGTTCTACTTCATCGGAGTTTATTCTGGAGTGAAGGGTAGCAAGTACTTCAAGGGGATAGAGGAAACTCCCTCGTAAGGTGAACCAGATAAATCACCATTTTTTTTTATTCTTTTATATTCTCATATTGATCTCAACGACTTCTAATTTCTCGAATATTGATCCTTAAGGTGCTGTCTAGGTTAATTGATGTTCCATTAAGAGCGGCTTGATCAAAGATTATAAATCTCGAAACAACTAAAGCGAACTGGAAATGAGTTTAAGATATCTCACTTTCGACTGTTACGGGACTTTGATAGACTGGAGAAAGGGAATTGAGGAGAATTTTAAGAAATTTGCGAAATTCAAAAATTCCAAGGGGATCGACATCTTCGGCGAATACGTTGAGATAGAGTCAAAACAGGAACAGGATTACATTACCTACAAACAGATACTTGCCTCTTCATTTCTGGATCTAGCTCACAATCTTGACCTGGATCCCTCCCAGGAAGTGGCTCAAGCTTTTGCGATCAGTATTACAAGTTGGCCATCATTTGCGGATACGGTCCCAGTACTCAGATCGTTAGGAGGGAAGGGACTAAAGAGGATAATTCTCTCCAATGTTGACAGAGAGCTCTTAGAAAATACAATCACGCTGAATAAGCTTGAGGTGGATGGTTACATCACAGCCGAGGATGTGAAGTCTTACAAGCCTCAGAGGGGTCACTGGCTCCAGCTATTAAAGCAATACGACCTGACTAAAGACGAGGTGGTCCACGTCGCCGGGAGCATCTATCACGACATAGTCCCTGCTGCAAAGTTGGGCTTCAGAACCATATGGGTCAACAGATACAATGAGTCTGAACCAACAGAAGTCAAGCCGACTCATTCTGTAAGAAATCTTTCCGAGATTCTGAACATAATCTAAAAAATAGCGGAAGTGAATGCCGTGACACTGCTGGAGCAATCTTGGGAATCAGATTTAAGACATTTCTCTCGACAATGAACTGAACGCGTACTTCACTGCACCGTCATCTTGTGGCTATAGTACTGAATATAGTACTGAAAACGGTTGTTTGCAAAGATTATAGACTTTAGATCGGTAAGTTTTCCCAATCTATCAAGTCTGTATCGTCAGGAGTCCTAACCTCCAGTACACCAAGCATTTCTGTGAAAAGCTGATCTTCAATCTCTATCTTGTCATCCTTTCTCTGGAATGGCTTGTTGAAGAAAGAGCCGATAGCGGCAAGTCCCACAGCAGACTGGAGTTTCTCCTCGTTGGTTGATATGTCCTTGATCTGGTGGATGAATTTCTCATTAATTTCATTCTTCTTTAGGTCGGCCAGGAAATCATCGACTGTTTCCGATAGAAGCTTGTTGTGCTCTTCAGCCAGCAAAATCCTTACCTTGTATTTGGGTTCAAATTCTATATGATCCCCCTTCACTTTGAACCAGTTGACTGCGTCATTCTCGAAGAACACTTTGGCCAGAGCCTCGGCTACCATTTTAGGCTTTGAAAAGTCAAGTCCTTTTGTAAGGTTGTATATCACAAGAGAGCCATCACCTGAAGACTTTCTCGAGGTCGTTATGGCACTTACCAGGTTATTTTCTATCGGCATAGAGCGCTATACAGAATGTGGATATATAAATTGTTTGAAACGAGTTCAGAGCTAAAGAAAGAAATATGAGAAGGAACAAAAAAATCAAAATCTTATGAAGCGGTTCTATCCTGGATCAGGTCGCTTTCTTTTGGTCCTCCTGGCTCATCCTTAGGAAGGCGGATCTAGCGTGGCCCGATAACCCCTCTTTTAAGCTCTGACGGTACGCTCTGCCAGAGAGGTTTTCTTTTGCCTCGGTGCTTTTGACTCTCTGGTAAGTCAGTATCTTCAAATAAGAACCAACTGATAATCCACCGGTGTACCTTGCTGCCCGATTTGTGGGAAGAGTATGGTTGGTACCGATGAGTTTGTCAGAGAACACGACTGGAGTGTTTTCGTTTAGAAACAGAGAACCGTAATTCTTGAGATCTCGAAAAGCTATCTTTTCAGATTCAGCAGTCAAGTGGAGTTCAAGATGTTCTGGAGCATAGGAATTTGCGTATTCCACCGCTTCATTTATGGTATCACACAGAATGACTGATCCCTTGTCCTTCCACGATGTTTTGAGTATCTCTTTGGTGGATAGCGAGTCGATGAATCCACCCATTTTGTCTGCGACGCTCCTTGCAAGAGAATCTGAGGTTGTGACCAGGCAGCTCCTAGCAGCAACGTCATGCTCCGCCTGTGCAAGAAGATCATAGGCAACATTGTTCAGGTCAGCCGATTCATCTGCTATAATTAGCACCTCGCTTGGTCCAGCCAATAAATCTATCCCAACTTTTCCAAAGACTTGTCTCTTGGCTTCATTTACGTACTTGTTCCCAGGTCCTATGATCTTGTCGACTCCCTTTACGCTCTCAGTACCGTAAGTCATAGCCGCTATGGCCTGTGCACCACCGACCGTCAAGATCTCTGTCGCTCCGGATTTCACAATCCCATAAAGAACGGCTGGATCAGGCCGATCCTTGCCCGGAGGAGTCGAGGCAACTATTCGCTTTACTCCAGCGACAGTTGCAGGAACTATTCCCATAGGGGCGGAAGATAGGAGTGGAAATCTTCCGGCAGGGACGTACACTCCAACAGATTCAAGAGGTATGATCTTCTGGCCAAGTGTCGTTCCACCCTCATCTACTTCCAGGGACATGTTCTTGTACATGGAAAGCTGGAACTCTGCAAATTTTCGAATCCTTGATATGTTGGTGTCGACCAGCTCTCGCGTTTCCGAAGAAACTCTATCTAGGATGGGCGCTATCTTGTCTTTCGACATTACAACAGAGTCCAACTCTATCTTGTCAAATTTGGATGTGTACTCCTTGAGGGCGGTATCCCCTTTCTTCCTGACCGACGATATTATCTCTGCGACGAAGCTCCTGAGCTCATCCTCTTCTCTCTCAGTTTCAAGCTTCTCGTGTTTCACTTCGTTGAATGCCATGATATCACTGCCTTTGTTCAGAGGTTCCTACCTCTATTCCTATCTTGTCAAGCTCTTCCTTCTTTCTGAACTTTCCTATCACGACCGCTACCACTATTCCGCTCAGGACGATTGCGACCAGCCAGTATGAGGCAATATTAAGCGGGTAGGACGGTATCGGAATAAAGACCCCATAGATTGCGAATGCGTAGACAAACGTAGCCACCAATGGGAAGATTGCGAAGGGCAACAGTTCCTTGACTTTTGCCTTGAGCGTTCTTTTACCCCACACAGGGAGTGAGAAATTGGCGATGATGTGAACTACGTAGAGAGAAGCTCCGTTCATGGTTGTTATGACTGCAGCCGCTAGGAAAGGTCCCCAGATGAGCCCCCCTACGAGTGCAATTATGGCCACAATGATCATTTCCACAATGATTACTTTGTACGGAGCACCAGTTCGCTTTGCCACATGTGAGAGTCCCTTCGGAAATACTATGGAATCTCTTGCCATAGCAAAGCCGGTCCTGCTGAGCGCGTTACCCTCTGCAATCCCGTTGGATATAAAGCTATTCAGAGTGAGTATGATAAATATGGTTGCAGCAATCGGTCCGCCATATTTTGCGACTACTACGAACCCTGGATTAGAGGTAGACGCAAAGTTGGCCATGTTATTGATTCCCCAACCTACTGTGAATGCGTATGTACTGATTATATAGGCCAGTGCTGACATTCCTATGGCAATTAGAATGGCCTTTGGCACAGTTTTCTTGGGTTGTTTCATTTCTTCAGAGAGAGTGACGACTGACCCGACTCCGACATATCCTAGGATTGCATATACCGTTGCAAGTCCCACCTGACTGAAGCTGTGGCCAGTAAATGTGAATGGGAGCACGGAGTTTGATGGACCTACCTTAGCTATGATTATTATTGAGATTACTACCAAGAATATGATCTCCAGTACGCCTCCGATCATCGTATAGTAAAGGGAAGGTCTCAATCCACTCAAGAGTAGAATTGTGATGATTAGGAATGGTATAAACATCAGAGGAATCCATCCTAGTGGGTTTGATGCTAGTCCGGGTATAATGGGCCACAGGACTCCCGCGAAAAAAAGTATTGAGAAGCCGCTCACAGCACCAAGCAAGTTAAAGAGATAAAGCCAAGATGCAAAAATTCCAGTTCTGGAGCCAAATCCCGCTCTTACGTACGAATAGTAACCTCCAGCGTGAGAGATTCTCTTGGAGAACGAGTAATTCATGTACATTGCAGACAGAACGCCTATGACCGCTATCACGTACGTAATTGGCAATGAGGCACCCAGTATTCCTGCTTCAACTACATAGAAAGATGCTGCGGTGGCGGCAGGAGCCACAAAAGACAGGCTTTGGAAAACTCCAAGCCAAAGACCGCCTGCATTTTTCTTAAGCTGAGTATTAGAACCTTCGACAGCCATAAGGTTGTAAATAATTCACATCTTATTTAAAGATGTTTCACAATCAAACGGATGGGGTATTCTGGAAATTATTACCCCATGTGTCACAGATTTGGGAATGAAATAACTCTAACCTTAAATATATAAGCAAATTTAAGTTCCCATGAACAGACGTAAAGAGACACCACCTGACATTTTTGATCTGAGACTCTTAAAACAGCTCACCAATGACGCGTCACAGTCAAACTCTCAACTTGGAAAAAAAATTGGAATATTTTCTGCATCCGCCATAAGCAAAAGAAAGAAGTCGTTGGGTGAAAAGGGGTTTATAGGAGGGATAAGGGCGTCTCTGAACGTTGAGAAGTGCGATCTGAATTATCCAGTCGTAATATTTGTGAGGGGAAAATACGGTCTCAACTACGTGGAGACCCTTGGGGAGAAACTCAGGATGCTGCCGGGAATACTTTCAATCTACAATGTCAGTGGTGACATTGATTTCGTTGTTTTTGCAGTCTACAAGAACAGAACAGAATATCTTTCAATACTAGACAAGCTCTACGATATGGGAGAAATAGAAAGGACGGACACGAGACAGATATACAAAATAATAAAAGACTTCGACTATTCAAATGCAATAAACTTGAATGGTGATGGTGCTTCTAAGTAATCCATGTAGCCGGTCGGTCGCATGATTGCTCTCAACTTCCCCAGCAGCCAAACGGAATAATCTCTTAGATATATCATTCAGAGGTTCATAGGGCTGAGCCATTCATCGATGTCACTCAATAAAAGTAAAAAGTGGATCACAAATATTTAGACAGATTAAAACAGTGGAAGAGCCCTCAAAGAACTAGTCGGGAAGCCTTCAAATTATCTGTTTATTAAAGGAAATATTAGTATCTATTAAGCACTACCCTTTGAGGGGAAACGTATTGGACGACCTAAGAAACAGCCTAAGGATAGAGGCGAAGCACCTGGAAGAAATCAATGATTTTCTGCTCTGTAAAGATAATCCGCTTGTGAACAACGTTCTCTCTGTCGTTGACAGGTATGGCAGTGTTGAAGAGATTAATAGTAAGGCTAGAGAGAATGGCAGGTTCGAGAATCTAATGGGGAGACTCACCAAGATGCATTCTCCATTTGTTAAGGACATAGAATGGCTTGAAAAGCAGAAGGATTCTGAGGTATTCATCAGTTTACCTGACTACCGAAGGAAGATACTCGGAGAGGACGCACGCTCAATCGATTTCAAGGAGGAATTCCCAGTCACTCTTGAGATCAGTGGCTCAAACTTCTTCCAGTGGCTCATCGAAGAGGCGAAGAGATCTATCTCCAAGAGAGAACTGATGCCGGCCAGGTACATTAGAGTCCGTTTGATGAAGGAGCAGGTCGAGGACGGGGACATACTTGCGTTTTCTGCAGCGATGAACATTATCGGGGCCTCATACGTTCAGACGCTTGATACAAAGGGGACTCTCCTAGGGAATGATGGGGAACCAATCAACCCCCACTTAGGAGGTCCGGATACAATAACTGGTTATTTCGGAGGTATTGGTGTACCCAACCAGTACGCCATCGATTGGGTAAACGAGGTTCTCCATTATTACACCGAGTACGGCATCCCACAGGTTCTTAACATAAACTCGGGGACGGTTCTCCTTGGTTATTGGTTGCACCGATTTGGTATCAATGTTGAGTTCAAAATATCGGTGTACCTGGGTGTTGACAATCCTTACTCAGTCCTCTGGACGCTGATGATTGCAAAACTCTTCAGTCGCAGTGACGGCAAGAGTCCTCTCATTGGGTTGAATCTGTCAAACTCTGTCGATCGCAAGACGATCGAATCAGCTGCCTACATCCGTAATTCTCTGGGATTTGAGGACATAGTTCGCCTGGAGCATCACGTTACTGAAGCCTACAGTGGGATAGTGAGACAGCCGTACAACAGAATAGAAGATATAACGGGTCTAGCGGATCATGTTAAGAACATAGGGGCAAAACACGAAGGTGGGTTACCCGAGGTAGACGGAAAGAGGGATCACCCATCGGACATACTTGACTATTTCATTCCTAAGAGCGAAATCATCGATAAGGGACTGATGCCAAAACTACTCGTAAATTATCTAGACAAGCACGAGGCTCTGAACAGGACAGCGGAGGCACTGACTAGACGTGGACTGACGGTAGCTGCTGCTGAAAGGTTACACAGAAAGTAGCGAACTCATGTCATTTACAGTGTCGATAAATTCTTCACCACTTGATTATTAATCGCTAATACCAAGAAACGGATGGAGCAAAAATAATGTCAGAAGACAAAGGTCAGTTTGGACAGGTTTTCGCAGAAGTGATACGAAACTTCAACGAAATGGAGGACAAGAACGGAAACAACCTCAGAATGAACAGTATTATGGCTACTTCGTCGACTGGGGATACCTTTGAACATTATTTTACGGAAAAAAGAACAATTAGCCAACTCCGTTCAGTAAGCAAACCGGTCGTAGCACTGGCACTCGGCACTGCAATCGAAAAAGGCCTGTTCTTCGATGGGCAAAGAGTGACATTGGATACGCCGATATGGCCTTTTCTTAAAGACTTGGTCGATTTAAGAAATAAGAGGAATCTACCAAGACTGGAGAGAGTGAAATTGAAACATTTGTTGACCCACACAATTGGACATAATACAGGGCTCATGTTCAGCAAAGATATAACTGGCATACCCTCTGACAAACTCCTTGAATACATATGGAACACAGATATGACACATGTACCAGGAGAATTCTTTGTTTACTCAAACGCTGGACCTTTCTTGGTTTCGATCCTGATTCAGGAAGAATTGGGGACGAATCTTTCAGACTGGATAAGAAAAGTGTTATTCGATCCACTCAAAATCCACAATTTTGAATGGAAAAACTATGGAAAATATTGTGCTGCTGCTACCGGGCTAAAATTGTCGCACGAGGATCTGCACAAGATCGGTCTTCTCCTCTTGAACGATGGGATGTTTGAAAATACACAGATTGTTCCAAGACACTGGATTCAAGAGATGAGAAGTGCAAAGGTACTGACTCCTTCTACATACGATGTGAAACGCGCATTGCCGAAGTACTCTTATGGGTACTATCTGTGGATAACCGAGAGTGGTACGTACTTCGCTGACGGTACGAATGGCCAATATTTGATCGTGATTCCAGAGAAGCACACGGTAATAACAACATTAGGAAATCAAGAAGATATGACACCAATAACAGAATGCATGAGACCATTCTTGAGGTGAAAGTGAAACCTTGCATCCAGGCGACAAATCTAGACCAAACGGGGACTCATTCCATGTTCGATAATTTAGTTTATGTGAAAGCTCTAAATAAGCAGGAAAGAAAGCAAATGTTACAGGCCGCAAACAGCGAATTACTATCCAAGGCTATGGACAAAGGTTTCAATAAACTTAAGTACCTTGAGTTCAATTCCGTTTTGAAGTTCGATGTCTGGACCTGAAGGCGTTCGGGGAATTCCAACTGGGGTCAATTATGGCATTGACCATATTTGGAATAAAGCAGAGACTGGAATGAATGTAAGTGTTACGAGAAGTTACGGATCCACGTATACAACATTCACTACATCTCAGTCCACCAGCTCCACTTCAAAAGCTTTTGAGGTCACGATCCAAAGAGTGAAATCGCGAGGGAGTTAGCCCAGAGCATGAAAGCCCTCCATTTGGGTTAGTAATTTTTGGTGCATCACAGTTAATAAAAGTAGGAATGGATCATATGAGGCGCGTAGTAGTTGATGCCCCAGCTTCGTCTGCGAATCTTGGATCAGGGTTTGATGTGTTTGCAATTGGACTGAGGGACCCGAGAGATAGCATCGAATTGCGGGCATCAGAATCTCAAGAGCGAATCATCAGTCTGAATTATACGAACGGGTATGCTTTCTTGAACTCAGATATCACAGCAGCTGGTGCTGTAGTAAAAGCAGTAGCAAAGGAGTTTGAAATAAAATCCAAAATTGATGTAACGGTTAACAACAGAATACCCATAGGTGTCGGACTTGGAAGCAGTGCCGCATCGTCCGTAGGAGTGGCCGTGGCAATGAACAGGTTCTTCGACTTGGGGCTTACTGAAGAACGGTTACTTTCGTATGCAGTGGAAGGGGAGTTTGCTGCTTCAGGTGCAAGACATTATGACAACATAGCAGGATCATTACAAGGGGGGTTCAGGATAGTACATCAGGATCCTCTTAAAACTGTCGGCTTCCCGCCGCCGAATGGAATGGCCATAGTCGTAGTGACTCCTGGAATAGAGCTTCCAGTCAGGAAAACGGAGTATGCAAGGTCGTTGTTACCAAAGAACCTTGAGTTGGGGAACTTGACAAAAAACATCTCACTCGCTTCAAGGGTAGTTGCGGGGTTCGCGAAGGGAGATGTTGCAATGATCGGTAGCGGGCTAGGGGACGTTGTAATCGAACCTGCCAGAAAGGCAATGATACCCTGGTTCGATGAAGTCAAAAGTTCTGCATTGGAAGCAGGTGCAGCGGGTGCCTTTATCAGCGGGGCTGGACCAAGTCTGACAGCAGTGGTAGATAGTTTGCTGTCGGAACCACGGAGAGTCCGTAAAGCAATGACAGAATGTTTTGCAAAGCATGGTATTCTGACCAAGAGTTTCGTGACGACTGTTGGAGGAGGGGCTAGAATTGCTACAGAACAATAGCAGGTGGTCTCTGCACTGTTTCACTTGTGGGAAGGAGTACGGTGAAGAACCCATCTCTTCCAGATGCGACTGCGGAGGACCACTTGAGTTAACTCTGAAACACGAGTTTCCGAGGCTTGAGGACTTTAAAGGCACAGGAGTATGGCGTTACCTGAAAGTCCTTCCATTCAACGATGCAAACTCACCTGTGACAATCAATGAGGGAAATACGCCACTTATTCCACTGGATAGAATGGCAAAGAACACCGGCATGAGGCTCTTTGTAAAAAATGAGGGACAGAACCCAACTGGATCCTTCAAGGACAGAGGGATGACCGTAGCTGTCACGAGGGCTCGTGATATCGGTGCTGACACTCTAATATGTGCGTCTACCGGTAATACATCCGCTTCTACTGCTGCCTATGCAGCTCGAGCAGGAATGCGGGCCGTTGTATTGGTGCCAGATGGAAAGATTGCCGGTGGAAAACTTGTCCAGGCAATAGCTCATGGCGCCACTGTAATCAGAGTTGCTGGCGATTTTGACGCTACATTGGAGTTGATGATGTCACAGGCCAGTACTAGAAGGGACCTTTATGTTGTCAACTCCATAAACCCGTTCAGAATCGAAGGACAGAAAACGGGGGCGTACGAGATATTTGAACAACTTGACGGGAGAATCCCAGATTATGTGATTCTGCCGGTAGGAAATGCGGGCAACATCTCATCATACTGGAAGGGTTTCTCCGAACTGAGGAAGTGGGGCATAGCCAAGACCGTTCCAAAGATGATAGGAGTTCAGGCAGCGGGAGCATCCCCGCTCGCTGACGCTTTCATTAACGGAAGAGAAACCGTAAACAGACTGGCCAATCCGGAAACTGTGGCATCTGCTATTCGAATCGGCAATCCTGTTTCATGGAAAAAAGCACTTCAAGCCGTTAACCAATCCAAAGGCCGACTTCTCGTCGTTTCCGATCGCGAAATCTTAGATGCCCAGAAAATGCTGGCTTCTAGCGAAGGCATATTCGTTGAACCAGCGAGTGCAGCCCCTCTGGCTGCAATGAATCAACTGAAGAAGTTCATGGAAAGAAAATCACTGGTAGTATTCATCGGAACCGGGAATGGTCTCAAGGATCAGAGTGCGGTACAATTTGACGCTGAGAATCTTCCGCTCGTCTCGAATCCTAGAGAACTGGCCATACATCTGTGAACATTTCGGGTTAACAATCTGGGGATGTGCCCCAAGAATATTCACATAGTTTTACAAGTGCGGAGGGCCGGATTCGAACCGGCGAACCCCTGCGGGAACAGACCCTAAATCTGTCACCTTTGACCTAGCTCGGCAACCTCCGCTAGCCGTCAATTGGTCCAGGGTATATTGATTTTCTTCTTGATTTAGACGGCAACAGAACAACAACTTTATTAATCGACTTCCATCTAAAAAGCAATGAACATTTGTCCCAGTTGCGGTGAGAAGTTTCAAGATAATGAGTTATTGACAATCTCTTCTCATTTCTATTCTGAAGCTCAATCCAGCGATCCGGTACACGTGATGTGGCTGAACAGAGTCATATCGAGAGACAAGATGTCGAACGAGTCTCTTGCCAAACAGTTCAGGGAATTCTATGATTTCTCGAGTTATGGTCTAGCCATGTGGATAAAGAAGAGATTCGTTGAAAGGTTCTTCTCTGAGGACCCTAACATATTTGTTCTATCGATGCAGAATCCAACCAAATACACGATTATGGGGTATGTGACAGAACACTATCACTTCCTGCAGCAGTGGGTGAGGTCCTGTGCATACATAATAGCAAGGACGAACTCCTTTGAGGTTCAGAAATACGAAATGGACAACATCTCCGAGGAGTACTTTGGATACGACGGTGAGCCAGCTCATATTGACTTGTTACTCAAAATGGGTGAATCTGTGGGACTGACACGGGGAAGGGTAATGGGTTCTGAACCACTTACAAAGACAGAAAATGCTCTGAAGTACTGGGAACAAGTCTGTAGTTCGGAACACTGGCTGGACGGTATGGTTTCTATGCACTCGCTGGAATTGATAGCAGACAGGAATGTGAAAGAATATGGGGCGAGGTATTCGTATTTCAGGCCCGAGATACTCAATGGAGGGATTACCGCTGAGACTGCTCAGTTCCTAAGGGCCGGCTATGAGACAGATCAGTATCATTCAGGGGATGCGCTCGCGCTCGTAGAGAAGTACGCGAGACAACTTGATATGGAGACAGAGGTGCAATCTTATTTTCTCCGGTCTGCCGATTACTTTTACAGATACCTGGAAGCGAGGTACGAAAGAGGGAGGATGTATGAAAAGGAATTATGAAGGGTGTGCGCTTTGCGATGCAACTTGGGGAGATTACTGGAGGGAAGTTGAGGGAGAAAGAATGTTCTTTTGTTGCTCAATTTGCGCTGACGCATTTGAGAACATGGTCAAAAGAGTCAAGAAGGAAACTGGATGGAACAGGGTAGAGTCCGTCACCATTGATGGAAACTACTCGAGAGGAAGGAATTGCACAGCGACAAGCGGCAAAGAAAGAATAGAGTACTTCTTCAGGCATGAAGATGGCAGGATAACAGAGTTCGAGATTAAGAGTCAGGGGACCAGTCCGGTTCCATAATCTACCCAAAGATCTTCAGAATATATCCGGAAACCAAGGTTGGAGTAAGCCTTGATGGCGGCAGCATTGTCCTTGTTGACAAAAAGAATAGCCTTGTCAAGGTTGCTGTAGTGGTCAAGCATAGATGAAATCAGCTTCTGTACATATCCCTTGTTCCTATGTGCTGGATCGGTAAACACTGATGACACCACAAACCAGTCCTTCCATATCGCACCCAGGGTAGCAGCGCTGACCAGGTTGTCATCCACAAAATAACCAAAAATTGTACTGTAGTTGAGGAGATTTCTGAACTCATCTAGTTCCATGGTCTTGAATCTAGTGTTCTCCCACTGTGATATGAGCCTGGCGTACTGGGTATACTTGTCCTGCGTCAGCATCTTCACGTTCTCGTCACTCCTCCCTCCGGGTTTCTCATTTACCATGCAGTATTCCCTGTACACGTTTGGAGCGTCGCTGAACATTGCCAGGTTGTCGTTGTACCTCACATGTATTACTGAATTCCCCTTGTCTACGTAGGTCATAAGGCTTTCTTCTGACTCATTATCCCCATGCAGCCAGATATCCTTGACACCGGTTGAATGGTAGTAATTCAACAGTATACCAGTGATATCATTATTTGATTTTGCATATAAAAATGAACTGTTCCCAAGAAGGAAGTTGAAGTTGTCAAGGTCGAAGAGCATATAGAAGTTATCATAGTCGTTCTTCAGGATTTTCATCAGTTTCTGTTTTTCAAACCATCCTTCGAGTTTTTTGACTTCCACTGCCATTAACGCTTCAAATACCTAATCAGACAATATTTAACTATTTTGTTGTGATAAAGGAGTAACCATGAATATGCTTCACATCAGCGAAAATTCAATGGTTGCTCTTCAAGAGGTTAAGAACGACCTAAGTGGAAAATTTTACTGGAAATTCTCCAGTCCCAACCTTGAAAGATCGACCTTCCATCTGCTGAACATAAATGGGAAGCTGCTTCGACCTACACTTGTATTCGTGGGCGCCGAATCGGTCGGACTGAACTCAATGAAATTTGTCAATCTAGCGATTGCAATTGAGTACCTTCATATCTCTTCGTTGATCCACGATGACATAATTGACAAGGATGACATGAGAAGGGGGATAGAGACAGTTCACAAGAAGTACGGCATTGAAAATGCAATTCTGGCAGGCGATGCACTAATTGCGCGAGCCGTCTCCCTTTCTTCCGTGTACGGGGAATACGTGGTCAAGAGGATAGCAGAGGCAGCATTCCTGATGTGCGATGGGGAATCTATGGATTTCTGCACGCAGAGAAAGAAAGTTGATATGACCCTCAAAAACTATATGGACGTAGCGGAAAAGAAGACCGCATCTCTAATTTCTACATCTATAAGCATTGCTGCGGTAAGCGAAAAGATGGGCGATAACGTCATAGGAGGGCTGTCGAAAGCGGGAGAAAAACTTGGTATCGCGTTCCAGGTCAGAGACGACGTCGTCAACTCGATTGGGTCATTCGAATTAGGTAAGAGACCGGGAAAAGACGATAAGAAATTCAACAGGCCAAACATAGTATCCGTTTTCGAGTATCAGGGGGAGAGCAGGAAGGATGCAATAGAGAGGTCTATCCAATTGATGGCACAACAAGTTACAGGCGCTATCCAAGAACTGTCGGCCTTCGAGAAGATTAACTATATCAAGAAAATTCTTGAAGCCTACTTTAGCGAAGAAGACCTGAGAAAATATCTATAGTTTCTGTTGATAGTCAGCTATGGAATACATTTTGGCCATGACAGGGGCTTCCGGTATAGCGTACGGCGTAGACATTCTAAAGAAGCTTCCTTCCAGAAAAGTCTTGATCCTTTCCAACGGTGCTATGGAAGTGGCAAGGTATGAACTCAAGGGGAAAATTAGCGAAAAGACACTGCGGGGATATGCTGATGAATCCTATGGCGAAGGCGACTTTGGTTCGCCCGTTGCCTCTGGTTCCCACAAATTCGACGCATTCATGATCGTTCCTGCATCCATGAACACTATAGGAAAGATAGCTGCCGGCGTTTCTGACAACCTGGTGACGAGAGTTGCTTCAATCGCACTGAAGGAGAGAAGGAAACTGGTGATTGTATTCCGGGAAATGCCTCTCAGTACAATTCACCTCAGAAATCTTCTCACGCTCTCAGAAGCCGGAGCATATATACTTCCCGCGAGCCCAGGGTTCTATCACGGGCCCTCAGGGTTAGACGACCTTTTCAGCTTCGTGACATCGAGGGTATTCGACATCATAGGTGTTGACAATAAATTTATCAAGAGATGGGGAGACTGATTAGAGACAGTTTCAGAGGGTTACAAAGAGACCAAGTGAGTGACTTCCAACTTCAGATTTTCTTTTGTATTTCCTAAGTAGATAGACAAAACTTATTAACGGAAACCCCTTCACTTTTAATGGTTTCTTCCCACTGTTTAATATGCGGTAGCGTGGTCGTATCGGGACTTTATTGTCACACCTGTTTGTGGGAGATAAAGAGGATCAGGCTGAAGGACGAGGTTGATCTCGATGTGTGGATGCAGGATAATATGCAGTCTTCCAGGAAGATAAACTATTACGATAATCTGAGGACTCTGGACTCTTTCAATAGTCAGTTAGATTGTACTTTTCCTTGAACTCCTGAAATTTTTGCCTCGTATCAACGCCGTATTTCTGAGAGATTGTTTCCATCATCTTTGCCCTAGAACTATCCCATCCCTCGCTAAGCAACATCATCCTTTTCTTCTCGACTGAGAAGATGATCTCCTCTCCCTCCCTCTTCAGTTCCCGCAGGATTTCGTAGTCTTCTGTCATTTGTCGTTGCACCTCTTTGAATCGTATTTAGGAAAGGCAACATCGTACCTGTTCACCGAGTAGAGGAATCTCATGTAGATGGAGAGTTTTTCTTTTTCATCACCATCTATTTCCATTATCTTCTGTTTTATCTCCTCTGGTTCCGTACGCTTCTCAATTGCATCTAGGAGCACACTGGAGACCTGTGAGTAGAACCCCTTTCCCTTAGAAGCCCTTTCAAGGAAGTGTACAGCCCTTCCGACCTCCCCACCGATCATCTCGGTCTCGTACATCTGGAAGTATGCCTGTTCAAGCATCTAAATCCCTCCTGCCAGGTATGTGGCGAGTGAAGGAAGAATTGCATGTGCGTAGGAGTACACCAAAAAGTAGAGAATTCCTAAGAGCACCGTCATGAACGCAGATGTGTAGAGGAGGTAGTTGTTAGAGACTCTCTCCCTTGATCCCTCTCTCCAGAACATGTACATTATGACTCTGCCATAATAGTAGAATGATACCACGGAATTTATTACCGAAACAATGACCACGAGAAATGCGAGAGGCGTACCGGTGGAAAGAACTGAAAGAAACAGGAAGTACTTTCCGATGAATCCCAGAGTTCCCGGGAAACCAGCCAGAGAGAGAAGCAGGATTGCGAAAGAGATAGCAAACGCTGGATTCCTCTTCCACATTCCTGAGAAGTTCTCGATGTCATAGTTACCCATGCTATCCATTGCAA
>JAKATW010000072.1 GCA_021827945.1 Thermoplasmata archaeon
ATTGTTCAGCCTAGCTCTACTTTGATAAGCCATCTTTTTGATTTCGTCCCTCAGTTTTTGTTGTACCATAGAATTATCACCTCCTAACTGTCCTGAAAGATCACATATTGTGGTAGCGAGGGAAGTACGTGTAGAGCATTTGAAGCTAGCACAAAGCCCACCGTCTAGTCGAGCGCTCTCGACATATTCTCGGAACTGTGAATTACCAAGTATTACATCTAGGAGCATTTCTTAGAACCCCCTCCCTGAACAAAATTTGGTATCAACAACCCTAGTTCATGTGCTAACAATGGTTCATTACTGACCTCGTGAGCTACAGCATGAAGGCGAGGTACGAGCGGCTCAACAACTGCAGAGATAAGTCTGCGGAAATCGAGAACGTCATATAATGGGAGGGACCTAGAATCACTTGAGAGGCAATGGATTGGGTAGTCAAATGCGAATGGCAACAAGTGCCTGGGTGGGGATACACACCAGGGACGCTCTCTCGCCATGTTCATCCTCTAAACTGGGACATCTTATGCGTCCTGCTATGCTGCTGTCACTTACTATATGCAGACGAGAAGGGAAATGAGGGGGAAACTCTAAAGGGATCGTTCGTTCAGTCAGTCCCCTATTTCCGACAAACATGTCAGATGCCCCGAGTGGGTCACGGAATTGGGCATTTCCCGTCAAATCAACGGAATACGGAAAGGAGACATGATATTTTAATTGAACCCGGAAATTTCGCAGAAAAATGTTAAGTATTAAGGCAAATTCATAAGTATGTGGTAATTTTATGGCCGCAAATTCTGGTCTACTTAAAGACACACTGGTAATTGCAAATCCTGGCACCGGAAAGACAACGTCACTGGCGAAAAAGGCAGTGGATATTCTATGGAATGGTGGCAAGGAATCGGACATACTCTGCATAACTTTCACACAGAAGGCGGCCGCTGAAATGAGGAAGCGTATAAACGATGAAATATCTAGAAGGGGGTTGAGCGTAAATGCAGATCTGATAGAAGTTCACACATTTCACAGCTACGCATTCAATTATCTGAACGGAATGGACCTAGAATTCGAAATAGCAAGTAACAGTCTCCTGCGTTATTCCATATTAACCAGTTTCCTCGAAGATGAAGCATTTAATTACGAACGCGACTACTTAACGGACGAACTCGTTCCAAAATGTGAGAATGCTATAAGGTACCTGAAGAGTTATGGAATACTCCCTGACGACATAGACACCGAAAAGGTTGGAATTGAGATAGAAAGGGAGCATGAAAGAAATCCATCTGAAAGACTTTCACTTGAAGAGGAAAAGAGGTTCCTTGATTACTTTATCAGGGCATACAAGAGATATGAGGAGGAGAAGAACAGCGCAGGAAATCTGATCGATTATAATGATATGCTGATAAAGTTTGTAAAAAGTCACGACGGAAGGAAACGCTACAGGTATGTGCTGGTAGACGAACTACAGGATGTCAACGAACTAGAAGCTGAAATTGCAAAATTATCAGGCGAAAGACTCTTTTTAGTCGGAGACAAAAAGCAGGCAATATTCGGCTTCCAGGGGGGAAGCCTGAACACTTTCAAGAATTTCCAAAACGACACGAAATATGAAAAGGTGATATTGGGAGAGAATTACAGGAGCCTTCAACCGATATTGGATTATGCAAAATGGCATTTTTATAAGAATTTCGGACACGAAAGTTACAGGGAAGAACTTGAGAACCTCAAGTCAGTAAGAAAGGCGGGGAGCGCGATTGTTAAGGTCATAAGGGTGACATCCACGAGACCTTCTTCGAAAACAAAAAAGCTGGACTTAGTGAATGCTGCGGTGGAGACCTATTTTAATGTAAAAAGGGGAGATGGAGAAAAAATAGCCATAATTGCCAGGACGAATAACCAGCTCAGCAGCATATCGAAACTTCTTGACAGCAGGAATGTAAAATATTCCACATCATCTGGCTCATACGCAAGCACAGAGGCAAGGAAGGAGATAATAGCTTACCTGAGGGGTCTTCTGAACGATGAACGGGACTCAGTCGTAAATGCCTTATTTACGCCATTTTCGGGGGTAACGCTGAAGGAGGCATTCGAAATTTCAGAACAGTGGGACATTGAGAACGAGAATGACGGCGAAACACCGATACCCGATTCCGTTGTAAATTCAGCCAAATCCTTCTTCAGCAGAAAAAGAGCTATGACTATGGAGGGGTTGAGAGATGTTTTCCGGGATATCATAATACCCATATCATTCCAGATAGGAAAGGACTATTATATCACTGCACAGACATTGAATGAAGGGATGGTTGAATTCTTCGATACCGTTAATAAGAAGACCGAGGAGTCATTCCTTGACTACCTTTCAGTCCTTGATCAGGAATATGAGTCTCCGGAAGAGGACGGAGGACTAATACTAACTACGGTGCACAAGGCCAAGGGGAGGGAATTTGATACGGTCATTTATGTTCCAGCAGAATCCAGAGCAAATTTGAGTTACATAGATATTGTGGTGAAGTCAATAATCAAAACAGCAAAGGGAATTGACGTGGATGAAGAACTGAAGAGGGAGAAAGTCAGGGTTGACTTTGTGGCGTTCACCAGGGCTAGAGACAGGTTGTTCGTGATAACCAACAGTCTTGATTATAAAAATGAAAATGCGGAATTTGAGGAGACAAGTTCACAAGGGGAGATGGAGCCCCAAACCACAAGCTATGACGAGGCATATCAGCTATTTGTCAACGGAAGGTATGAGGACGCAAAGAAATTGTTACACCGTAAAGAAAAATGGCTTATTCCTATAATAAGGGATTATTTCTCCGGGCTGCATGAAATTTCTTACACCGGCGTGGAAGGAGCAACACAGGAAATCTATAAATATCTTAAGGAGAAGATACTAAAGGTCTCAGAGCCACGCCCCAAAGCTCTTCTGATCGGCCAAAATGCACATAAAATAGCAGAATCACTCTTTAAGGGGACGATCAATGAGGAGTCACTGTCGGAGAGGGAAAGGGATTATTTACAAAACATAAGGAGGGTGAACGAAGAACTGGTAAACGCAACAAATTCCAAGCAGATAGATGCAGAAGTAAAGCTAGAGGTTAAACTTGATGAATTGTTTAACGATATCAAAGAGAACTTGATTTTCGAAGGCAGGATTGATGCGCTGTTCGAATCAAATGAAAATGGATTAAAAAAATATGTAATACTGGACTATAAGACGGACAAAACTGATGAACGTTCATCTGACCACCGGAGACAGCTTGCAGTGTACAAAAAACTTCTGGCTTCAAAGAGAGGGATAGATGAAAGAAATATCTCAATAGCAATTGGATACATAGGTCTTATAGGCAAAATCAATACCGGCAAGATTGAGCATAAGCTGGATTTAACACAAGAAAGAAAAGGCCAGATAGACACATTTGTGAAGCACCTTAATGCTTTCCTGGACTACAGGAGAGATACCATGAATTTTGTAAGGGAATTAATGTCAAAAGAAGTCAAGGAACCTCTATACGGGAATATAATTAAACAATTGAAACAGGAACTTCAGGACGAATAGACCTCACCTATTCCATTCGATTAATTCCCCTATGCTTCCCATAACTTTTCGACGAACATGTGGTGCCAATAGTATTCTATGCAGGAACCTTCATTTCTTGTCCTTTCATTTTCTCACGCCACATCCATTCAATAGTGGATTCTCATAGCTGCTGATCTCATATTGACGCAGTAGGTCACACTCTTTTTCCAGAATTAAATAACACTGACAGTAAGCTAGGAGAGCGCGTCATCGAGGACCTAACAGACTATGGATTCGAAATCAACTGAGCAGTCAACTAAATTTGAAAGGGATTACATTACCGATTCCTTAAATTCAGCTACATCAATTCTGAGTTTGAAGTAATAAAGATATGCTTCCTCTCTC
>JAKATW010000112.1 GCA_021827945.1 Thermoplasmata archaeon
CTGTCGTACAGGTGATCAACATCTTCAGACGTTCCATTCCCATTGAACGATTTCGCCTTATCGTATATCCGCTGCAGTGATTTCTTTATCCTTCTTTCTTCTCCCCCGTACAATGACCTGAAAAAGGTGCAACTTCGATCCTTTAAGGATTTCAAGCGGAGAAAGACCCACCTGCATGCCGAAAGGAACTTCTAAATATTCTCTTCTGAAAAACTGGTCATTAAAAGAGGAAGTCCCCATTATTGTTTGAATTCTTAAAAATCGGTAGCCAGAAGTTTTCCCTCCTGGCACTTTATATGATTCCTTTATGCCTCATTTCCTCAATCTCTTCCTTAGTGTATCCCAACGCAGTGAGTATCTCTTTGTCGTGCTCCCCCAGTTGAGGTGGGTTGGATCCCTTCACGGAACCTATCGGCGTTTCAGGAACACTTAAGTATTCTCCCCCATATTTTATACGAATCATCTTCCGAGACAGGTGGGGATCATTCAAGAGGTCGGAGGGCTTGTTGAGGAGGGCATAGCTTATGTTCTCCCGAACAAGGATCTGGATAACAGCATCTGAAGCCATGCTATCAATCCTCTTTGTAATCAAAGGAATTAAAATATCTCTCCTGCTGAATCTGGCCAGATTCGTATCGTAATCCTTGTTACTGCAGATGTCAAGCGAGAATGCCTCGCAAAATTTGCTCCATTGTGGGTCCGTAGTAACGGCTATGAATATTTCTATACCGTCGCTTGTCCTGAAGAAATCATAAATCCCCCAGGCAAACCCCTCCTCATTTATAGGCTGGAGTTCCCTACCCTCATTTTGGTAGCTTGCAATGTGTTGTCCCATGAAAAAAGCAGCAGTCTCGAACATGCCTACATCTATGTGCTGCCCTTTTCCACTCTTCTCTCTTTCAAGAAGCGCATTCAGTACTCCCATCACACCAAACATCGCAGCTGACATGTCAATTATTGAAGCTCCTACTCTCATTGGTCTGCCCTTCAGTCCGTTCATGTAAGCAAGGCCGCTATGAACCTCTATGGGGTAATCGAGAGATTTGCGGTTTTCGTATGGACCAGAACCGTATCCCTTCAGCGAGACGTATATTATCCTATCATTTAGCTCCTTTATCTTGTCATAAGAAAACCCATACTTTGCGACAGAACCTGGTCCCAGATTATCAATGATAATATCGGAAACTTTAACAAGCTTGGAGAAAACCTCTTTTCCCTTCTCCGCACTGATGTCTAGGGAGAGACTTTTTTTGTTCCTATTGTAGAATGGAAAAGCACCAGAGCTCTGTCCTGAGAGTGTCCTTGAAATGTCCCCCGAACCTGGCCTTTCTATCTTTATCACTTCAAAGCCAAAATCTGCCAGTATTAGCCCTGCGCATGGACCTGCAACTATGTGACCCAGCTCAACTACCCTACCCTTCATTTTTATCCCACCATCTTGAGAATGTCATCCGCTTTCAACGACCTTCCCTCTTCAACAGACTCATCCTTGATCCTTTCGACGATGCGGGACAGTTCTTCTTCAGTAATGTAAATCGACCTAGATTCTAGGAGCTTTCTCAGCATGCTTCTCCCGGTATAAACGTTGAATGAAAAGTTTAATCCACTAAATGTGTCGGAAAATGCGGCATGAGTCCCAGCTGTATGAGTTGCGACATTTCTTCCAACAACCGGGAAATTTTCTATAAAAAATTCGGGGCCTACTTTCTGTAATATGAGGTTGAGTAGGTGATCATAGACTTTGCGCAATTTTTCTCCACTTATTTTCGTCTGATATCCTCTTGAATTTAGGTAATGCAGGAGTGACAGTTGATCTGTTATCCCGTTTCTCTCGCCAATTCCATAGACTGTAGTGTCAACTCTGTCCGCTCCTGCCTCTAGTCCAGCTATCGAGTTGGCAAGTGACATCCCACTGTCGTTGTGGCAGTGTATCTCTAACTCGACATCCTTTAATTTCTTCCTGACAGAGGAAACTATATTTCCGTACTTTTCGGGAATTGCTGTTCCTGTAGTATCTGGCAGCTGCAGAGCGTCCGCCCCGGCAGAAACGATTCCTTCGCACAATTTTATTAACTTTTCCTCCTCATATTTCATCACATCTACCACTGCAACCTCAAGCTTTTTACCTTTCTTTGATGCGTATCTTATGGAGTCCAGTATTAGTGTCAAATCGTCAATCCTAAAGGGAAGGTGCAAGGATATGTTTGCTCCTGTGTCTGCTATCTTGTCTATGTCTGAGATCAATGTTCTTCCCAAGGCATATGTTTCCTTGAAGAATCGTAGATCCACTATTTTTCTTGTTATCTCAACCTCAGATATGTGCGCAGAGGGATATGATATTAGGGCCGAATCAATGCCTGACTCTGAAAGAAGTTTTGCCATTTCTAGTTTCTCATTCCGTTTAAAGGATAATCCTGAGGCCTGAAGACCCTCCCTCAGAGTATCATCGGTTATCATGAATGAATATTGCTATCTCATTCTTAAATAAAATCTCTAACGCATTAGAATTCCCCGTCTGCTGTCTGCATCAAACCCCCTTAATTTCATAATTGGTCTTTGGTATTTCACAACAAATGATGAATTAATTTCAATTATGTCCCGGATACTATCCTTTCCTTAAGAATTTATGATCCCGAATGAACAAGTTGTTCCAATCATTCGAGTCTGTTTTAATACCAGCAGAATGGATTCCAGTTTGTTATCTATTCTAACCCCAATTTCCTAGTGTTTGGCACTACTAGGAGGGGACGCCGAAATGCCTATTGATAGCTAAGATGGGCGACTGGAATAGTCTTTTATAAAGGTTATAGTTGTACTACCGAAATGTACCTATCCGTGGTTCGAATAGAAAGCGACTGCGGTCTTTCAAGTGCTTCTACCAATCTGGGACTTCCAATTGTCTCTCTCCAAGTGCATCCCCAAAACTGGAGGAAGAATTACGTGATTGCCTATACCTCCTCAAAAGACGCCTTGCAGGTAAGGAAGGACTTTTTCTCGTAGGCTTGAAAAACGGGCATGGCGTTATGGCTGTCATTGGGAAAAACGGAAGTATCCCTCTTTTTCCTATTATAGCTTCTGAAGGTATGGAATTGTTTTCATTCATTCTCGTCTCTAAAAAGGAGGCAGATGCATCCATTGAGATGATTTCTTCTGGAAATTACGTAAAGGACAAGTATACCAAGTCCATAGACGAGAGCGATATACTGAAAGAAATGTGGAGACCCACTTATTTTCTCCTAACAATGAACCTCACGGAATCCGAGATAAATTCTATCAAAGGAGCGTACGATTTCGGACTTTACCAGTGGCCCAGGCTCAATAACCTTAAATATTTGTCAAGGTACCTAGGATTGTCTAAGCCAACAATCCTTTATCACATACGGAACGCTGAAAGCAAAATTCTAGACTCTCTTTTTGGGAGGTATAGTTAGGGATATAGATAATTGACTATAATAGGGTATCCATCAGCACGTTTCTGTTATTGGCTTCCCATTACGGTATCTGATGCAATCAAGGAGAACATATCTTCTACTGTATCATACAACCTTGTCAATACTTCAAGAAACCTGCCAGTCGACCTGTCATACGACATCATGATTCAACCTTCGCCAACAACCTTCTCTCCACTTGTAGAGATTATGATCTATGTGTACTACGCACCATACTATGTGAACCACCTGGAGCTGGGTCATTTCACTTCTAAAATAGTGGCAAACGGTACGCAGAAAAACATAACATGGAATGTAGAGGAAAGCAAGTCAGCGACAAACGGGGCTCCCCTCATTACGTTTCTACCTGAAGGATCGTTATTTTCCCCTCTGAATCTTTCTTCTTTCATCTCAGAAGCCCAGTCCTTGCTCGGTTTGAATTTGAGCAGTGACTTCATACAACAGATAAA
>JAKATW010000140.1 GCA_021827945.1 Thermoplasmata archaeon
GAAAGTTGCGAGAGTCCTGTCACAAGACAACAGATTCGTAAATGAGCAGGGAAGAGTTGACGGAGGCTATGTTGGAATGCCCGATGTCATAGGGAGAATAGATTTCAGAATGGGAGATGCTTTGATTGAGCTCAAGACATCGGAACAGGATGTTCCCGATGTGAGCTCGCTTTTTTCCACAAAACCACAAGATTTGGAACAGTTATTACTGTACGCCCTGTTCTCCAAAAGGGAGAAGAAAGATCATCGGCTCCTATACTTGGTTGGTAAGCACCCCAACGCAAAGGCGAGATCTTTTAAGGTGAAGATAATGCAAGAGGGCCCTATCGTCTCTTATTTTATCCAGAGACGGGAGTTGCTTCGTGAGGCAATTGAAAAATCAGATCCTTCTTCCCTCGGTCGCTGCAGGTACTTCGATCAATTGTGTAAGTTTAAGGAAGGAGAGATTTGCGACTGCAACAGCAAGGAAAAAATAGATACCACTGTTCTCAGAAACAACGTTTACATTGGAGAGACCCAGGATTCATGGAGCGGGAGCATCATCAACTCATTGAGAGAAAATATTAGTGTGACCGACTTCTGGGACCTTTTTCAACCCAGGCGGTGGGTACTCGATGAGCTGAATCCTTTGGAGTACATTGGAAAGGATGACGGTCAGTCTTTGGAAAACTACTGGTTACGTAAAGAGATTGAGAAGAAACTTCTGGATGAGGGGATCGTCGTTGAACGCAGGATTGAAAATCTCCCCGGATTTTCCAGTTCTGCACTCCTATATAACAGCCGAAGAAGGAATAACAAAAAGGTACCGTTGCTTGTACGGGTTTCTGATGAAAGGGCTCGGCGTCCTAACAAGTATCATAAGGCGCAAATAGGTGCGATTTGTGCAACAATGGGCGCTGATGTTGGTTATATTTTTCATTTCTTTAAGAATCCGCAAGCTGGTATTTTATGGGAATTGAGCTTCAACGATCTGTTAGACATAAAAAAGGTACTGGTAAGGTTAATTGATGAGATGGTGAGACTTCCGCAGGGTGACGAATTGCGTAAAGTTTTGCCTTCGTGCCCAGATTTTTTAATTGATAAAAATTGCCATGGTGATTGCGTATGTAAGATGGAGCGAAAGAGCAATGCCGATCAGTGAAGTACGAAAAGGTGAGCAAGTGAGTGTCTCTAAACTTTACAAAGAGATAAAGGCGAAAATAGGCGATCTGAAGAAACTCAGTAATCAAACGCATGATCTGAAGCAAGAGAAGAAGGAGGAAATGAATTGACTGTAAGACCTAAATGCCCGAAATGTGAGGCTGAACTGGATTTGAAGCAGGACATTCGGTGGGAAAACTTTGGATTTCTGAGAGGGGCAGCTATCTACTACTGTGGAAAGTGTGGAACAATTCTCAGCGTAGGTATGCTACGGAGCTATTCCAGGAGAGGGACTTGAAACAACTATGCGTGAGCAGGTGCAGGACATGTTCGCCAGGGTGAGGGGTGGGAAGTGAACTTCTTCCTGACAGACTTGGAAATTGATGATATTATAAAGCGTCCTAAGTATTATTACTCGGACGATCTTCAGAGAGCAAGGTGGCACACACAAGACGGCCATAAGAAGAGGGAACTTCCCCTGAACAGTGACCAATCCATTTCACTGCTGAAAGTATTCTGGAGGCAGAATCAAGAGGATCAGCTCGATTTCACAGTTGGGCTGGCATACAGGTTCCCTGACACGAATGTGGATGTAAACCTAATAAGATGTAATGGAAACAGCCATTCCCACTCAAACACTTTGGAGCACAGCAGATTGGTGCAAGATTTTCATATCCATAGAGCGACTCAAAGATACTGGGAAGCCGACCCGTTGAAGGCGGAAAATTACGCTGAACGGACAGACAGATATAACGAAATTGTGGGAGCCTTTAGATATTTGTGTGAAATTGCTCATATTGGAGAAAGAAATCACGGCGTGAGGCAACTTGATGAATTTAAACCTTGATGTGCTGTCCAAACACCTCAGGAAATCAATTTGCGATGGCATAGAGATTATTTCCAAGGGCGTGGATGCGTATCAGATAACAACACCTTTTTTCTTCGACGACGGGGATGGATACGTGATTTATCTCAAAATGGATGATAGTGGGTTTTATCTCACAGATAATGGGCATACTATAATGCATCTTTCCTATTGGATGGATATTTCTCAGCTTACCCGAGAAGAAGGAGAAAGAGCGCAACTATTTAATGGCATATTGAAAGCATACCAGGTGAAATATTTCGACGGAAAGCTCATAATGAAACTCCCGACCAACATAGAATCAATAGGAAACTATTTTCTAGCTTACGTTCAAGCCATTACCAAGATCACTGACATCGATTACCTGAGCAGAGAAAGAGTAAGAAGGTCCTTCCTGGACGACTTGATCAGATTCCTGAAAGATACCTATGGAGTGAAGGCACGCGATAGGTGGTCGAATCCAGAATTCGATCGGGAAGGGACTTATGCAGTGGATGTTAGGCTCGACTTGGCGAAAGTACCTATCTATGTGTATGCAGCTTGGAGTGATGTGAGGGCCCTTAACGTCGTAGTTTCGATACTTACTCACAAGGATTGGAAAGAGAATTTTCGATCGTTGGTAATCCATGAATACGTGGATGAACTCTCTAAATCAACTATGAAGAAGATAATGGATGCCTCCGACAAGCAAATATCGGCATTCTATGGAAAACAGCAAGAGATCAGGGATTACATTGAGAATGAAATTGAATACATGGCGGGAACCTGATGCATCTTGAGGAGCCCAGGGTAACCATACCAGAAGGGCTTGTAGATGAGATAGACAAAGTCATCAGGAAAGACAAGTCGCATTCCTGGGTTGAGGAATACGTCAAGGACGCTGTCAGGAAGGCTATTGAGAAGTGGAAGAAGGAGCATGCGGTGGGATGATAACCTGAAGGAAAGGAAAACAAGCGTTATGGAAGTTTACAACATAGAGATCTCAGAAGTCTTGAAGAAAATACTAAGGGACGTAAATTGTAGGCAGGCTATTGGTGAAGCTGTGAAAGAGAAGATTGTGGAATCGAGGTACGGAAAAACCCCAGGACCGTTTGAGAAGAGATACGCCAGCAGTCTGTCGGAAACATTTATGAATAACGAGCTAGAAGGCTATCTAAAAATTCTTGGCTTACTGGAAAATGTTGCACTGCGAGTTGGAAAGTTTCTAGGGAATGATTTTCAAACGCCAATTGCAATGTTAATCGTTAGCCTCTATGACAGTATAATCACGGAATGGGCCAGGGTAATGGAAATAAAATTGACTAAAAAAGTTCCTAATAGTTCAAAGGAGAGATATTTCAGTTCCAAGGAGTTGTTGTTAGAAATCAATAAAAAAATCAGAAAAGACATTAAAGATGATGAGGCGCTGAAGTTTTCACAAATGATAAAGGGTCTGGGGGCCATTTTGGATAAGAATCAAACAAATTTCAGAAACAAAATGATACATCAAGCGTTCTCTGGGCCATTAATTGATGATAAGGATCTCTCCATTTTAGTTCAGAATCTTGATTTATTGATTGATTTTTACAAGAAAACCTTGGATCGAAAGATGCAAGGTTACTCGGCGAACAATATTGGATTTATTTAGTGCGAGATATCGGACACGATCCAAAGATTAAGGAAATTGGAAAACCAGTTGATATAATTGGAAAACAAATTACACTTACTCCACACTCTTATGTTTCCAAATATAGTGATTAAGTGGCATTTAATACGGCCCTTCTTCTATTGAGAAGATAGTGTATTGAATCTGCTGCAAAATTGAAAAGGTTTATCTATGGTCAACCCGTAAATGCTGTGTGGTGGGCTTCCGGGCTGGCGGGTATTTTCATGATCAGTATCCTGATGTC
>JAKATW010000074.1 GCA_021827945.1 Thermoplasmata archaeon
CAATACATCATTCATATTACCGCTCTCAACTACTTTTCCCGCATACATAACGTAAATTCTATCGCACATGTTTGCAGCTACCGCAAGGTCGTGAGTTATCAAAAGAATACTGGAAAGGACCTCCTGTTTTAGACTCATAATCAGGCTTATGATTTTCCTTTGGACTATCAGGTCCAACCCGGTTGTCGGCTCATCAAGTATCAAGAGGTTCGGCTTTTGAACGAGGACCATTGCAATTGAGACCCTCTGCCTCATTCCTCCCGAGAGCTGATGTGGATAAACGCTGAGAACTGCTTCGACATCTCTTATCATGACCTCACTCAGAGACTTTCTGATCGTTGTCTCAATCTCCCTCTTTTCAGCAGCCAGGCCCCCAATGTTTACCGCTTCCTCCATCTGGTCGTGCACTGAATAGACCGGGTTCAGTGAAGTTAGTGGCTCCTGGAAAATCATGTTTATTCCCTTCCCTCTGAAATTGACCTTGCTCTCTAAGTGAGGAAAAATCTCCTTCCCTTCGAATTGTATGGTGCCACTGGTAATTCTTGCAGGAGGAACATCAAGCACTCCGATGATGGCCTGTGCAAGCGTTGACTTTCCAGATCCACTCTCGCCAACTACGCCAACAACTTCTTCTTTCCCTACTCTGATTGAAACTTCTTTGAGGACTTCAACGCTCCTGTCTATTGTCTCGAAGTTCACGGAAAGACCATTCACTTCCAGAAGGTTAGGACTCAAGTTGCCTCGATGAGAAATAGAGACAGTCATATAAACTATCTCAGTTGGAATCGAAGCTCTCCTCAGTTCTTATCCTTATGTCCCTCTTCCCGAGTTCCGCAAAGAACGGCTTTACGGGCACAATCTGCTCTGGAGGCTTGACCCCCTTGCCCTTAATGACTCCGCCCATGATCATCTGGGCAGCGATGGAACCGGGCACTCCTACCTCCTTCTGAGATGCCGAGACCTTCCATTTCTCGTCATACTTGAAGTACACCTTCATTTCGACTCTCTTGGGTCTTCCCTCGTCAGTTCCTTTGGCAGTTACAATGGTCATTTCATAGTCCATAACCTGGATGTTTTCGGGGGGGCTGAACATCCCCTGGGACTTCAGATAATCGAACAGGAACTCCCTTGGGACCAGTTCTGAACCGCCAGCCTTGACCTTGTCTGTCCTTCCGAAACCGATATCCGTCAGGAACTTTAGTTTCTCAATATCAGCACTCCCCTCCTTCCATTCCACGTACTTGATTCCTTTCTCGGCAAAACTTGCAGGAAGCGTTGCAATCTCAGAGTGAATCGCCCTGAATATCTTTGCCTTCCCTATCTCCCAACCGAAATCATACTCCTCCTTGTTGCTGAACGCATCAGATTCTACTATATTTCCGTCGAAATGGACTGCCTTTAATGTAAGCTCATCGAAGAGTGTTGCGGGAGACCATGTAAAGAATAGCTTCGGATAGTTGGTCTTGTCGATCCAGCCATCCCTAATAACGATCTCATCGACCTTGTCTAGCTTGCTAACTGCGTAACTTGCCATTATGTTGGTGATCCCGGGTTGTGCACCCATACCCACAATTGCAAGCAATCCTGCATCTTTGAATTCCTGGTCAAGAGCGAGCTGTTCCAGAGTTATTCTGAACAATCCTCCGAAATCAAGGTAGTTGGTCTTCGCCTCGAGCGCCGCCTTCATGACCTTTATGTTATGGTAATATTGGACCGCATTAATGACTACATCTGCACCACGAAGCGTTTTTACCAGAGTTTCCCGGTCGTTGACATCCAGCTTGACAAATTTCACTCTAGGATCGCCGAATTCTAGATTTTTCACCTGGTCTCCGACTATTATTTCTTCTATTTTAATATTATTTATTAAATCAAATACCGCACATCTGCCCGTCAAACCCATTCCGCCTAGTACTATAGCCTTCACATGGCTATATTAATATAGATAAATATAAACGTTTTCCTTTGTTGTAAAAAAATTGTAAAGAAATTAATTATATTTTGAAAAATTTTAAACAAAAACGCCTCTGAGAAAAAATAATATACCCTACAAGAATATCAAACCGTATACGGTTGTGAAATTATGCAATCTGAGGATGAAACTCATAAAGATATTATAAGCGTTTCAGAGAGGGTCAAGAATTTTGATACCAAGAGATCTCTAAATCTCTTTAAGAAAACAAAAAGATTGATTCCATCTGGAGCAAGTTCTCTCATGCGAACGAGTTCCTGGGACAATTATCCTATTTTCATGAACAGGGCAAAGGGAAGCAGAATGTGGGATGTTGACGGAAACGAATATATCGACTTCTTAATGGCATTTGGTCCCCTGATAAATGGTCATGCTAATGAAAAGATTACAGCTGCTGTAAGGAAGTACATAAAGAACGGCGACCTGTACGGAACTCCCAACGAACTCGAATATAAGCTGGCAAGAAAATTCAAGAAGTTTGTAAAAACACAAGACATGGTCACTTTCGCGCTAAGTGGTACCGATGCCACATTCAATGCACTGAGGATTGCCAGAGCAGCCACTGGTAAGGATATGATTCTGAAATTCGAGGGGCATTATCATGGACTGCACGACTATGGAGCTGTATCAGTAGAGGCGCCGCCTCCAGTCGCAGGACTCAAATGGTTCCCCAAATCCCTGCCCTATTCAGCTGGTATCCCGCAGGGAGTGATGGATACCGTGGTTGTTTCGAACTGGAATGATCTCGAAGGCCTCTCAAAGATTCTGAGGATAAGGGGAAACGAGATCGCAGCGATAATAATGGAGCCTATAATGGCCAACTCCACACTGGTCTCACCGGAGCCTGGTTACCTGAAGGGGGTGAGAGAGCTGGCCGACGAATATAACATCCTTCTCATTTTTGATGAAGTTATCACAGGATTTAGGGTGAGCGAGGGAGGAGCTCAAAAGCTCTACGGAGTCACACCAGACCTATCCTCTTGGGCAAAGGCACTCAGTAATGGGTACCCGATATCTGCCATAGCCGGAAAAAAGGAGTACATGGACCTTATTGGAAATGGCGTAGGATATGGTGGAACTTACTTTGGAGTGCCAATATCTTTGACCGCTTCCATCACCAATCTGAAAATACTCGAGACAAATGAGTTTGAGGGGTACAGTACCCTCGGCAGACTGACCAGAAAGATGGCAAGGGGAATTGAGGAGGTTGCGGATGACCTCGACGAGTCCATCTTCGTAAACTATGAGACAGGTCTGATTACATTCGTTTTCACAGAACAGAAACAGATCACAAACTACAGGGAAAGCATCATCATGGACTGGAACAAGTACAAGGGAGTTCAGAAGAAGATGCTGCAGAGAGGGATATACTATCATCCTGACGGGGCGGAAAGAATGCCCCTCTCTATGGTCCATACAGAAGCAGACATAGATGCTTTCCTAACGTCACTGAGGGAGTCAATCAAGGAGTACAACAGAGACAACTGAGCTGCGAACGGAAGCACTTTCGTTTACACCGGCAGAATAGACTATTCGAAGACGAAAAGGAATAAACTACGGATTCTATAGTTAAATTGGGAAAATAAATCACGTAGGTTACCAAGGGCCAGATGACTAAGTATTGCGCTATTTGTCGCAAGCCTAAAATAATGACCAGATCTCAAAATATAACACCAAGAAATCACAACCAAAGAACGGAAATCATATATCGGTTTCATTTGTACTCCAGGTCCAAGCGTCTCTGTCTGCTTGGTTTTTAACAATTATTTTCGTAGATCGGAAAGAATTGAAATACTTCGTCTAATTATTGATTTTATGGTTGAGAAAAATTTCGATGAATCTAAGGAAGTTAGTAAAATTTGCACTGAACTTACTTACGGTACATGGAGGAAGCAGAGTGGTTGGTCACCAGATCGG
>JAKATW010000113.1 GCA_021827945.1 Thermoplasmata archaeon
TCCGATCTGACTACGATATCTATTATGCCAAAAATAGCAGTTATGCCGAACGATATGATTCCCGTCAAGAGAAGGACAATGCCAACAATGAGTGCTAGGACCCATGCAATTGTCAGCATGTCCTTTATTGTTGACTTCTCAGGAGCATCAAATAATGGCTGGTTTAAACTTGTACCGCCCGGTTGATCTGCCACATTTACTAAGTCTAAAAGTCGATATAAAGTTAACCATATTCTATTGGAATCAGACCAGCTTGAATCCGCCAGTTATTGAGTCTATGACTGAATCATCATCGGGTCCGAACCCAGAACAAGTCAAGGTATTTGGCTCCAGTTGTGTGAGTCCTGCATCCCTTATAGGGCAGCAGCTTATTCCAGTCGATCGTGCCTTACGTATTAACTCCTGAAGTTCTTTCTCATCCTTCACCCATACTACTATTTTTTTCTGTCCCTCGGAGATCCATGCATCTCTCTTCTCAGAATTGTTCATAGCACACTCTACGGCGGCGTGGGCTACCTGAGCTGCAATCTTCCCCTTTCCCATGTCGAGGTCCTTTCTGACGGCAATGGCCATTTTCACTATGTCAGAAATTATAATTACTATTTATTTTATCACCTCGGAGAATGAATTTCTATCCTGCGATACTGATTCCCTTGTCCATTTTCACCCCATTGTTCTACCTGAACTGGAACAGGGTAGACAAGTTGGTAGATGAGTCACTTTTCGCCCGTTTCCTGTTGTTTGGACTGCTCCTTGGAATAGTTTATGTGGTAATGTTCCTCTACTCGTTCTTTACACTCGACCAGTACATTGATCTCATGCTATTTTCTGTCATGCTCTTCCTACCTCTTTTGTCAGCAGGGGAGCAGCTCTCAATTATATCGGGGAAGTACAGATCAAGAAAAGATCTACTCCAATTATCCACATCGCTTGGAGGGGCATTCTCATTTCCGGTAGCGTTCGCGGTAGCTATTGTGACCACCCCTTCACTGTTGAACTATGTATTTGTCGCCTTAGTCACTCTCTTTGCATTTCTAACCAATGTTATATCCAGCGCACTTCTCTCAATGGGAGCATCTAAAAAGAGAGTCCTTCTTTATTACAACTTTGCATTCCTGGTTCAGATGCTATTTTCATCATCGATATTCATTGAGTATCTCCGTGGTAGCTACGCTCTGTTAACGATTCTGCCTGAATTGGCCCTGGCAATATTGATATATATCAGATTTTTCCATGTGAGACTCAGGTCAAACTAAATGGGAGCAGCAATTAAAGGTATAGTAGTGGTAATTGTGCTCGTCATCTCTTTTACCGCTGTTTATTATGCTGTCGAGGAAACGAACCTTTTCAGCGGTGTCAATTCCACTACCACATATCAGATTCCGTCCGATATCATAACAAATTTCTCCAGGAACTTCACTTTCACTTCCAGTCAATCATTCACATTCTACCTTACTCCGACTATCACAAACTCCCTTCAACAGTGCACAGTCACCGCATCATACTCGTCCAACGTCAACATGTCATCAAAATATTCCGAGAACAGAGTTTACTGGGCATTCCTGGTCAATCCGGGAAATTCTTACATAAACGTCAACTACAACGTGAATTCTCACGGGGCTAGCTGGCAGAATTTGGAAAACTCAGCAGCCGTACCTTCAGAGATACCTTCATCGCTCAAATTACAATACGACCATTCTGAATACTTTAATTCGTCGAACTCAAATCTCGAAGTAATCAATCCGCCCTTCTTTAAGAGTCTAACCCAGAACCTGACGTCTAACGACACCACGGTCGTAGAAAAGCTCAGATCAATATACGATTACATTGTCCAGAACTACCGCTACAATATCACATACAACTTAGGAAATGTCCCCTTGTCCGCCCAGCAAGTGTACATGCTGAAGGAAGGGGATTGTGAAGAACTCTCGTATTTGTTTGAGTCAATGAGCAGAAGTATCGGGATCCCTTCCTGGACACAGTATGGCATCCTGGTCCAGGAAAATAATGGGCTGGCTAGCATGGGAGAGCATGCTTGGGTTCAGACGTACATTCCCCTTTCAAATACCACAGGAACACTAGCGAACATAGATCTGACGGTGGAAGTCGGAGGTCAGGACGTTGGAAGAGGGTTCCTTGTGAAATATCCAAACTCGCTGATAGAATGGACCGATAATGGAAACTCGTCAGCGATGGTGTCTTATCACACGGAGCTAGTGGCATCTTCAGGCATACAGATTACTGAGCGTGAAAATGACGTTATATTATCCTTCAACCAGACTGGATCGATTGCTCTCGTTCAGGACAATATTTTTAATCTCATCATGTCTAACACTTCCAGAGAGTAGGTATGATAATCCCCTCAGTTACGCTTAGAAGGAAGAAGATACTGGAAGCTGAGGCTCTTGAAAAATATGAATCTGGTCCACTCTGGCTGGTAGATGAAGACTACAAGAATGGAAGGGAGTTGAATTTCAAGAAATATGACGATCTTTCTGGGGTCTACGAACTTTACCTTGATGCGGAGATTTCTCAAGTCGATGACATCGCAGACTCGATAACGGGAGGAGCGACGATGGTCACAGTTTCTGAGGCAATGGAAAGAGAGAAGCTAAGGAAGGCTCTCTTTTACACGGATTCCCTCATACTCTATGTCAAAAATAACAACGAAGTAGTTAATTACTTTCTCGCAAATGGGGGAAGCAAGGTCTATTCCGACTCAATCCTGTTCGACGATAGTGCTGTTGAGTATACAAGCAAGCTAAACTGTGACAGATGCAATATAATCACTCCGATCGGAGGTTTCAATGGTCGAAGAGATAAGGAAGCTTCTGCTCTACCTTAAGAAGACTACTGGCAAGTACGAATTTTCAGAAACCGAAATACTAACCATACTCTCGATAAAGACGAGATACCTCACCCCAGACCAGGTGAAGGAATTCTTGAGAATCGCGGTTGAGGCGAGATGCCTGAAGCAATCAGACAGTATGTACTCAATAACCTGTTCAATCAACGGAATCGAACTGAGCCTGGATTATAAGCCTGATTTTGACGCGATAATGAATGAAAAGGACGGAACAGATGTCACCGAGACAGTAATATCTTTGATTACCGAAAAGACAAGTTTGAGCAAGAGAGATATAATTTCTGAGATCAATAAGATGAGGGAAAAGAATCCATTCCTGAGCCCCAAGGTCGCGGCACTAGTAGTAGCGAGACTCAATGGTGTGGATGTGGAAAGATTCCTCTTATCCGCGTGATTATTTTACAAACTCTTGCGGATCCTTGTTAAGATACGATGCGTACTTTGTAGCCAGATCGTACTGATCCAGTTCCATTGCTATATCAGATGCAGCATCGAAAATCTCAGAATAGTTGGAAACTGCACGAATTCTTTCCTCCTTTCTCTTCAGCTTGGCAGCCTCTCCCAGAATTCTCTTTATAACTTTGTCAAGTGTATTAAGGGGTGCCTCTCCCCCCTTTTCCTCGACAAGTAGGTACGCATAATTCACAGCAGCTTGGGCCAGCATGTCCAGGTTGTTTGAGCTCTCTGCCTCGTGCATCGCCTTCTCGAACAAGGATGATGCCTCTTTGAAATCCTCTAGGATTGTTGCCAAAGAAATCATGGAGTAGATATATTCACCTTTGTCGTCGATCTTCTGATAAAGAGCAAGGGCAGTTCTTCCGTATTCTATGGCCTTCTTTGTATCATCAAGGACGAGTATCTGAGATAGGAGAAGGTTCGTCTCTGCAACTTTCGTCTGATCACCCTTTTCAGTGGATATCTTCAGAGCTTCCTCTGCAAATTGCCTTGCCATTTCAGAATTTGGGGTTTCCTGGTAGAGAAAGCACTCAGCCTTTATTCTGAGGACGTCAGTCTTGGACAATGCATCCTGAATAGAATTTATGTTCTCATCTATGTATTTAATGCACTCTTTGAGGTCTCCGTTGTCTTCAAGTTCCCTTGCTTTCTCAACAATATCATTGTCCATTTCCGTTCTCCTTCATACAACTTTTTAGGGATTTAACGTTTTCCTCAATGTTTCCTGAGAAGATTGCAGATGCACTGACAATAATATCAGGACCAAGCGCCGCTATCCTAGAAATGTTGTCTTTCTTTATTCCACCGTCAACCCCGATAAGAAAGTCAAGATTCTTCCTCTTTCGGTACTCTGCGAGGAGTGGGATCTTTTGGGCAGCTTCTTCGATCAAGCTTTGTCCAGAAAATCCCGGCACGACAGTCATGACTAGAACATATCTTACTGACGGTAACAATGACTCGATGGTAGAAACGGGAGTATCCGGGTTTATCGATAATCCAGGCATGGATCCTCTGCTCTCTATCTCATTCAACACTCTGACTGTTTGGACTGGAGCCTCGTAGTGAATCGTTACCAACTTGGAGAATGAACAGTACCTGTCCAAATACATATCTGGGTTATCAACCATCATGTGACTCTCCACATTTACTTTGAACTTCTTTTTGATCGAATCCCCGAATGGTATTCCCATAGTCAAATTAGGCACAAAATGGCCATCCATTACGTCTAGGTGAATCCAGTTTATTCCAGATCGAACTGCCGTTCCTATGTCTCTTTCAAGATTCAGTAGATCAGCAGCAAGTATAGAGGCGGATAACTCGGCCATGATATTCAAGCCTCATTGAATACCAGACTAATAAATGTTCGATTGAAGTTTCACACAAAATTACTAAATACCCCTAAAAAATTTCCTATAATGAAAGGCGAATATGATTCTCTTGACATAAGGATACTCAATGTTCTACGAGACGATGCAACTATTGGATACAACGAGATCTCCAAGAAGGTAAAGTCCCCTCCTACCACAGTTTTTCAGAGGGTCAAGAGAATGAAGGACCGAGATATTATCAAGAAAATGGTCCCACTTATCGATCATGACAAACTTGATTACAAGCTAACGGCATTCGTGACAGTCTCAATCAGTGACATCAAGGAACTGGACAGGATAGCCAAGGAGCTATCAAGGTTTGATGAAGTGCTTGACGTCCATCACACCTCGGGGGACAGCGATATCCTCCTCAAGATAAAGGTGAGAGACAGCAATGAGCTCAAGGACTTCGAAGTCGAAAAAGTGGGAGCAATAAAGGGAATCAGGGCGGTCGGTACGACCCTTAGCCTAGGAATTTTCAAGGAAGAATTTTCGGTCAAACTGAGAACCTAGATGATTGAGATCCAGGGGATTACCAAGAAATACGATAGGCGTATCTATGCACTTAATGGCATAAACGCTTCGCTTAAGGAGAGAGTGACAACCCTAATAGGCAGAAACGGTGCAGGTAAAACAACACTCATCAGGATCCTCTCCACTCAGTTGTTTCCTACCTCTGGAACTGCAACTATTGAGGGTCTGGATATCTTAAGAGAAACAAAAAGGGTGAGAAACATAATAAGCAGCATCCCTCAGGAGTCGCAGCTTATAGGCATCCTCTCACCCCTAGAACAGATGCAACTCTATCTGATGGCGAGGGGGTTTTCCGCACAACAGGCAAGAGAAGAGTCGAAAGATGCACTGGACCAGCTCGAGCTATATGATTTCAGAAATGCACCATCTGATACTCTGTCAGGGGGAATGAAGAGGAAGGTATTTGTGGCAATGGCACTAGCAGCAAAATCACCAGTAATATTCCTAGACGAGCCAACCACCGGTCTTGATCCCCTCTCCAGAATTGAAGTATGGTCGTCAATCAAGAGACTCACTTCGAAAATAATCCTCACAACCCATTACATGGAGGAGGCACAAGAGCTATCGAATGAAGTAATGGTAATAGATCAGGGGAACATAATAACTCATGGACCAGTCGGCAGTTTACTCTCTACATTTGACGGAAAGATGAGAGCGGAAAAACTGGACGGAGATGAATTTGACATAAAAATCGCAAACGTAGCAATCAAGTACATTGAGAAAGACAGGGTTGATGAATTCATTAAGAAAGGGTATGACATCAAAAGGATCAATCTTGATGACATCTTTCTGTCAAAGGGGGTAATGCTTGAATCCTAAATTCATCTTGTATTTTGCTTGGTACTATGGATTCTTCGTAATCCTCAGAGGTCCGTCATATCTAGTTGCTTCTCTTTCGCTTCCGCTCGCGCTTCTGTTCATAGTCACAATATTCGCCCACGGCTCTCTGTTGGCAATTTCCTTTGCTATTGCGGGTGGACCGATAGCGATAGTCGCAGCCAACAGTATAAATGGTGCAGCAGACGCTGCATTCTTCAGAATTCAGATCAGAATTCAGGACTTATATGTTGCAACCAATATCACTTCTCAAGACTACATGTTTGCCCTTTCCCTCAGCTATCTCGTTTTTTCTTTGCCAGGAATAGTCTTGTATGGTGTCTTGGGAGCATACTTAAAAGTCTTCTCTCTTGGTTCAGCGCTCCCGATCATAGGTGTACTTGTCCTCCTGACCCTTACTGTTTCTAACCTCGCCTTTATAATCGCCGGGTTGCTGAAGCACATCAGGAATGTTTGGGGAATAACTGCGATACTCTCTATAATAATGACTGTCCTTCCTCCTACTTTTTATCCTTACACGGATCTTCCTATGAATCTGATCTATGTCCTTTCGATTTCCCCTGTTACGCCTGCTGCTGTGCTTGTACAAGGTATCGTAGGAAAAGAACCACTTCTCTACTCTATGCTCTTAATTCTTCTGTTAGAAACCGTGATTCTCACGCTCCTGGGGAGGAAGTTTATAAGATGGAGAGAATAGTCTTTCAGAATTTTCCTTTTTCAGACAAACATTTTAATCAGGAGATTGATTGACAGTACGCCGGGCTGGCCGGGAGGGTAGGCGTCTCCTGTTACTCGAAACCGTCTATACGCGGGGGCGACAGCCGATATAGAAGGCAACCTTGAGGATGTGAACCCTTGAAATTCGGAGAAACTCTGTCCCATCAGATCCAGGTTGTATACATCTCACCCGGAGGGGAGAGCGGTATGCGTTATCACGGGAATCCGCCAGGACCGGAAGGGAGCAACGGTTACGTGGACCGCGGATGCCGGTGGGGGCACGGAGCGGAGAATTGAGAGGGAGCTCATGTCTTTCAATCGCCCTTGGATGTCGGTGGCCCGGCATTCTACAGTTGGTTTCCAAAGTTGTCAAAGAAATTACCCATCGAGATAAGTTCTTCTTGAGCGAACCAATTTAGTTCGCCACTGAAGCTCTACGGTGTATTCAAAATATTACTCAAGTGTTATATATTCATTGAAAATTGTCAGGTGTTGAACGATAAGAAAACCATCCATGACACAATTTACGGCTCGATTGAGCTCGATGAAATCTTTTCCAAGATAATTGAGACAAAGGAGTTTCAGAGGCTCAATATGGTCAAGCAGCTGGGTTTTACCTACTTAGTCTTTCCAGGCGCAACCCATTCCAGATTTGAACACTCTCTTGGTACATACTATCTCGCAAGAGAAGCATCAACCAGACTTGGCTTGGACAGTAATGATGTTTTGGAAGTCTCATTGGCCGGGTTGCTTCATGACGTTGGTCATTCTCCTTTCTCGCATTCCCTAGAGGACTCAATGATTAGGATGTATAACAAGGATCATCTGGACGTGACCGTTGATATAATTGAGGGAAAGACTCCAGAAAATGAGCTGAGCGACATTCTCGGGAGTCACAAGAAGGCGGTTGTCAGAATTCTGAAAGGCGAGAGCGGAGTGCTCAGTAGGTTAATTTCAGGTAACGGGGATGTAGATCAGATAGACTACCTTGCAAGAGATTCGCATTACACTGGCGTTGCACTCGGTGCGGTCGACATACCGAGAATACTCAGAGTTCTCTCCATTTTCAACGGAGAATTCTGTGTCGAAGAAAAGGGTCTCCCATCGGTTGAGGGCCTGATGGTTGCAAGAATGCTGATGTACAGAACGGTATATAGACACAAAACGGCTCTGATTGCATCTTCCCTTGCAAACGATGCGCTTGAAGAAGTGAACCCAGAATTTGGAGAGTTTGTTGAGTGGAATGATTGTGATTTCATAGCAGAGCTTAAAAATAAGAGTTTCCAGACCTACGAGGCGATAAAACACAGGAGAATTCCAAAGGGGGTCATAGTGAAACTTGACGAAGGAGAGTTTGGAGATCTGGTGGGGAGTCTAAGTGCAGACCTGGTTTCGTATCAGTATTTCAGGTCTCCATTCAAGAAGGAAGTTCTCAGTGTTCTGTCCAATGGAGAGATTCGTCCGATAACTGACTTTTCATCAATAATGCAATTCCTTGAAAGAGAGCTCGAGGGGGTTGGGCTGCTGATCTTCGAGAATGACAAGGAAAAAGATATCAAAGAAGCGCTTAGGCGCTCGGACATTCCCAGCCAATAGCAAATAATTATAGAATATCGGCATTTATGCTTATGATTCAGCCTATAGGGAGGAGAGCTAAGGAGATAGTCATGAAAGACCCGGTGACTTACAGCTCCTTTCCTGACAAGGAGATGTTTTTATCTTACCTGCCAGAAATGTCCGGGCAGGATGAGAACTCCTTGATCGAATCAAATAACAATTTCCTAATCCTTCTCTTTCCGATGGGAGTGGAATTTGCAGAGAACATCGTCCAGAGCCAAGGGATTCTCAACAGAATGGAACGGAGGCACTCAAAAATAGTGCTTAGTGACGATGAAATGAGAAGGTTCTCGCACTATTCATTTTCTAAATTAATTGAATTCAGGGAACATCTCATCTACCTACTTCATATGGCATACGTACAGAAACAGTCTCTGTTCCTTGGGAGAGATGCACAGGGAATGAGCTACGCAAAGATCAAGTACGATCCCTTTTCAACTGTAGAAACGGTCAGAGAATCCCCATGGTACAAGCAAGGGAAAGAAGAGGTCTTCTCCTTTTCAAAGTACAACGCGGGGCACATCGTGACTCCAGATCTTGGGGAAATATTCGCAATCACTTTCAGGGAATGAGAAATCTGTAACAGAAATTTCAGAGAAAATTAGATTAATTAATTAAGTCTCAGGACGTATGGACGTAGAGAAGCTGTTTGACCTTAACCAGAATGTCGAAGGAATTCTCATTTACAATGGAGGAGAAACATCTAATGATCCATCTTTCTTCTACTTTACGCAACTCACACGGGGCCTGTTTGAAGGTTCTTATGTTTTTCTTACTCGCAAGAACCTAAAGGTTATAACGAGTCAGCTTGAAGAGGAGACTGCAAGGTCCGAGGATCTCGACGTTGAAGTTTTTCCAACCGGGAAACGCAGAGATGAAATTCTAAAAGAGGTGACTAAGGACGTGACTTTTGTCGGCATAAATTATTCAGGTCTCTCTCACACAGACTACCTTTCTCTCAAGGATAAATTGCCGAATAAGGAATTTGTCGATGTTGGAGAATCAATATCAAGTCTAAGGCAGGTCAAGTCAGATAGAGAAATATCAAAGTTGAAAGAAGCAGCAAGGATCGTTTCCAGAGTGGGAGAAGAGATACCAGGGATGCTAAAGGAAGGAATGACAGAGAATGAACTGGCCGCAAAAGTCAACTATGAGATGATGAAAAACGGTGCCTCGTCTCCGAGTTTCGATACGATTGCTGCTTTTGGCCCAGACGCAGCAGAACCTCACTTCTCTGGAGGGGTCAGGAAGCTAACAAAGGGAGAGGTTGTGTTGGTTGACTTCGGGGCAAAGTTTCAGAGATACTGCTCCGACATGACGAGGTCATACTTCTTCGGCAAACCAGACAGGGAAATGGAAGAGATGTACGACATAGTTTTCAAAGCACAGGATGCTGGATTCAAGGCAATAAGGAGTGGAGAGAACGGAAAGATAGTGGATGGAGCATCAAGAAAGGTAATAGACTCATCTAAATTTAAAGGTAAATTCATTCATAGCCTCGGTCACGGTGTAGGGCTGAATGTACATGATCACCCTGCGCTAGGCTCCCAGATGGATTTTTTCCTGAAGGAAAACATGGTGATCACGGTTGAACCCGGCGTTTACATTCCGAAAAAAGGAGGAGTCAGGATAGAAGATGATGTCGTAGTCACCAAGAACGGGTGTCAGATCATCACGACAGCCCCAAGAGAACTACAAATCGTATGAAGGAAGATGTCATAGAAAAGTATCCATTTCTCAGGAGGGGACTCATACAGTACTTTGGGGAAGGTATATCTCTCAGGGCTTTTCTTGAAGAGAATGAATATTACCTGCAAAAGTCGGCAGACCTTCTCTACAAGATAATGAATGGAGAAGAGGCCGCATTTCCAACGAGCGGCGAAGAACGTGTAAAGAACTACATTATTACAAAAATAATCCTAACATACATCCGTGACTACTTTATCTCTGCAAGATACGCTATAAGAGAGAGGAAGGCTCTCTATGATACTCTTGAGAAGGAATCAGACGTAAGGAACCTGAAGTCTGTTTCCCATGAGCTGAATGTGGAGATAGACAGGCAAGACGATAGGTACCTCATTTCCATTCCATCCTTTCTGAAGAATGCGGTCGTATTCAATGACAGGGAACTCAAACTGTGCAACCAAGAACTACAGGAGGGATATGTTGTCGCATCCAAGCATGTCCTTTCTAAAATCATTAGGGAGGCATTCTACAGAAAATATATGCAGGAAGTGATGGAGGTGGTTGAGTTCCCTTCAGATGTGGACAGGATACTTGGTCCTATAGTAAGCGAAGTAATCGCAAAGGGTAGAGAGATCAGACAGGAGAGGGCAAATCTGGGTCCTCTCAATGAAAAGTCATTTCCACCATGTCTCGCAGAGATAATAGATCAGATGAAGAAGGGAGCGAACGTATCCCATGCGGGCCGATTCTTTCTCGTCACATTTCTTCACAGGATTGGATTACCGAACGATGAAATACTGAAATATTTTGGGGAGGTCCCTGACTTTGCTGAGAAAATCACAAAGTACCAGATCGAACATATTACAGGAACAGGCCGAGGAAGGGAGTACAGCGTGCCATCATGCCAGACTCTCGGCTCTCTCGGACTTTGTTACAAGGAGAGAGACCCCCTGTGCAGTTCTGGAAAGATATCCCATCCTCTCAGCTTCTACAGAACAAGAAATCTAGGAAACAGATCTGTAAGCAAGCCTGGCCCTGTAAACAGAGTTGACAAATCCAGCGATCCCTAGGAACACGAGTGTCCAGGAAGTAATGTAAAATCCGAATATTGTAATTCTGAAGGTGAAGATCTGGATGATTGTTACGATCATGATAATGACAAGTCTATCTGCCCTACCGGGAAATCCAGAGTACAGTCTATTTAGTCCCACTGCTTGGGATTGAGTTCCTACATAACTACTCATGAATGTTCCCGCAATAGCCAGTATTCCGAAGTAAAGGTTTCCGAAAAAGCTTACTGTCATTCCGAAAAGAATTACAAAATCAGAATATCTGTCCAGGAGATGGTCAAGGAAATCTCCCTTCTTCGATTCTTTCTGGAATTTTCTTGCCACGGCACCATCAAGTGCGTCAAGGTATGATGAACCAATTAGCAGGAAAAACGCGACTATCAGCCAAATTAAATTGCGGAAACCAAAATAATAAGAAACGGCGAATAGGATGGCAAGGAAGAACGATATCATAGTGATGGAGTTAGGGTTAACGTTCTTGAGGCGGGATGCAGTTCCTTCAAGAAGAAAAGCAGATCTGCTCCTAGCCTTATCTAGTACCAATCCAGTATCTCCTCCATTATATCAATCTTCATTCTTGTAGGATATCTGCCTTTAATTACGTTTTCTATGAAATCTGCAGTCTCTTCCACCTTCGAATTCATAATTTCATAAGTTTTCCCTGGATGAATTTTCTCAGCCTCGAACCCAATAAGGTCTATCGCCTCGCTCTCTATATTGTCAATGATCTTTGATCTGGAATAGTCCCTTTTCCTCAGTCGCACTTCCAATTCTTTTAAGTGACACCTCAGAACAACCACGAGATCACACAGTGCATAGTGAGAGAGGTGGCCGAAGTAGATTCCTTCCCCCCTAATATCTTTCAGGCACTCTTCATCTACAATCTTCTCCCCGTTTTCCTCTTCCAGGACGCATCCATCTATCAGGGAATCGAATTCAAGCACTGCGTATCCTCGTTTCTTTAGCTCCTTCATTACTGTAGTCTTACCCACCCCCGGAGTTCCTGTTATACAGATCATTTAATAATTCCCAGCTTGATTGGCCTAGCGAGATGTCTCCTAGCTATGATCGGTACCTCATAATATCCCGGGGCGATCTCTCTCTCCTCGACTCTGACTTCACCGGTTCTGCTCCGGGCCCCGCACTTTCTGCACCTGAACCCTCCACTCCTACCAACACTCTCCATCCTCGTCTTGCATTCATGGCATAAGGGCGGTCTGATTTCGGTAATTTTAGAAAGTGAGACGACTTGAATTTTCTCTACGTTGATGAATCCAACTCTTGTTATTCCCCCATATACCCTCACCTCGTCACCTTTTCTGAGTTTTGAGAGTAAAGTTCTGAATTCTTTAGTAGGTTCCAACGCAACTGCCTTTATCTCTTCCTTATTCATCTCGATACTGAAGCACAGTACTCCACCCCTTTCCCACACTGGTCCGGATGTGACGAATCCTCTGATTATTGCGGAGTTGTAGAGTCTTGTCTCTCCAATTGACCTCTCGATGAGGTGATCGTCGGTGCCCTGGTTGGTTTCGTACACAATATACGAGGAATATGGTTCGCTTTTCACGTAGTTCTCGTATTGAATTAATCTGGTTGGATCGGTACCCCTTATACCAAAGAGTACAGGAGTTTTGGTGGTAGGTCTGATCGCGTTGTACTTGTTCCTGAAATCAAAACTGTCGAATGTGTCTGGAAGGGAGCTCTCAATATACATGGAGCTGGAGTCGTCAACAAAGTGTTCCCCCGACCACTTGTCCCTATCAAGATATGCGATCAATTCGTATGTGGGGTTCACTCCAGGCCAAGAAACTGCAGCATTTGCTCCGACAATTCCTATTTGTCCGTTTATTGAACTGAACTCCCCCTTAACCCTTTCAATAATTTTCTTATAGTCTACGAATTCACTCACTGCATCCCAGTAGAAACCTTCGCTATTCTTCTCACTCGTAGTCAGTAGAGCAGGATTGGTGTCCTTATCCTTGGGAGAGAATCTCTCGATCAGAGTCATGACATCTATGTCGAGCTTCTCTTCACGATATTTCTTGAACGAGCGAACCTCCTCTTTTCCTATTCTACCTACGAGGGTACCTTTGCCTTCTCCCCTTCCCAGAGTCAGCGATATTGCTGCGTTTCCCCTAGTCTTCAGAGGTATGTTGGGGTTCAATCTTACGAGTTTCGGGAAGCCGATAAGATCCAGGTTAGAATTCTTCAGAATTTCTATGGTCAAATAGGTAGTACACATCTCCGTCTTGGAGTCAGTGTCATCAATACCAATAATAGGCACTATTTTCCATACCTCCTCTGTCTTTTCTGATAGTCTCTCACTGCCTTGAGAAGATCCAGTTTCGTTATATCCGGCCAGTAGACGTCCGTGAAGTACAACTCCGAGTATGCCGACTGCCACAGCAGAAAGTTGCTTATTCTTTCTTCCCCAGATGTCCTGATGATGAGATCTGGGTCTTCTATCTCGCCAGTGTAAAGGTATTTCGCAATCAACTTCTCGTTGATACTTTCAGGATCCAGTCTGCCTTTCTTGACCTCCTTTGAAATGTTCTTGATGGCATCAAGAATCTCTTCCCTCCCACCATAAGCGATTGCGACGTTTAAGAGGTATTTATCAAAATCTTTTGTGTATTCTTCTGCCTTCCTAGCTGCCTCTCTAAGGGCATCGGGCAGCAACTCCGTCTTACCAATCAGTCTTACTCGAATCTTGTTCCTTGTGATACGTTCGTCCTGGATGAGATCATTGAAACTGTTCGCATAGAGGTTCATGAGATAATCTATCTCAGAGGAGTCCCTCTTGAAATTCTCGGTGGAAAACGCATAGACGGTGACTATTTTAATCCCTATGTCGTAAGCCCAGTCAAGGAATTCTTCTAGTCGCTCTTTCCCTAAAAGATGGCCCCTGTCGTTTGATACGTTCAGATGCCTTGCGAACCTTCTGTTACCGTCCATTATGACAGCGATGTGCTTAGGCAGGGGATCTTTTCTAATGTCTTCCATTAGACTCTGTTCATATCTCTCTCTTATTCCTGAGAGGACAGAATTGAAGAATCCCTGCTTTGCCATTGGTGCTTAAATAGCTAAAAGGAATAAATCATTTACTTCTTTCTCAATCTGTAATAAAAAAGAGAGGACGAGGGGGAATAACCGTGTACTATCTTTCTGTCCAGTACATCGACTCCTTCAAATTCAGTCTTGTCCTTCCGGTTTGAAATATAGGTTGTGTGAACGATGGTGCCCCTATCCAGTCTTCCAATTATTTTCTGGGTGACCGATAGAGGTTGAGTCGGGTTGTTCATGATCACCGTTTCCATCCCTTCTAAACATTCGTAAATTTGGTTTGAATCTGCTACCATAGCTTCCCCATCCACTTTGTTGAGTTTCATGTTCTTCGATAGCAACTTCACTGCTTCTGGGTTCATGTCTATTGATAGCACATTCAAATTGAATTTAAGGAGCGGAATAGATATCGGTCCGACTCCAGCGTACATATCTACTATCAAACCTGAATTTACAGATCGGTGGCAGCTCTCTGTTATCTCCCTCCTCAAACCCGCCAGCCGAGGAGAGAAGTAAGCAATTTCTAAATCGACTGCATATCTGAGGCCATTCTCCTTGTGAATTCCAACGGGTCCTCCAGTACCATAAATCCTATCTAATTTCCTTATTCTGAATGATCCTTCTATTCCACTGTCCAGGAAAATGGCCCGGGGGGATTGCTTCTCTTTAAGTTCTTCGTATATTTTCTCCCATCCACTTCTTTCCTTAATAACGAAAAAATCTGAGATTCTCTCAAAACTCCCAACATGTGACATTCTTTTACTGACATTCTCTTCAAACTCCTCCGTATCATCTGAATTCTTGACAGGGATCAGTACCCAGTCTCCTTCGCTTTTGATTTTGTATTTCCTAAGAAGCTTATCACTACGTTTAAGCCTGTCAATTTCTCTCTTAGCTTCAGATTGGTGAATTTTGATGTAGGGAACTCTCAACGTAGGAAAATGTATTTATTTAATATAACTTTGGGAAATAGTGTTCTGTCCAAAATGCGGATCTATGATGTTTCCAAAAGGTGAGATTTGGGTCTGCAGAAAATGTGGAAATACCCTTCCTATCAAAGAGGATGAGAAGAAGGGAATCGTGGAGAAAGGGAAAAAGAAGGAAACAATCGTAGTTGAAAAGGAGGAAATCAACCTACCTATTGACAAGACAGTACAGTGTCCCAAGTGTAACGAGTTTGGGGTGTACTGGGAGGCCCTACAGACCAGAGCAGCAGATGAACCGGAAACCAGATTTTACACCTGCACTCACTGTGGCCACAGATGGAGAGAATACTGACCTTCTATTATTTCATTTTCTAGAGCAACTCTAGGCTCCTCGAATTATTGTAGAGCTATCCGAACCCTACCACATCTTTCTTCTTCTGCAGAGTAGGCATTGGTATCGGAGGAGGGAGACGCAAATCCCTTGCGATCAGTATGGTTTCAACGACAGACGAGGAAAATATGGCAGTTTGGACCTCGTTAGCAACGATATCTGGAAGCGATTTATCCTTCTTCCATCTGACCTCCACCTCGTCGCTTCCCTGGTACAGTAACGACCCTTCGAGAGAAATTGCCCCCAAGGTTGAAAAGGATGATGTGAACTTGTAAATTATCCTGGAAAACTCATTCTCCTTCCTGACGTCGACGATTGTGAGATTTTGATCTATCCTCACTTCCTGCGGCCTATTATCGATAGGTGCGTACCTTCGTCCCTCTATTGAGGTGATTTCAAGGTCTTTTATCACAGTCCCTCAGTGTAATTCGATTAAATTGTTTTTCCCTGAAATGTGCACCACAGTTCTCAGTGCTGATCAGACACTTGCGTTACTTTCTGTTCACAACGTAGTCTGAATAGAAGTCTGGTAGATTTTCATATTCGATTGGATCCAGTGAACCTGCCTCCATAAAACCCTTCAATCTGAGTTTGCACGAATCACATAATCCGCATGCCTTGTCCTTTCCGCTGTAACATGACCAAGTTAATTCCAGCGGAGTTTTCAGTTTGGCAGCAAGTCTCACGATATCTGCCTTGGAATATTTCAAGAGGGGAGCTTCAACTTCTATACTTCCACCTTCAACTGTCCTTTTCGTTGCAAGGTTGAATGTCTTGTTTATGGAATCGAAATACTCCGGTCTGCAATCTGGGTAGCCAGAGTAGTCAAGTGAATTCGCACCGATGAATATCTTTGATGAATCCGTGACTTCTGCCAGGCCAAGGGCAATAGATAGAAGAATCGTATTCCTCGCGGGGACATAGGTCGCAGGAATTTCCTTCCCAATTTCTCCTAGGGGCATGTCTGGCACTGGAATGTCGTCTGTCAGCGCGCTTCCACCGATTGCTCGAAGGTCTATCCTCATGACCTTGTGCTTTACGTGGTAGAAATCAGCCACCTTCTTTGCTGAATCTAGCTCCTTACCGTGCCGCTGTCCATAATCGAATGACAGGGCTATTACTTCATACCCCAGAGAAACTACGTATGAGAGGAGGGTTGTGCTGTCCAGACCTCCCGACAGGAGGCTAACTGCTCTCTTTTTTCCAGATAGATTTTGCGTATTGTCCTGGTCCCTCATGGACTTCTACCTCCACCTGTCCAATTTCCTGTTTTAGAGAGTTGACAAACTTTTCCAGAATGTACTCACTCAAGCACTCTGCAGTCGTGTCCTTTATCGGGACAACTCTAGTCTCTTCTTCAGGGAAGCTATACGTCTTTCCCTGAAGTCTCACAGTCAGGTTACCTTCCTTCCTGGTGATTCTAATTCCCTTTCTCTTCTCTGGAATAAGCACTCTGTGATCTAGATAATCAGCTATTTCCTTCAGATTGGACTTGGCCTTTGAGAAGTCGAGCAAATAAGTCTTTCCCTCCATTGAACCAGTTATCCTGACTGATATTGAGTAATCATGACCGTGTATTCTAGAACACTTCCATTCTCCCGGGATAAAGTGTGCGGCAGAGAACCTTATGTTTGAATAGTTCCCATCTATGAATATCTCCACATAGGGATATCGGCATCCACACTGAAATCCTTTCTGTTCATATCAGTAAAAACTATCTTGAATTGATGTATGGCTGAGGCATGACAAAAGTGCTCTATATAGTAATGAGTGGAAAAGAAGCAGAGCAGCGATTTGACATGGCACTAATCTCTGCAACCAGAATTGCAGAAAACAAGATGGTAGAGAATCTCAAGGTACTATTCTTCGGCCCTAGCGAGTTACTGCTTTCCCAAGCAACGGGGGAAAGAGCCGAGAAGATAAAGAAACTGATAGAACTTGGAGTCGTTGATTCAGCATGTGTAATGATTGCAAAGAATATGAATATAGAGACAGAACTGAAAACCCGGGGAATAAATCTGGAAGGATATTCGTCTAGGTTTGTAGCCCTGCTGGGAGAAGGCTACACACCCGTTACGTTCTGACGACCAAGGTATTCCGGCTCAGAACGATCCCCTATCGGTGGGATCAACAAGATGCTTGTGTTGGGAGGGAACTCTTCCCTCCTGTCCCTGAAGGCAGAGAATATGACTCTAGGATAGAATTTCATCTTCTCTCTAATTCTCGATTTGTTTTCTAAATCTGAATATTCACATTCAACAGGGATCTTTTCATCGTTCTTGACTATAACCAGATCAGGTCTATGCCCATCATAATCTATACCCTCATACACTTCATATCCTCTGTTCTTGAAGAAGAAGTATGACCTGGTCACGAGATATCTATGAAACATGGATTCGCTGCCCCTCCTGCGTCTCGAGCCTATCTTTTCAAAATATTCCTCTTCAAGATGAACGTTACCATTCATGATTGTAGCAAGACCGAGAGATACCAAGTGGCTCAATCGAACCGGGTCCATTGTCTCAGGAAATTCTTGATCCAACAACGCACTATCTTTTGTAAAGTCATAGAAGTCTTCGGAAACAAAGAATTCCCTAGTCTTGGACGCTAACCTCGTAGTCCCGAAGAACATACTGTCCGTCCTAGGCACGAGGCAATTAAAATAATGGAACTCCGGGTTCTTCAGAACTTTCCCTTCGTGTCTGAACATCACTGAATCCTCGTTAGAGAGCTGAAAGAGGAAGAAGTTGTGAGCGTTTGCCCTAATTGTGGTTGAGAGAAGTGAATCCAGTCCTGATAGAGACTGAGTTGCCATAACTGCCCAGAGGGAAAACTTCCTACCTTCGGTGACTACTCGCTGAGATATGTGGGGAGAAATAGTCTGGAATTCATCCATGACAAGGACTACGTTCCTCATTCTTCTCAGTATAATGTTGTTCCAGATCTTGTAAAGGAGCATTACTGAGAAAGGTCTTGAGAGGGAGGAAGGAGTGTATTCAGTTGAAAGCTCCACGTACAGGGTATTTTTCAGCTTTGAAATGTCGTAGAAATCCTCGGCAGATGAGAACAGTCTTTTCGATACTTCGTTAGATATCAGTGGCAATAATTTGTTGACTGTCGAGGAGATAAAGTCGTACCCCTGGCTGAATATGGAGAAGAATTCAGTTTTCTCCTCTGGTTCCAAGGAGGAAGAGAAATCTTTCCGCTTGTAATAGTTTAGGAGCAAGTCAGAAAGGTCCTGTATCGTTGGATTGATCTTGTATTTCAGCAACAGTCTAGTCAGCACGGTAAATATAAGCTCAATTCTCGGCCCCCAAGTGCCTATCGAGAATGCAGTCTCGCTTGAGAATATGTCCTTGAGTGTCTGAACTACCAGTTCCTCGTTTATCAATCGTTCCCGTTCGTTCTGATATGGAAGGACTGACATCATGTTGAACCTGAGATATCCCGTTTCATCAGCCGTGTAGGGCGAAAGGGTAATCAGTGATGACTCAGGACTACCGTACTTCCATAATTCTCCGTGTGGATCAAAGACAACAACAGTCTTCCCTTCTTCCTCATACATTCGAATCAGTTGAACAAGCAGATTGGACTTACCCGTCCCTGTCTTCCCGAGCACTAGAGAATGGTTTTCCAGGAACTCATGAGGAAAGAATATCCTCTTCTCCCTCAGGGGAAAAGGTACGCCAGACTCATAGGGCCAGTAATCCATTATTCCCACTCCCATTTATCAAAGAAGAGAGCTCTAAGCTGGTTAAAATCAGGGGATTCTTCTTCTCGAACGTTAGGGATTGCATCCCATCTCTATTTGAGTAGTCCCTCAATAGAAGTGGAGTGAAGAGACTCATTCGATACAATACCTTATTCGCTTTTGAGCCCAACTTGCTCCGCTTAAAAGGATTCAATGTGAAGTATCTGTCGACCTTCACGTATATCTCATCTCCCCTGACTAGGGACAGCGAAGTCTCAACAAAGAAAGGAAAAACAGAATCAAAAATGAACCTCGGTCTGTTGAGCAAGAATACATTCTCCCTCGAAGTAATATATATCGTTGAAATTTCAACTTTATTTCCAAGTTCTCCTCTAATGTGCTCTATAATTTCCGTTCCGTTTCCAGTATCACTGACTATCAGGGTCAATCCTTCATTTTTCCTTATAGTCAGCTCCGCTTCTCTGTTGAGCAATATGAGATTGAGGAGTATCCTTAGATTCTCACGATCCTTCACATATATTTTCCATTTAGAGTTCATCAGAATCGTCCTCCACACATTACTTCCGATAAAGAATTCTTAATCCCATCCAGATACTTTCTAATTTTTCCGAGATTGGTTTCGGGGGAAACTACCCTGGTTCCCGCTGAAAAATTCGTTGCGTACACAATCTGTTTCATTAAAACACCTCTAGTCCAGTTTCGGTCATTAATTTCTTCCGCTATTTCGGCTTTCGAGAAATTGTCCGTGAAAATCTTGTTAAAATAAACACTACACTAGAGCAGGCATGACGCACTGCTATTCTTAAAAACCTATGTTCTATTCACGAAATTGGACTACATAATCAGAATCTTCCCAGATATTTAAGTTTTGAGAATCAGAAGGATGAAAGGAAAATAAAATAAGAAAAATTAAGAGAAGTTTACTTGTATTTTATCTTTGAAGATGCACTGAAGTGTACTTTGTTCTTTTCGGGAACTCTTATGATCTGCTTCGTCCTA
>JAKATW010000094.1 GCA_021827945.1 Thermoplasmata archaeon
ACCCAAGCTCCAATTCAGCCTTGCATGCTTCCTTAATTCTCTTCATTCCGGGCCTGACTGGCAGCGCTCCGGAGACTACATCGAAATCCTTCATTACGGGTGCCAGGGGATCTTTTACTGCATTCACTTTCAGTACGTCAACTCCCATATCCTTCTTAAGTCGCAGGAGTTTTTCGGAGCTGTAGTCGGCTATCGTCACGTCACTTTCATTCTTCAGTGCATAGGCGATACCTTGTCCAACCATGCCCCCTCCGAGAACAAGAACTCTCACTTTATCACCTATAGTTTATAGAGTATGAAGATTAATTTTTTTCCGATTATCGCAAATCAATTAAATTCGAGTACGTGATCAAGGATGGTTGAAGTACGATCTTGTCTTAATGCACCCTCCCTCCATATATGACTTCAGGAAGAGAGACATCGTTGCAGGTCCAATCTCAGAACTGGTCCCAAGCACCGGCGTATTTGAGATGTATCCCATTGGTTTTCTTGCGATATTATCCTATCTCAACTCGCGCGGATACAAGGCAAGGATAGACAACGTAGCACTGAAAATGCTGGGATCAAAGAGGTACGACTTCAATGAAGAGCTATTGAAACTGGACACGGATTTCATCGGAATTGACCTTCACTGGCTTCCGCACGTACACGGCGCACTAAGTCTAGCGCGGATTATCAAGGAAGTAAGGCCTGACATAAAGGTGATGCTTGGCGGATTCTCTGCAACTTACTATGCGACAGAAATAATCTCAAAGATCAAGAACGTTGACCTCGTGATCCGCGGAGACACGACCGAACAACCAATGGAAATGGTCCTTGCTGGTAAGAAGATGGAGGACGTCCCTAACGCTGTATACCGTCAAGAGGGCAGATTGAAGGACAATGGATTTCATTTCACTCCTGACATGGATTATCAGGAGTTCGATTACTCGCAGATCATCAAGAGCTCCATCAAGACTATGGACGTTTCCGGTCATCTTCCATATTGCGATTGGCTGAAGGAGCCAGTCGCAATGGTGCTCTCAACTCATGGTTGTGCATACAGCTGCGGGATTTGTGGAGGTTCATATTTTGCATTCAAGAATTTTTACAACAGAAATGGGCCAATCTACAGGTCTTCTAAGCGGATCGTGGAAGACATAATGAAGATTAACGATGATCTGAAAATACCTGTCTTTGTTGCCGGTGACCTACTAATGAGGTCAGAAAAGGAAGTCGATTACATATTCGATACACTCAGGAAGGAAGGAATGGATATCCCACTCCTGATGGAGGTTTTCGTTCCGCATCCCAGAGAGCGCGTCCAGAAGCTCATGAGAGCAACCTCAGATGTGTCAATGGAAATATCTCCAGACTCTTCAAATGACAGTATTAGATTCAGGAACGGGAGACCGTATAAGAACAAGGAACTGGAAAAGTTTGTCTTTGACTTCATGGATCTTGGTGGAAAGAAGATGGATGTCTATTTCATGGTTGGATTGAGCGGTCAAACGAGAGATGATGTCTTTGACGATATCAAGTATGCTAAATACCTGATGGAATTGAACAAAAAAGATGATAGACTATTCATATTCACATCGCCTCTATCTCCATTTCTGGACCCCGGGTCAAAGTCATTTGAGACTCCTTCTTTGGGGTACAAACTGAGGTTCAAGACCCTCCTCGATCACTACGATGGATTAGACAAGGGACGAACCTGGGAAGATTATCTTAATTATGAAACGAAATGGATGGACCGCCAGACTATAGTGGAGACTACGTATGATGCGATTGACAAGTTACTAAAGGAAAAAGAGGAGCTGGGGTATATCGACAAGGAAGAGTATGAAAAGTCGCATCATGTCCTAGAGAGCAGCAGACTAGCCGTCAGACTTTCCAGAGTCGGAGATTATGGAATGATGTCAAAGGGCGATGCACTCATAAGGAACTGTTCCGGGAAATACACGGTTCTGAAGAAGCAGATCATGTGGGGTTCTCCTTCTATGGGAGAAAAGAAGCTGATCTTCATGATCTACAGGTACCTTCACTCTTCCAGAAAGTAATGGATGGACGACTTCTATAGACTGTTTATTCGGAAAATGTAATTATGGCTGCAAGAAATCAACGAGAGAAAATGAGAACCTGGGATTTCATCAAGGGACTGAAAGCACCCATTTATTTTACCAGCATCAGTCCTGTCCTCATAGGATGGGCTTTCTCTCAGTTCAGGTTCTCTTACCTCGTTCCACTCCTCTTGGTGGTTACGGTTTCGATGCAGGCAGGGATGAACCTTGCAATGGATTACTTTGATCACGCAAACTCCAGAAACCTGAGAAATGAAGACACCGTCTACCCACTTGGCTCTTACTTCATAGAGAGGTTGGGAGTCAGACCTGCAACTCTGAGGTTTTCATTTATCACGATGCTTGTCATCGCAGTCGCAGTTGGCCTATTGGTCGTGTATCTGACAAGGAGCATTCTTCTGCTTGCTCTTGGACTAACAGCAGTCTTCCTCTCGCTTCTCTACGTCGTTCCCCCGATTAAACTCGGGGCAAGAGGTATTGGGGAACTTGCGACGTTCTTTTCATTCGGCCCTTTTCCAGTTCTAGGAACTATGATTGCACTCGGATATACTGTTACGCTTGAAGCCATTCTGGTCTCTCTTAGTCTGGGACTCCTTGCTTCCTCCATACGATACCTCCATCACCTTCCGGAGGACAAAGAGAGTGGAAGGAGGGTGAGACATTTTAGGACAGTCTATCCCATAATGATAGTCTCTTCATCCATAATGATTTCAGTCGCAAAGAGCTTAGAGGTAGCTGCAGTGATCGTATTCTTAGCCTCACTGATTCACATTGTATTTCTGCCAAGATCGCCAATAAGGATCTCAAGGCAAACAAACATCTCTGTTGCACTACACTTTCTCTTTACTGTCGCAGTTGTGCTTTCATTGTTCATATCAGGAGCGTAGCGTGGAGTATATCACTGAGACGACTTCTAGACCACTAATGTACCCTTGAACTTCTTCCCATTGATTGCGTTGAACACGTTTGAAGTATCCTTGAATGAAACCAACTTAATCCTTATACTGCTTCTTCTCGCTATATTGAGTGAGAGAATGTCAAGGGGGAAGTTTTCTCCAGCCCCTCTCTTCTCTGCGGTTATCATCTTGATTGCAGATGAATAAGATATTCTCTCTATCTTATTGGCATCTTTGAGCCTGGGGTCTCTATCATACAGGAAGTCCACATTGGTTACATTGACTACTGTGTCTTTGTTCAACGCCTCTGCAAGAAGTAAAGTCACTGCATCCGTCGTATGGCCCGGTTCTGTACCGCCCATAATCACCCTCTTATAGAGCTTCATCTGCCTTACAGCCTCGTCGATTGATCTGGGAACTTCCATCAGGTTTCCCAGCGCAAGAGAGACCATAGTTGCATTGAGCCGGGTTGCCTGAATCCCCATCATATCTAGATAATACTCCTTCGCTCCTATCTTCCTCAACCTGGATATCTCATCCCTCGCTATTGGACCACCACCGACCACGAGTGCATACTCATTCTCTTTCTTGATTCTTTTAATGAATTCCAGAAGATATTTTTCGTCAGTTTTAGAGAAAATCGAACCGCCCAAACTGATAACTGGCCCGCTCACTTCTCAACAAGATATAATAGAATAAATACTTTCATGAATGAATGCCAGAAGTAGAAAGAGTGAAGGCCGTATTCAAGGAGATTCCCTCCATATACGACAGGATGAACACATACATGTCACTGGGGATGGATATATTCTGGCGTTTGACTCTTTTAAGACT
>JAKATW010000020.1 GCA_021827945.1 Thermoplasmata archaeon
AAGGATAAAATAATTGGAAGATGTTTAGAAGCCTTCAGAATGCCACCGTAGCTCAGTCGGAAGAGCAGCTGATTTGTAATCAGCAGGTCGGGGGCTCGATTCCCTCCGGTGGCTTCTTTATCGACCCTCTGATTCCTTCATTTCGAGCTTGTTCATCATTTCTACTCTATCGTACCAAGACCGCGCTCTGGTACTTCCATTGTATGAGACCAGGATGGATACTACAACTATCGCCACAAATACAACAATCGAGAACCTCGTAGGACTACCCGGTACCGAATCCGCTATGAAAGAGAATACTATAGTAATGCCCAGCATCAATACAGAAAGAGACGCAATAGTAACGGTCCTCCACTTCGCGGACCGTAATGATAGTCTGATCAGTGAAAACCCTCCTATCAGTTGTATCATCATGTAAGAGAAGGATACCACCGCAGCTATCACTACGAAACCGAAGAAGTTACCTAGGAAATAATTCGTCACGACAATTATCACAACTTCTGACAATCCAAACATCAACAGTAACTGGTGATTTCCGAGTCTGTTAATCGATAGAATTCCATCCTTGACCATTCTCTTGATCTCGTTCAATAATGAGTTTGAATAGGCAACACATAGGTTCATGGAGCTCAATATTGCCAGTACCGCAAAGAGGTAGTATGCGGCTGCGCCGAACGAAGATTTTATAGAACTATTTACATAGAATGGGTTTGAGGAATATGCAGAAATGCCGCTTTTACCCAGAAATGCCATTATGGAGAATGCCGAAATAACCAGCAGAACTCCCGTTGCAAGATAAGAATAGATCAATGCCTTGGGGACCGTCGAACCGCTCCTCCTGGTGTCTTCAGATAGGTAAACTGGAGATTCCATTCCTGCAAAAGCAAGAATCCCAAATACGACTCCACTGAATACAGAGTATGCACCGCCCATTGTGGTCGGTAGAACCGGAAAAGAAAAGGTACTGGCGTTCCTTAGAAATAGTACATCCAGAACTACTATGAATAATAGTTCCACAATCCCAGCCGCTATGGTGTATACAATCGATCTTCCAAGGCCCTGTGAGACTATTCCAAACAGGATAAGCAGGAACCCCAGCGGGATTGCATAGCTCAATACAAGTGCTGTTTGAGAGTTGAATGCGAAAACGTGCAGAATGAAAAATGATACGAAGAGTGAAATGTTTGGAATGACGAGAAGGGCATATCCTGCGTATATAATGGAAGTTGTAATGCCCACTCCCTTTCCAAGCGTTTTACCTGCAAAAAGATAGTACCCACCGTTGGATTGGAAGTGCTTGGATAAATTCCAAACTACATAGATCGTTGTCAAGGCAGCGAAGAATGAAATAAGCATCACAATCCCCAGGTATGGCCCTGAATACACAGCAATTGCGGAAAATAGAGCTGCAATATCTAACATCGGACCTATTGAAGTGAACGACTGCATGAATGAACCTGAAAAGGTAACCCTCTGTTCCACTTTTCCCGTAGATGACTGAAAGTTATATTGTTTTCCTTGGTAAACAGGGTCGATTTGCGCTCAACTTTCTATTACTGCAGCTATCCCCTTAAGAAGCTCCTCACCCTGGTTAGTGAGCACATAAGAAGGATACGAAGTCTTGGTATTGCTTACCCTGACAAGATTTGCTGATTATAGGATCTTTATGTTTCTTGCCACTTCTTTCCAGTCTGTATTCGTAAGTCTTGCAACCTCGTTTCTCTGTCTAGGGACATCCAGTGACTCAAGAATCGTCAATCTCCTTGCCCCTCCCTTTCCCTTAAAGATCTCATAGATTTTCCATCTGTCACTTCTGCCAGAAATACGAGTTCTAATCATGTGCGAAATCTTCTTTCTACGTTCAGCAAAAATCTCGTATCCAGTGAGAAGCCATCCTGTGATAGAAGAGATTAGGGGAATATATCCAGGCGGAAAAATCAGTACAGATCGGGCCTGTCCGTTGGTAAGACCGTTCGTGTAAAATTGACTGGACATCGTACTTGCGGATTCGGTTGATAGAAGTAAAATGGTATAGACTGTCAGGACTGTGGAAAATATCGTCATTACAATGATCAGAAGGTTCCGCCTGCTCATTGTGTCGTTGTATCTAAAAACTAAACTTAAATTTTCTGGCTCAGTGCTGCTTAGAGATTCAACATATTTCACGTTTTAGGCAAAAGAAGACACCTTCCAGGACCCGCTGTATTGATGTTCTGATAGAAGAGAATTTATATAGAGTGCTAATTACGAACGAATGCCTTTCAAGGAAGCAACTGAGAGAATATTCAACAAGAAAATATGCATGAACTGCTATGCGTCGAACCCGATCAGATCTACAACATGCAGGAAGTGCGGTAGCCACGAGCTTAGACTGAAGGCCAAGGAAAAGAGGGGCGGTCAGTAGACTATATCGTTTTCTGAATAGCCAGTTCTACGGATTTGATCATATTGTCGATAATCATGGACGGGTATTTTCCGTCGAGTGAACTCTCAGAATCTAGTGGAAAATGAATGAACCCTGCTCTTGCAGTTGAGTAATATAGCGAGCAGTAAAGTATCTTGTTGCAGAGGAATGTACCTGCAGAGAATGAGATCTCTGAAGGTATCTTGGCAGACCTGAGGGAGTGCAGTATTTCTTCAACAGGGAGTCTAGTAAATATTCCATCCGGGGCATCCTTAGCTATTTTTCCATCCCTAGATGAACCTTCTTCATCCTTTGTACTTCCCTGCCAATTCACTGCAATCTTTTCTATCCCAATGACGTTGCGTCCGGGACCTATTCCCGTGTTTATTATGATTTCATACTCTTTCTTGAGTTCCATTAAATATCGTTTTTCTATAACTGAGTGCTTGACTTCCAATGTGATGCCGACTACTTCTTTTCCCTTGAAGTGCGAACCATCCAGAAGTTCTGCAATCTCACCAGAAGGGTTTCTCTTAAAGTTTGAATACGGTTTGAACCCTGTCACTAGGATAATTCATACCACCCTAACTGTTCAAGAACATAGTCTCTACTGCCCTCTATGTCCTCCTTATAGGTTACCTTTCCGCCGTCCACGACCTTCTGATACATGCTCTCCATCTTGCTCCCATCGTGTGGACATTTTTCCTTCAGGTTTGTGGATACCAGGTATGAATGGCACTTCCTGCACCTGAACACATTCTTGTTTCCTGAATATTTCCCCTTCTTCGTCTTGTCTTTCCCCTCGATGTTGACAATATCCATTGCGAAATCAATGGCTGCAGCACTAGAGATTGACGTGCCGATACCAAAACCTGAAGCACCAGCACTCTTCAGGCTCTCGATGTCCTCCTCCTTTATGCCTCCTGATACGATAATCCCGACACTCTCCTTACCTCTGCGATCCAGTTCCCATCTGACCTCTCTCACGATATCCGCAAAATTACCCCTTCTTGATGATGGAGTGTCTAGCCGGACTGCGTTCAGCCCTCTTATCAGATCCGCGGCCCTTAGTGAGGATTCCTTCTCGTCGCTGTATGTGTCTACAAGGGCTATTCTCGTTGCTCCCTTCTCTATGACCTCATCATACATTTTCCATCCCCTTTCTTCCCCTAGTAGGAGAAGCAATGAGTGAGGCATTGTACCCTCTGCTTTCCTTCCAATTCTCTCAGCCCCTATGATGCTGGAAACCTTGTCACATCCACCAAGGAATGAATTTCTGTCGATAAGGGGTGCGAGTGCAGGATGCATTCTCCTGACTCCGAATGAGAGGAGGGGAAGTTTCCCAATTCTCTTCTTGAAAAAGGATGCTTTCGTAGCAATTCCAGAAGCCTGAGACAGTGACCCAATTATCGGCGTCTCCAGCATTCCGAAGTCCAGGTATTTCCCCATGACCTTAACTGCTGGTATCGGAATACCATTTAGGTCCCTCGAAGGGAAAATCGTTCCCTCTGGAAGGGAATAGACGTCGACCTTCGTCCCCTTTAGAAGCTCGGTCAAATCATCTAGACCGGATAGGGTAATCCAGGGCAGCTCTCTCGAGGAACATGTGATTTCCATGATCACCTTGGGATTGAACCCGATCTTCTTCAAGACCTCTCTCGCTCTAAGGAAGTAGACATCTGTTGTCTTGAGGTTCGAAATCTCCTCAAGGGAAGCTATATTTCTCATTTTGCAAGGATGTCCGTTAGAGATATTATTTTTGCTCCGTACTTCTCCTTCATGTATTCAAGTGTCCTTCTCTTCTGGGCGGAAGAGAATGAATCCGTGCATTCCTCCACTATTATAGGACGGAATCCCCGGAAAAAGGCAGACGCCACTGAATGAACAATGCAGATATCAGTGACAACTCCGCAGAATACAATTCTTTTGACCCCCTTCTTCACTAGGACGTCTTCAAGATTTGTTTCGAAGAATGCATCGTAGGTGTGTTTCTTGATTACCATGGCCATCCCCTTGAGTTCCGGGACTGTTTCCGAGCCATTGGTGCCTTTCATTGCATGGTACCCCCATATCCTCATCTCTGGGTCTCCCTTTGTGTGTGCATCTTCCACCAAAACCGTGAATTTCCCCGTCTTTTCTATTAATTCCCTAGTAGCCTTTACAACCTTCTTAAAACTTGGTTTTCCCAACTTTCCCGTCACGAATTCGTTGATCAAGTCTATCGAGACTATTGCGTCAAATTTTACCACCATAGATAACTCCCTTCCACTGTGTCCTCAATCCTTATTCCCAGGGATTTTAGGTTGCCCCTTATCTTGTCTGCCGACTCATAATCGCCTTTCTTCCGCAGTTCGTTTCTCAGGTCGAGAATAATATCCATCGATCTGTCTGGAAAAGGGACCATGTGAACTATACCCATGACTGATTCTACTTGATTCAGTACATACTTTATCTCCCCTCTCTCTCCCTCAGATAACTTGCTTTTTGCAAGCGAGCTTTTGACGTAGCCTACAATCTCCCTTATTGTTTCTGGAGTGTTCATGTCATTTTCTAATGGAGATAGAATCCTTTCGACCGTCTCGATTGCTTTATCACTCTTCATTTCAGAAGATCCGTTAACTCTACGCTGAAGTATTGCAATCTTTTCAGCCGTGCCCTGTGCATCTATTGCGGCCTTCTCGTCAAAGTTCACAGCTGCGCTGTATTTCATAGATAACATCATTATCCTTATTGCCTCTGGCCAGTAATTCTTCAGTGCTTCTTCGACTGTGACAAAATTCTTGAGGCTCTTGCTCATCTTTATATCATCTACATTGAGATGCCCCGTATGTATCCAGTACTTGACCATTGGCTTCTTTCTGGATATAGCCTCCATCTGCGCTATCTCCGATTCGTGATGGGGGAATATCAGATCTTTTGCCCCACCATGTATGTCGTACTGAGGACCAAATATTGATTCTGTAATTGCTGTATCCTCTATGTGCCATCCCGGTCGTCCTTCCCCCCATGGGCTCGACCAAGAAGGCTCCCCCTCCTTTTTCTTTTTCCACAACGCAAAATCTAGTGGATCTTCCTTCTCCTCATTCACCTCTACCCTTGCACCTGCCCTAAGATCATCTAAGTTCTGTTTTGATAACTTCCCGTAGTCCTTGAAATTCCTCACTCTGTAGTAGACCCCGTCAGGAATTTCATATGCGTATCCTTTTTTCATCAGCTTTGATATCTGCTTAATGATTTCCTCAATGTAATCAGTTGCAAAGGCATGATAGTTTACGGAGTTGTTTTTCAGCTTCCTCATCTCATTGAAGAATTCGGATGAATAAGTTGCGATTATATCCTCCCACGACCTTCCAGTCTCCTTCATTTTGTCAATGACGTGGTCTTCAATGTCAGTGATGTTCATAAGATAGAACAACCTGATTCCCTTGAACCTGAGATACCTTGCGAGAACATCATAGAAGATGTATGTCCTTGCGTGACCCATGTGGGGTTTGTCCTGGACAGTAGGTCCGCAGACAAACATGGTCAGTCTCCTCCCCTCTCTCACCTCTATCTTTTTCATCGATGAGGATAGAGTATCCCTTACTTCCATAGATGGGAAGGGGGAACAGCATTAAATTTTTTACCGTAAATAATATGTACTGGAGTGCCTAAAAAGAAAGTGGAGTTCAATCTGAAGTCTTCACTACTGAGGGACAAGAAGGTTATTCTGGGGGTTACTGGCTCGATCTCCGCGGTAGAATCAGTGAAGCTTATCCATGAGCTTAGACGACACGGAGCGGAGGTATTTCCAGTAGTCACAGAATCTGCAAAGAAGATCATCAATCCTTCTAGTTTGGAGTACGCATCTGAAAACAAGGTGGTTGAGGAGCTGACGGGGGCGATTGAACACGTCAGACTCGTAGAGGATTCGGATATATTCCTGGTTGCCCCATCCACCGCAAACACGATTTCTAAAATGGCTCATGGGATTGACGATTCGCCAGTCACTTCTGTCTTCTCAAATGCACTGGAAAAGATTCCGGTGGTAGTTGTGCCTGCAATGCACCTCAATATGTACACCAACCCCATAATTGTGAAAAATATCGAGATCCTAAAATCATATGGGGTTCTCTTCTTAGAACCGCAGATTGAGGAAGCGAAGGCAAAGATCGCGGACGTTCAGTCCATAACTGCTGAAGTCATTAGAGTGCTGCATAATGAACTGAAAGGAAGGAAAATCTGTGTCATAGGCGGCTCGAGCTATGAGAGCATAGACGACGTTAGAGTGATAACCAACAACTCTACCGGAGAGACTGCAGTAGACATTGCAATGATGGCATATTACTTGGGCGCTGAAGTCAAATTTTTACTTGGCAATGTCAAGGTAGAAGTACCATCTTTCCTGAAGTTTGAACGTTTCACCAATCTCGCATCACTGGTGTCCAAAATAGATTCGATAAAAAAAAGTGACACCGTTATAGTTCCCGCCGCGCTATCTGATTTTACGACGGAAAAGAGTAAGGGGAAGAAACCTACTGATAGGCCATTTACAATGACTCTAAAGCCAGCTCCAAAGTTCCTGAAGTTGTTGAGGGAGAAGTACACCGGGATCATTGTTGGATTCAAGGCAGAATTTGGTATTCCCAAGAAAGAGCTACTGTCTAGAGCAAAGAAGAGAATGTTGGAGTATTCACTTAATATGATGGTTGCTAACGATCTTAGGGACGTACGACAGGGCATTACAAAGGTGACGGTTTTAAGCGGTGAGAAAGAGACCGAGCTGGAAGGTGACAAGATTGACGTCGCAAAGAGAATTCTCGAGCTACTCCCATAAGGCGTTTTCTCCCGGAAGTGCGACTCTAATCTTTGTACCGAATGAGGAGCAGGACATTCTAAAAAAGGGATCAAGGGGAGTCGGGATTTGCATTGATACGGGAATAACTACCAAGGTAGAAAGATCTGAATCCATGGATATAAGATTCAATGGGATCCCCATAGACAATTCAATACAGGAAGAGGTAGCAAATCTGCTGAAATTCACGGGAAGAATTTTTTCTTATTCAGAGTTACCCCCATCTAGCGGATTCGGATTGAGCGCAGGTGCAGCACTGACAACAGCTGCTGCAATTATGGGAAATGATGCGATAAGTGGAGAGGTATACGAGATTGCACATAAGATAGAACTTCAGAGAGGAACGGGTCTCGGTGATGTCCAGTCACAGATGACGGGAGGATTTCATGTTCGGCTTAAGGGAGGAAGCTTTCCATATTCTATAACAGAAAGGATACTAGAAGGTCCAACGGAACTGATCATATTGCCTTTCAAGAAAAAGACACCGACGGGGGAGGTCATCAAGTCTCCTTCAAGTCTTGAAGAGATAGTCAGGAACGGAAAGAAGACATTCAAGGCTTTTATGAAGAAACCAACCCTCAAGAACGCTTTCATTCTGGGAAGAAAATTCGCATTTGATTCGAACCTAGTTTCCCCCAAAGCAGAGAAGATACTGGATGACCTTTCAAGGGAGTTTGCTTCAGTTTCGCTGATTGGAGATAGCATAATTGCGCTGTTCGATCAGGAATCACTGGAAGTGTTGAGAAAATATGGAGATCCCATAAAGACGAAGATTTCGTTGAACGGTCTGACTCTTGGATAAGTAAATATGGAAAACCAAGGGACCTATTTCAAGGGAAGGACATCAATCATTTGCATTTGAGTTAAATGCGAGAGAAGAAAGATGCTGGAAAGATGAAATCATAAGGTGTTTCATCCTTTGTAGGAACCAGCAAAGGCACTTCCGTTAACAGTATCGTAAGAGTGGAAGGAAACATTGAATGCTTTATTGAGATTTTCTATGTTAAGCGTGGAACTAGTACTACCCCAAGCTACTTTTCTCCCACCTCTGAGAATAAGTACTGAATCGGCCAGGTTATGAACAGCATCTAGATCGTGCATGGTCAGGATTAGAGTCTTTCCGGCATCCCTCAGTCTTTTCAGGAGTTTGTAAACGACGATCTGGTTGTCGATATCAAGGAAATTTGTGGGTTCGTCCATAATCATGATTTCTGAGTCTTGGTAGATAGCTGCTGCGACGGTCACGAGCCTTCTCTCACCGCCACTCAGTACAGAGAAGTCCATGTCAATTAAAGATGAGAGTCCAACACTTTCAAGAGCTTCTCCCATACTGTCTTCGTCATTGCCTCTCTTGTAACCTGAAACATTCATTACGTCCCTGACTGAAAAACTCATAGGATTGTAAATTTCCTGCCACACGAATGAAGTTTTCTCTGCTAACTCCGCACTGGATAGAGATGAAACCTTTGAACTATCAATGCTCACCGAACCAGTGTTTGGCTTAAGATCACCATGTATTAGTTTTAGAGTTGTAGACTTGCCAGATCCGTTTTTCCCTATTATCGCTGTTATAGTGCCTTCCTCAACGGAAAAATCCAATGGACCCAGACTAAACGAAGACACGCGGAACGTCACATCTTCTAGTTCAACCTTCATACTTTCCTCCAGTGAGTTTTCTCATAAAGTACATCAGGAACGGAACACCGATGATCCCTGTCACTATGCCGATTGGTACTACTATCCCCGGAACGATTCCTCTTGCGATGTCATCTGCACAAATGAGGAATATTGCTCCCAGTATTCCGGAGGCCGGAATCACGTGCTTGTTTGAACCGCCTAGAAGCATTCTAGATAGGTGAGGCATTACAAGGCCAACGAACCCGATCAGTCCGCTTATGGATACTGATGCCGACACGCCTAGTGCAACCATGAAAATGGTTATTCTCTTTGTCCTCTCTACATTTACACCCACTGATCTGGCATGCATGTCCCCCATCTGAATTGCATCGAGTTCCCTATGTTGAAGATAGATCGCATATGATGTTATTAAAACCACAATCGCGACCGGATACAGTACGGTCCAGTTTATGTTCTCCAGGGACCCAAGCAGCCAGAAAAAGGCTTCACCTTGTAAGTTTATATTTGTAAACAACAGAAGGGCGACCAGTGCTGAAACAAAGAACGAAACCGCAACTCCAGTTAAAAGAAGATATGTTGGATGGATCCTTCCACCCTTGAGAGCAAAGAAATATACAATGAAAACAATAGAAAGACCGAAAATGAAAGCAGTAATCTGTTGAGTATAGATTCCAAATATTGTTAATCCCAGAACTATAGAGGATACAGCTCCAAGTGATGCGCCGCTTGACAGGCCAATGATATATGGCTCAGTAATTGGGTTCCTAAAAATACTCTGAATCGCAGCTCCTCCAATACCCAGAGAAGCACCTATCACTACTCCACCTAGAATCTCTGGCTCTCTTAGCTGGACTATGATCTGTTCTTGAGCTAATGTATAACCGTGAGGAACGAAATTGGACAGAAATGGAATCTGACTACCGTAGATCTCAAGTAAATTTAATATTGGTATTCTCACGGACCCTACAAAATCTGAAAGGAGAATCGTAATAATCAAAAGGAGAAACAGGAAACCAATCCATATGTACTTCATCTCTCGACGTCTTTGAACAAAGGCTTTCACCCTTTCGTTCTCAGTTACGTTCATGTCTTCTAACTGACCTCATTTGGATTTGGATTATAGGTCAAGTTTATTGGAAAACTTGGTAGTGCTGGATTTTGCCCATAGACTACGTAGATAATCCACTGTATTGCGAAAATGTCTCTGAAATTAGGTTCAGAGAACATGTTCTCGTTAGCTGTCGTTGTGTATAATTTGTCATTCAAGACTGCGGGGGAAGACTGGAATGGGGACCCTGATGAGTTTAGAGAGCTCACATTTATGGAATTGTCAAGAATCATTACCTGCGGACTGTCGTTTAAAATATTTTCAGGGTTGATCGAGTAAAAGCCGGTGTCATATGCGGCAGCAATATTCACTACATCTGCATATTCGAAATAAGAGTTCACGAAGGTAGAATTCCCGGCAGTCCAGTAACCTCCTTCTGATGACAGATAGTAAAAGCCTCTCAATGGAGTGCTATTGTACTCCGATTGGTCGTAACCTAGAGCATCTGAGTGTAAAGTGGATAGCGAAGAGTTCATCCATTGGTTGATTAATGTTGCATTCGCACCTGTTCCTGTAAGCTCTCCGAGGAGGGTATTCTGTTTTTCAATAACGCTAAAATTTACTCCACCGTCGGCGCTCAAAAATACGTAGTCGATTCCGTTGTTTAGAAGTTGAGAAATCTGAGCACCAGAATAGTTGGCGAATGATATCACTGCATCTGCAGATAGATTAAAAATCTGTTCGAGGTCCATGCTGGGATAATCAGTAATGTTTGGTAAACTTTCATTTGGTGGATATGAATCATAGGAGTTCCCCCCAACAATATAATTGTAAGCTCCTAAAGCATAAAGTGTAGCTGTCGCAGCAGGATCGAGCGACACAATCTTCGTAAGTTTGTGTTGCAAGTTATCTCCTGTATTTATGGTAATAATTTCACCCTTTACCTTGGCTGCAGTATTTTCGTGATAAATAACTACTCCTCCAACCACAACTGCAAGGACAACCACCACGGCTATTCCTATTTTCAAGTGACTATTCATGTGAATCCAAATGTCAAATAAATTTGATTTATTTAAAGTTTATTTGATATAACTATGTGAACCCAATGACTTCTCAAAAATGTCTATCTCGACGGTACTTTGGGTCACATGACTATGCTGTCTTATTTATAGTTAAATTAGGCTGGACTCTTGATTGATGGGTCTTTTGAACAAATTTTGCAGTAAATATTTGAACACCCTGAATATAATGTTGCAATGCAGTGCAATGTCAGATTTTATGGGATTGTTCAGGGTGTGGGCTTTAGGGAAAGAACAAGAAGAATGGCCAAAGGGCTCAATCTCAAGGGGTGGGTGAAGAACTTGAGAGACGGCTCGGTTGAAGCAATGATACAGGGAGAACCAGATACAGTAGAAAGACTGATACAGTACTGCATATCAGAAATACCAAATGCCCTCGTAACCGACGTCAAAAAAAGATACGTGGAAGAGGACGATTTGGACAATTTTAGAATATTAAAATAAAAGATTAGACCTTGAGGGTTGCCTTTCCTGGCTCCCAGTTGACCGGGCAGAGTCCACCGGTCTGAAGCGCTGCAAGTACCCTGAAAGTCTCATCTGTGCTTCGTCCTACATTATCGTCGGTGATCACCATGTACTTTATGATCCCCTCTGGATTAATTATGAAAAGTCCTCTCTGCGAGTTACCAGATGCCTCGTCCAGAACCCCATAATCCCTGGAAATTTCTCCCTTTCTATCTTCAATCATCGGATACTTCGCTTCTGCTACTCTATCATCGTGCTCCACCCACGCCTTGTGGACAAATACAGTGTCCCTGCTCACTGCCACTATCTCGGCTCCTGCTTTCTTGAAATCCACATACCTTTCCGCAAATCCTTGTATCTCCGTAGGACACACATATGTGAAATCAGCGGGATAGAAAAATAATACAACCCACCTTCCCCTAAGCTTTGACAACCTAAAGTCCTCAATCCTTCCGTCGATGAATGCTTTCGCGTCAAACTCCGGTGCTTTCTTTCCAATCATTTTATCACCCTTCAATACTTTAGGAATAGTTAATTCAAAAATATAAATCTTAGCGATATTCGATAAAATTCTAACTGTGAATACGCGGAACTTTAATAATAATTATCAAATCTGCTAGTTAATAATAGCTACCATATCGCACGCCGTAGTTGTCTATAGAGATCCCTTTTCCGACACCCACTTCGCCAAGATAAACTGGATTGAACTCTCTCAATTCTTGGATTATCGCATCCGCTTCCTTGCTTGGAGACACTACAACCATTCCTATTCCCATATTGAAAACCTCAAAAGCCTCCTGATTTGATATACCCCCGTCTGTAATGATTTTCCTGAACAATTCAGGTATCTCTGGGAAAGAGAGCCTGAACCTCGTATCCTTCAGTCTTAACAGATTCCTTATCCCACCACCAGTAATGTGCGATATCCCGTGAATGTCAAATTCCTGTATGAGCTCAGATAGTTTCTTAGAATAGATTTTCGTTCCCTTGAGCAATCGCTTCCAGAATAGCTCGCCCTCAAATTCACCTTCCAGTATGTGCTCCCTGCCTTCATATATCTTCCTGATGAGAGAGAAACCGTTTGAATGGACTCCGTTGGAAGCTAGACCTATTACCCTGTCCCTTTCCCTTATCCTATTCCCTGTGATCTCCTTCCCCTTTTCCAGATAGCCAATCACCGTCCCTGAGATGTCTATCCCCTTCACTAGGTCAGGCACAGACGCAGTCTCTCCTCCTACCATTGAAATACCTGCTTCTCTGCAGGCATCGTTTATGCTTCTACCTATGGTCTTACCTGATTCCTCGCCGAGCATAGAGCCAGCGATATAATTGACCATTCCCATAGGTTCGGCTCCCATGCAAATCACATCATTCACATTCATTCCAACCAAATCGTACCCTATCTGTTCAAAATAATGGTGGTTGAGCGCCATGATGCTCTTCGTCCCAACGTTGTCTGTGTGAATGGCGATGTAATTCCCAAGAAATGAGATAAGCCCTGAATAATGCCCAATTTCGGTAGCTCTCTTGTATTTGGTTCCTTCAAAGGACAGCTCCTTTATGATTGCATTTCTGAAATTCCCCACGGAATCGAAATCAACTCCGCTCTCTTTGTACTTCGGCATGCCAATTAGAAATGGTATACTTGGTTATCAATATCGCTGTCTTCATCTACTCCTACCCTATTCGGGATAGTTGAGGCTAGTATCAGAATACCTTGGAGGATACCGCGAGATCTCTAGAGCTGAAATCTCTGGTCTGCTGAAAAGCTACGGTGGTAGTATTGAAAGAGAAACAGATAATTTGTTGTTCTTCTCCACAGACGATCCCGCTGCTATAACCTCAAGAATTGCCTTCTCAAAGCGCATTGGTAGGATCATCGAAGATTCAGAATCGATGGAAGTGGAATTGAAAAAGCGGTATGCAATAAGGGAAAAAAGAGGCACTGGTAGAGAGTCGCTTATAGACGCAACGGCAAAGAGAGTAAAGGGGAAAGTGGACCTGAACGGCCCTGACATCATCTACTACATTTACAATGATGATGAGCAGCTCATCACCGAACTGATCTATGAAAGAAAGATGAGCGAACTATTGGATCCTAGGTACAAGACGAAGCCCATGAATCATCCCTCGAGCATTACACCAATCCTGGCAAGAGGTATGATCAATATATCCGGTTTAAAGAAGAGAGAAAAGTTCATCGATCCATTCGCTGGTACGGGAACCTATCTGATCGAAGGATACAGAATGGGAATAGAAGGGTATGGAATTGACAGAAGCTGGAAGATGGTAGAAGGCGGAAATAGCAACCTCAGACATTTCAACTTCCCAGAAACCATTAAACAGGGAGATTTTTCAGAACTTGTAAACGTGGAAGGAATAACTGCTATCGTGACAGATCCTCCCTATGGTAGGGGGACAAAAATATTTTCACAATCGAGGGATTCTTTGTACTCCAGTTTTTTTTCACTGATATCTGGAATCAGAGGAAATAAAGTGTTCTGTGTCCCTTCCATTGAACTGCTGGAGCTGGCAAGAGAATATTTGGATGTTAAGTTGGCTGGGACAGTGAGAGTCCACTCATCTCTTACCAGGTACATAGTAAGCCTATCATAGATGCAGAATCCTCTATATCCTGTTGATTGAAAAGCACCTACTTTTATAATCACTGCTGTTGAGAGCATTGAGGAAGAGCTGATACCCTCAGTCAGGAACTGGAGTCTCTAGTCCAAAATCTCAGAGGCAAAAAAACAGAGGAGGTTATTTGTGAAGAGACATTATGGAAAAGCAGTGAATCATGACTTTTTTGGTATAATTCTGTCTGTTGCCAGTTCCCGGGGCTCCGATGACAGGAATAACACCAGTTGAGTCAAATTTATCAGAAAGATCGAATAGTAACGAGGTGAACACTATGAGTTTGTACCGGAACAATTTTGTAACTATCGATGTCGTGCTTAAGAAAAATACGCAGCATTCTGAGCAATAACAAGATCAAGGCACTCCTAAAAAATTCAATGGCCCACAGGTAGGTATTCTCTAAATCTTGCGGAACCCGAATTCCCCATTAAAGATCGTAATTGCGTGATTGTTTTAGCCGGGGAAAAACTTCTCCATTGAGAAGCTTATAATAGGACTTTCTATAAGGAATAAGATGAGCGACAACCCTTTCTTCAACAATTTCGCCACGCACTATTCAAAGAACGATTCATTCAAATCTGGCAATGACCTCAAAATTCTGTTAGATCTTTTACCTGAGAAAATTCAGAGGTCGCTGGACGTTGCAACTGGCACTGGATTTGTCGCGTTTGAATTGTCAAAGAGAAGCGAAAGCGTGGTAGCACTTGATCTAACAGAAGCAATGCTCTCAGAAGCAGTGAAGTTGATTTCGTCCAACAAGGTTACCAACGTGGACTTTGTAAAGTCTGACTACTATTCGTACGACACCTTCTTGAAATTCGATGCCATTACCTGTAGGAGAGCACTTCACCATTTTGACAGGAAAGATTTGTTCTTCAAAAAGTCAAAGGACCTGCTTAAGGAAGACGGAGTCCTTGTAATAAGCGATATGATTGTACCGGATTCAGACAAGAATGATCTTCTCAACAAACTGGAGAGGAGAAGGGACCCCACTCACGTGGGTGCACTGAACGAGGGAGAATTCGTGTTCTCTCTGAAATCAGCAGGATTTAGGATAATAAAATCGGTAGTGGATAAAGAACAGGTCAGTTTTGAGAAGTGGCTATCTCCAGTTGAAACCAATTCGGTCAACGGTATTGAGTGTAAGAAGTTCGTAAACGATCTCTCAGACGAGGAATTGAAGTCCATTAATTTCGACCGTAGCTCAAGCACGATGTTGAAACAGCGCTTAATAATTGCGGCATCTCCAGCTTGACGGTGATTCTGCATCTGCAGGGTGCTAAACAAAGGAATAAATATCATATGGTGATTTCAGGGCAATGGTCAAGAGAACCTATCTGTCCATAATCTTCAATACTGAGGGTGAAAGACCCTCGGAGATCATAACTAGACTACAATCTCTTGGCTTCAATCCAATAACGGGAAGCAGGGACCTTGTATATGAATGGGAAGATCACGCAACAGTTTCCGACGCTATTTCTCTGATCGACAGAGTTCACGCAACACTGGGCGGATACAACGTACTGTTCACCGCTGAGACGATTGACGAGAGATAGGAATCCTTCTGATATAACCGCAGTTAGCGCAGCTGATCGCAATAGTGGAATTTTTTATTCTCACTCTGCCCCCTCCGGAATATATCCCCTGTTTGCACTTCTTACAGACCCAGGTTTTTGAGTTTTTCAGCACTTTTGACTTGTACTTTGTTGAGTACAGATAGATGAGTTCATACTTCCTGTTTGCGTATTGCGACTTTCCTTCTCTTTCATCTGCGAGCGCGAGTTCGAATAGTTCCTTCATCCTTTCTTCTGCAATTCTCTTCTCACTGTTTTTTGGCATTCAGAAAAGCTCCTGAGGGTGAGGAGATTACTTCCCCTTCTTGAATCATCATTTCACCTCTGAGGTAGACCAGGTCTGGGAAGATACCTTCGAACTTCTCAAAGGGAGTCCAGCCACACTTCGAATGCAATTCATCCCCCATTATCTCAGTTACGTTCTTGAGATCGACGGAGATGAAATCCGCGTCATAGCCTTCTGCTATGAAGCCTTTGTTTATTCTGCAGATCTCTGCAGGTTTCTCCATCAGGGTAGAAACTGTTCGTTCTATCTGGATCAATCCCTTTTTGAACAGGGACAGTATCAGCGGGACCCTGGTTTCCACCCCTGGCATTCCCGATGGAGAATCCTTGAACACTTCCTTCTCTGCTGCAGTGTGAGGAGCGTGATCTGATGCAATCACATCCAGAGACTTTGAGTTTAGGATGTTAAGCAGTTCTTCTTGAACAGACTTTTTCCGGAGTGGAGGATTGACCTTTCCGAATGAACCGATTGGGGACGAGTTGTTCAGTAATAAGTGATGGGGGGTTACTTCGGTTGTGAAACCAAGTGACTTCGCCAGCTCCAGTGATCGTGATGAGGTTAGGTGTGCTATGTGCGTGTTTGCCAGATTGTATTTGAAAATATACTCTATGGCTTCCAATTCACACTCAAGTGGTCTGTTCATGTCGTGAGATACCAGGTCCTTGCTCTCCTTGTTGTTGTTATCGATACACTCCTGAAGCTCTGCGTGGACTACTTTCACCTTATCCTGCCATTCACAATCATCAAGTTCGGTCAAAAGTCCACCAGTTGACTTCCCGAGGAATATCTTCTGCCCTACAGCTTCAGGGATAGTTACACCGGATGCAGCCTGGTATAGACCAAAGTCAACGAAGCTCCTGTTTCGTATCTCAGAGAGTTTAGACTCAAATGATTGTCTGTTGTCTATTGGAATCTTGTTGTTCGGCATGTCACAGACTGTGGTGGTTCCTCCGAAAATTGCAGAGAGGGATCCAGTCCTGAAGTCTTCTTTTTCAGTTTCCCCTGGATCGCGGAAGTGGACATGCATGTCGATCCCACCTGGAAAGATATGACCGGGTATGTTTTTTACATCCATCCCGGACATCTCACTCTTCACTTCCCTTATTATGCCTCTATCGACAACGACATATTTTTCCCTAAACTCACCACTGATGTAAAATCGTCCGTGGAATGCATCCATTACTATTTCTCCGACGCCAGATTTTTCCTGAATACTGGTCCTCTTGGTTCTACCTCGTAAAATACCTCTGCGGAAAATGTCGAAATCGAAGTGTCAGAATCCTTCCAGCAATCAGGTTCCATTCCGGCTTTCCAGCAAACTGCGTTGAGGAATCCCTTCTGGTCCATCTTCTCGTCAACGGCCACCTGCGGAAGCAACAGACCAGAGTAAGAGTCTCTCTCAGCGATTAGACCATCTCTTCCAACCTTTATAACGGATGGAAGATCCTTCCTGTTCTTCACAGCCAGAATATTTGGTTTACTTAACAGGGAGACCTCAACAATGATATCGTCCATCTCTTCCTTTGAAACCGGGGAGAATCTCGGATCGTTTACTGCTGCTGAGATCGCGCTCTTTATTACAGCTTCTCCGAGCGGATAAACCGGTTCAGGGAAACCTATGCACCCCCTTAGTTCTCCAGAAGTTTTTGTGAGCGTTGTGAAAACCCCCCTCTTCTCAACGAACTTTCCGCCATAACTATTCTTTACTATCAGCTTGATGTCGATATACTCCTCAATGGCTCTCCTGGCCATCTTGGTCGCTATCTCCCCATCTTCATCGGTATATTCCTGCCCCATCATACTCCTCTTTTTTCCCCCCAGATTAATTTGTGCAACTGTGGCAGTACCCTGACATTTAATCTTTCTTTTAATACTTTTTCTGTTAATTCTTTCAGATTTTTTCCGCCTTCAGGCTGAAAAATTACTTCACCATAAAAAGGATACTTTTCGACGATGGATTTCGCGAATGAATAGTCCTTTTCATCTGCTATAACAAACTTGAGGTAGTCTTTCTCAGCAAGCAATTCGATGTTGTGGTATAAATTGTGTTCTACCATTCCTGATGACGGCGTCTTGATGTCCATAGAAATTATCATATTGTCTTCAGTGGGAACATCTTCAACGGAGATGGACCCGCTGGTCTCAAGGATTATCTTATACTCTTTGTCCAAAAGTTTGTTCATCAACGGGTAAACCTCCTTCTGGAGAAGCGGTTCACCTCCCGTGATGCAAACGAACTTTGTGTTATAATGAGCGGATTCTTCCACCAGGCTGTCCACTGTTCTGTGCTCTCCTCCTGAGTATGAATACTTGGTGTCGCACCACGTGCATCGAAGGTTACAGCCAGAGAGTCTGATGAAGAAGGTTGGAACTCCGATAAAGGGCCCTTCCCCTTCTATAGAGTAAAAAGTTTCGATCACCGTCAGCATTTCTTGCCGGATATTACGTAAGAGCAATAAAACTTTATGACTCTGACTTTGTGAGCGTGATTTCGCAGTCGTACTTGTCCTTTGAAACCGTATCCTTCTTTGTCACCTTGTACGAGGGAAGCATGGATTCTATCAGTGCATCCTCGAAAGTACCGCAGAAGACGTTGTTGGTTTCAAGTGCAAGTGAATAATAGATACAGTTGTTCCTCTTTATCACTATGTTGCCATCCTTCTCAATGGCCGTCGCCATGCACCCTAGATTGTTGTAGAACGTCAGCAGCTCACTAATGCCTTTGAACTTTGTTTCATCTTCCTTAACTATCCTTTTCCCCGCTCTCTTCAGGAAGTCCCTGACCCACAGAACCCCTTTTTCTGAAGTAAGTTCATCGAGCAGGATCTTGAGCAGAAGGTCATACTTTTTTGGGAACAATTTCATACCATCTGAGGAGATGTTATAGGTCTTCTTAGGTCTCCCGACTTTCGTCTTGATAAATTTCGATTCGACATATCCCATGCCCTCAAGCATGTTCAGATGTTCCCTAACTGCATTACTCCGTATATCAAGCTTGTCTGAAAGTTCATATATGACTCTGGGCTTCTCGAGAAGTTCCTTTAAAATCCTCTGCTTGCTAGCACCCAGAGTGGCTATCTCTTCCATACAATTTACTGAATTTAAAAAACGTATTTAACTTTTATCACTTTAGACAGGAAAAAATGTTTAAATATCATCATTTCATACAAAATTACAATGGTTCCTAACATTCTCTCTATAAAGGACCTGCGAGTGTCTGTAGCGGAAAAGGAAATACTGAAGGGAGTCACGATCACGGTAAAGTCTGGAGAGATACACGCACTAATGGGCCCAAACGGTACTGGAAAGAGCACCCTTGCTCACACTGTGGTAGGGAGCTTGAGATACAAGGTGAATAGCGGCGAACTGTCTATAAACGGTGTCAATCTGAGGGATCTCCAGGTTTACGAAAGAGCCAGAGCAGGACTATTCGTGGCATTTCAAGAGCCCGTGTCGGTTCAGGGCCTCAGATTCATCAACTATCTGAGGACTGCCTATTCTTCGCTGCACCCAGATGAACGGCTAGAGTACAAAAAGTTCGTCGAAGAGGTGAAGGAACTGCTTGCGTACTTTGGGCTAGATAGCACCTTCATAGAAAGGGGACTCAACGAGGGTCTTTCAGGCGGCGAGAAGAAGAGGATGGAGGCCCTACAGATGTTGATCCTCAAGCCCAAGTTCATAATACTCGACGAGATCGACTCGGGATTGGATATAGATGCGCTCAGAGTTGTTTCAAAAGCGATAGCAAAGGCGAAAGAAAACGGAGCGGGGATTATCATTATAACGCACTATCAGAGAATCCTGGATTACATAAAACCAGA
>JAKATW010000004.1 GCA_021827945.1 Thermoplasmata archaeon
TGAGGCCAGACCCAAAATCCAAAACTTTCTGGATATCCTACAGTGAAGGAATCGGTCGAGGTTTCTCACTTGAGGAGAATCCAGTTGCAGAAACAGACTACTATTCTAACAATCTTTACACCGTCCGCAGAGAAGACGTTCCTGCGTTCTCGGATTCACGTATAATGTCAAGCTGGGCTGGTTACTATTCGATGAACAATATGGATGGTACTTACGTCCTGGAGAGGAACTTGAATCTGTCAGTTGTAAATGGGAGCAGCGGGAGCGGTATAATGAAAGCTGATGCTGCAGGGAGATTGGCGTCTGCGCTTTATTCTGGCAATGAGTTCGCAAGACTCTACGATCATTCTCAGATCAGAGTTTCAGATCTCGGAATCTCTAGAAGAAAAGTAGACCAGGAAACCCTGGTCATTTGACATCGTACCCAAATTCATAGCGCGGAGAACTTTCCCAACGGAAAAGATATTCACAGATAACACATCTATCAGCATGCCAGTTCTTGAGTCTAGAGAAAATTTCGATGTAAAGAGATTTGTGATAAAGAGCAAGAGTCTTAGGGGCAATTCCCCGAGAGATCCAACCAGAAGAGAGCTAGTGATACTGGAGAGAAACGTCAAGGATAATACCCCTTCTTTGATAGGCCTCGCAGGCTTCTTCGGCAGTTCTACTAGTTTCCTCAACAGGTCATACAGCGGTCATGATTTCTTTAAAGTCATGAACAGGATATCTGAAAAAAGAACGAGTTCCTTCTTGATTGTGCTCCCAGATACCATGACCTCTTTCTACGGAAACCAATATGTCAATTCGACAGCTGTAGGTAATTATGAAGATTTTATAGTCAAGGACGTAGTTGAATTTATAGAGGAGAAATACGGCAAGAGAAAGATAGGGCTCTTCGGGAAATCATCTGGAGGTTTCGGATCATACAACCTAGCCTCAAGGTACCCGGACATATTCGGAGGATTCATCGACGTATCTGGAGATTCTGGATTCGAATACTGCTATATTAAGGATTTTCCAGCTGCAATATCCAAACTTGGAAGCATGAGCCCTGAGAAATTTCTAAGATACTTCAATGAAAAGCCCAGACCGGACACTTCAGATCAAGGTACAATGAACACTATTGCGATGGCAGCCTTCTATTCTCCAAATAAGAAATCCGGGCTTGGACTTGACCTTCCATTCGACCTCAGGTCACACAAGCTCAGGAATGATGTGTGGAACAGGTGGTTGGTGCTGGATCCCCTTAGAAACCTGGAGGAACGTCTCGATAATCTAAAAGATGAGAAGGTGATTCTTCAAGTCGGAAGGAAGGATGAATTCTCAATTAACATAGGAATGAAAGGAATGAGCAGATTGCTAGATAAGAACAAGGTGAAACACGAATATAAGGAATACGACGAAGGACACTTTGGAATCGAGTACCTTTACGAGGAATCCATACCGTCCCTCATCAGTGCTCTGATGGACTAGGGTATGAGTCAGTAAATTAGTGGTCACCGGTTTATTCATCCAGACCAGAGGGTAACAGAATGCAGCTGATTATGTAATCAGACATATCTAGCAATCAGGTCATCCAGCTTCTTTAGTATGTCCATCAGTGAGGAGAGGTCTTCCTTACTCATGTTCTCGAATACGGCTTCAGTGATCTTCTTTTCTAGTATTTTGATCTCCCCGCACTTCTTCTTTCCGTTATCAGTTAATTTGACCAGATAGCTTCTCCTGTCACTGCCACGAGTCCTCTTCACGTATCCCTTGGATTCCAGACCGTCAACGGTCAGGGTTATTATGGCGTTTGAGTACCCAGTAGACTCGGACAGGTCGCTCATATTGAGTGATTCCATTCTGTTGCAGATTTTATGCATGAGCACGTATTCTGTCTTGCTGATGTCTGCAAGCTCGGAATTGATTTCTTCCAGGATCTTATTTCTAAGCTTCTTGAGAGAGGTTAACCTTTCCAGGATGTAAGAATACTCATTCTTCATTTCTCTGCTCCGTCAGCGCTCTTCTGATTATCCGATTGCGTACCTATATTAGTTGAACCCGTTGCTGCTTTTTTGGGCTCACCGTGTACGTATCTCTCACCCATGAGTGCAGAGAATATTGCACCTAAGACAGTCAAACCAATTGCGACATACAGCGAATAGCTTAATCCCGTAATGAATGCAGGTCCTATTGCCGTTGGGAAGAACGATAGAGATTTTAAGGCATTCAGGGCACTCTGAGGTATCAAGCTAAGCATAGAAGATGGTAGAGCGGATACAGGGTTGATTCCTAAAAACGCTGCAAAGAGCGCGCCCTCAGGAGAAATCTTGGAGAATGCGGATGCGAGAGTCGGAGGCAGACCTATAGAAACGGATATATTGTAGAGAGAGGATGGAAGTTTTGTGGTGAATACAGTTATAGCAATTGCAAAGAAGATTACCATGCTCATGGTCTGTCCTATATTCTGGAAGGTCGTTCTCATGCCACTTCCCGCGCCCCTACTCTCAGGTGGTAAGGAGTTCATGACTGCTGTAGTGTTTGGTGCCGCAAAAAGACCGCTTCCTATGCCATTTAGGAGAAGTATCAGTTCAAACTGCCAGACTATAAAATTATAGGGCAGTAGCGTGAGTAGAAACAAGGAAACGGCGACAATAATCATCCCTGCCGTAGCAAATAACCTAGCCCCGTACTTGTCAGTCAACATACCTCCAATAGGTCCGAGTGCAATGAAACCGACCATCATGGGTAGCATATATATGCCAGCCCAGAACGGAGTCGATGTATAGTTGTAGCCGTGGAGTGGAAGGTAGATCCCCTGAAGCCAGATCACCACAAGAAACATTATGGCCCCTCTTCCAAGTGACGAAACGAAGTTCGCAAGGTTTCCATAGGAAAACGCCTTGACTCGGAACAGGTGAAGGTTGAAAAGGGGATATTTCACCCTGGTCTCTATGAATACGAATAGGACGATCAGTGCAAGCCCGACTATCAATGAAACTATTACCCATGGGTTTCCCCATCCCATAGCTGCGGAACCGTATGGAGCAAGTGTGTATGTAAGTCCCAGACTGATAAGAACCAATCCTCCTCCTAGTGTTGCATTACCAAATATATCCATAGGAATCTTGGCTCTCTTCGATGTCTCCTTCAACTTAAATACGGACCATATCGAGCCTGCAATTGCAAACGGGACGTTTACCACAAACACCATGTGCCAGTCATAAGAAACGAGCAGTCCTCCCGCTATCAGTCCTACAAGGGAGCCTGCAATGAATGCGATTTGGTTTATACCAAGGGCCCTACCTCTTTCTGTCGGTCCAAAAGCGTCAGTTATAAGTGCTGTGCTGTTCACCATGAGCAAACCCCCTCCCACTCCTTGGATAATCCTAAATGCAATCAGCAGTTCAGCCCCTGTGTTCTTCGTGTTGCTTGGTATTATAGAAAGTAACACGGAGCTTATTGCGAATATTATGAACCCGAGTGTGTAGAACCTGGTTCTACCGTACATATCAGATACCCTTCCAAATGTAACCAGAAGCGTAGCAAGGACTATGCTGTACCCCATCATCACCCAAAGAAGCACTGCGAATTCACCCGGATCAAGTGGATTGATGCCTAGTCCCCGGAAGATGGCGGGTAGTGAGATCAGGACTATGGTCATGTTTATAGAACCCATAAGTCCGCCTAGAGTTGTGTTAACAAGGACTGTCCATTTGTATTCCATTCTCTCAGGAAGTTATTTCAAAATTAAAAGATTTACTG
>JAKATW010000136.1 GCA_021827945.1 Thermoplasmata archaeon
CGACCGACGTAATCTTCTATATATTCATAGTCCGCCTCTTCTGACAGATTGTCGTCCAGGTTCACTGGTCTGTTGTCAATCTCCGGATCGAGGCTCCCCAATGCGAGGAGAGTTGACCCCTCCATCTTATAGTACGCAAGATTCGGGGGATCCCAGAGTACGGGTTTTTCCCCCTGAAACATTGGAGGCCTCTTTAGATAAATCACTGCGTGCTGAGAGGTTGTGATTGGGAAAAGTCTGCCTTTAGATAACCCCGAATTTCCGAGGAGCCTGTTAGTCCACACGTTTGTCGCTAGTATGACTTTCTTTCCTGATATACTGGAACCATCGCTCAGGTAAATCACGACACCGTACTTCTTAGGCTCTATCCTAACGACCTCCTTGCCGACTTTAATATTCACGCCATTTTTCTTTGCCTCTTCGGCATACGAGTTCGACACGGCCACTGGGTCCGCGTAGCCGCTATGTGGTTCCAGAACTACGTAATCGAACCCTTTCAAGGAAACTCCAGGAAAATGTTTTTCTATCTCTTTCGGAGACAGTTCTACTTCCTCTATCCCCAACCTTCTCAGCATCTCCACATTTTCCTTCGCCGTTTCCCTGTACTTTTCGTCGAATGGAAATAACATGCCTGGCTGATGCAACCCGGAAAAGCCAATCGAATCAAAGTTTGAAATAACATCGTACGAGTACTTGCCCATCGCTGCGATCAGCTCATTGCTATAGTGGGTCCTGATCAGTGCACTTGATTTCGCTGTGTTGCCAGCAGCTATGCCCCTTGAGTCCAACAGGAGCACCCTTTTTCCGTATCTCCTAAGATAATAAGAAATGCTTGTCCCCGTGCTTCCTGCCCCCACTATTACGTAATCGAAGTCAGGATCCATTAAAGTCCAAATGCCACTCCATATTAGTAGTTAGTCATATGCTCTACTTATCTTGCACTTCGCCCTTTTCAACTCTGTCCGCCAAGTAGAAAGTGTCCGCAAATTTAAAGACATAAATCGTTTCGTTTCCATACAGCCCCCTTTCCAAATTCCTTCTTTCATCATAGTACTTGGAAGGATCCATTGAGTATCTGAGAATCACCTTTCCTGCATTCAGTCTGTCGAGCCGACCCCTCACGTCATTGATGTTTCTGACAGAATCGATGACGGAATATGACTTGGTGAGAAAAGCGCTCTCCAGGAATTTATCGGATGTAACTAGGGTCTTTTGCCTGTCTTCATGAAGCAATCTCAATCCAGAAAACCGACTCAGAAACTCCGGAATGAGATTGGAATAGTATAAGGAACCATCGAGGTCATATATCCAGGTCAGAGGTTTTTCCGCTTGTCCTGTTACTCTATCCGTATCCTGATTCTCAACGACCCTCTCTTCGCTAGGAAGTGCAATGGCGCTCTTACCGAACCTCTTGACTCCCCCAATGTAAGCCCCAATCCTCTTTAGTTCTCCTGAAAGGGAAATATATTCTATTTCCCAGCCCTCCGGAATCTGCTCCTCCGGGAAAAAAGCAGGCAGATCAAACGACAATCTGTCACAATCATAACTCTTTATTACATCCAGCGGGTTGGGTGATAGGTCTTGAAAGGACCACCTTTCATTGGCTCTTTTCCTGGACGGATCTGAGTGGATCGTTTCGACCTCCCTTACCCTCTCTATGATGTCCTCATTCAGCACATTTCCATATATCGTTTCAATATTGGTGACGCCAATTGCCTGTGCATTCCTTCTCAGGTATTCCAGTCTATTGACATCATTCTCTACAGCGATTACCCTCTCAGAAACTAGGGCGAAATTCAGGACTTGAACCCCGATCCCTGCCCCGAGATCCGCCATCGTCTTTGACTTTAGGCGTTCTGCCTTGTACTTCGCAATGACAAGTGGAGTGCTCATCCTGAAGCCTTCCTCGTCAGATACCAGATTGTCCGTTAGCCGCTTCTTGACCTCTGTCATATCCCTTCCCTAACATACTCCAGAAATATTGACTTTTAAAATCCGCAAGAATGCCCCTGCAACCTTCAATTCACTCTTCATCTTGCCGGATTTTTTCCTCGGATATAGTACCCTTGACCTTGACGAATCCTTCGGAGATGGAGTTACTAATATTCTTCACGCCGTAGACATTTAGAAAACACTCGATCGCCTTGGCAGTGACCTTGGCAGATCCCATGCTGTATCCGGTGCCCATTAGAATGAGCTCTACTTCATTAGAATCCGTCTTGAGTTCCATCTTTGTCAAGGGCGTGAAGAGTGCATACTCCTTGAATTCCTGGGACAGCATCCTTATGTCTGGCACTATGCTCTTGATGAGCTCTCCTGCAATTCTTCCGCTCTCACACCAGATGTCTAAAACTTTATCCTCTGTATTAGAGATAGCGAGATTTAGAGTAGTATCCAAGAGAAGGCTCGGAACGGGGACTGAATCGACTGATTTTGTTACCTCTAAGAATTTCAATAGCTTCATAAGCTGGTTCCTCGACAGACCCATATTCTTGAGATGAAGATACAGATCGACTGACTCTGTTATGATGGAACTTATTGTCTTGCCATCTTCGTCCGCAGAATCCTGAATCCTCTTTGCCATTTCATTGGTGAGCGATACGTTTAGCCTTGCCATCCTGTGTTGTGAATACTAGTGAGTATAAATGTGTTCACTAGCGCAAAAGTGTGAACTGCAGTACGTGATATATGAAATACGGTCCTGCAATTTTGGAATGGTGACTTAAAATGGCATGGCTATTTACAGACCCACTGGCAGCAAACCTATTCGTTGTAGGAATAATGTTTGCCTCCTTTGGTTCTTATGCGATCTACAGGTTCCTATTTAACAGGAACAAGATGGAAGTAAACATGGGCTTCGCATATCTGCTGGTTGCGACAGGAATCTATGCATTGTTCTACGGAATACTATACAGCGTCATAGTCCCTTCTCCATTTACGGTAGCAGACGGAGAACTGTTCGGAGACCCAATGATAATTCTTGGAGTCGCTTCGATACTGATCGGAGTCTTGATGAACAAGAAAGTATCCCTCGCTTTTGCAGGAATATTCACATTCTTCGGTGGAATACTTGGGGTCATATACGCAGTTGAAGGATACAAGCTCGGAATGGCTTCGCCACTGTACATACTCCTTCTCTATCTGGGAGCCGGAATTGGAGGAATGCTGACTGCACCAATGGTTGTACTACCAAACAAGAAAGCAGTTCAAGTAATAGCAGTACTAGTTGCAATATCATTCATCGGTGTAGCAATACTTTCATTCGTAATAGGTTCTACAGCAATTGGTGGACACCTAGTGGATTTCGCCAAGACTAGGGCCTAAATTATTTTTATTTTCTTTTTTATGCAAACACTGCTGGTCTCCTGTCCAAAATGCGGATCCAAGGACTTTAAAGTACTGGAACCAGCAGCAATTACTTATAAGTGCTTTATCAAAATCCCATTTGTTTGCAATATATGCGGTTATAGAGGGAATATCAAAGTCCAGAAGGATGACAAGAAGGAGATCGAGATACTGATTGAATAGGAACTTTATAGCCAGTTAAGAAAAATATTGTTTATTTATAAATTTTAACGAAAGATTTATTTTAAGCTAGAATTAAACATAGATGAGGATTCCCAATAACCCTATAAATTTTCTATGATATGCATCTTTATCTGATTGAGGTCATAAGAAATACTGTTATTGCGCTCTATTTACCTCAATTTCCTGC
>JAKATW010000040.1 GCA_021827945.1 Thermoplasmata archaeon
CAAGATTTTCAGCCCTGAGAATATGCTGAACAAGTGAATCAGGTATTTTTAGTAATGAAAAAAAAGGTTAACCACTAGGGGCTGGTCTGGACTTGAAAAAAATAAATACTCAGGACAAATCCGGTAATATATAAGAGGATTGCATGTATTTCATAATCGAGACTAATGAAACAGTCAGAGTCCCCCCAGAACATTTGGGAGCAGAATACGAGGAAACCGCTAGGTCTATAGCCGTCAAGAACGTTGAAGGCAAGATAGGAGTAATTGACAGAACACTGGTCCGGGACGCCAATGATAGAAAGTACATCAATCTCCTCGTCCTCGAATCAGACCTCTATGGAGAGGGCAGAATTGTCCATGGGGATGGTGGGGTGTACCAGGAAGTGAAGTTGAAGATTCTAGCATTCCAGCCAATGATGCAGGAAATTGTCGAGGGTGACATTGCTGATGTCAAGAAATTCGGTGCCTTTGTAAGCATCGGGCCTATTGAGGGACTCCTTCACGTGAGTCAGGTAATGGACGACAGGATTGAAGTGGACGAGGATAACAAGAGAATGACGGGAAAGGACACCAAGCGGGATCTCAAGGTGGGGGACCTCGTTCGTGCGAGGATAGTAGCGCTTTCTTTGTCGGATTCCAAGTTAGAAGAGAGCAAGATCGGCTTGACTATGAGACAGAATTTCCTGGGGAAAATCCAGTGGCTGAAGGGTGAAGCGAAGTGATCAAACTACGGGCTTGCAGAAACTGTAAGAACGTAACAGAAGAACTAAAGTGCGAAAAATGTGGTGGAGACACAGTTCTTGAATGGAAAGGGTATCTCTTCATACTTGACCAAAACCGCTCGCTGATAGGGAAGAAAGCCGGGATCTCATCTCCAGGTGAGTATGCAATTAAAGTTAGATAAGGACTTAGTGATTCCAGCCGAACAGAGGCAGGCCTTCTCCAGAATGCCAGAAGTATTGATAACAAAGGAATCCCAGATAGAATTCCTTTCTGCGAAGATTCTGATCACCGTGGGCGATGTTGTCACGGCAACTGCCCTGAGATATAAGATAGTGCCGAAGTTATCTGTGGTCGATTTCAAAACCAAGAGGGACGAAATCCTTCCAGCAATGCCAAACAAGTGGGACAGAACTATAAAGGTCAGGAATCATCCGGGCTCAATATCTGTTGAACTCTGGAACGCGATAGACTTTGCATTCAAATCTAAGGGGAGCACTCTCGTAGAGGTGGATGGGGAGGAAGACCTTGCTTCGATTCCAGCCATTCTGATGGCACCGGATGGTGCGATAGTTATTTATGGCGTTCCCGATAAGGGGATAGCCGTATATGAGGTGGGAGACCATCTCAGACAGATGGTCAACCAGGACGTGGAAAAGATAAGGGGAGCATAAATGAAGATCGAGATAAAGAGTAGGGAAGAGAACAAGCTGTTGAAGAGGGTGGAAGTTCATTACAGGGCAGTCCACCAAAAAGAGAAAACACCTAGCAGAGACGAGGCCAGGAACCAGATTGCAGCAAATCTACAGGTTCCAAAGGACCTTGTTATAATAGATTATCAAAAGTCAAAATTCGGAAAGAGTTACACTGAGGGTTATGCCAAAGTATACCAAACTAAGGAAGATGCCATGGCTCTTGAGCCAGATTTCTTATTGATTAGAAATGGGCTAAAGTCAAAGGAAGGAGATCAGAATGCAAAAGCGGGAAATGTATAAGGTCGAAGACGGAAAGCTAGTCAGAAAAGGAAAATTCTGCCCAAAGTGCGGCCCTGGGATATTTTTGGCACAGCACGAAGACAGACTAACCTGCGGAAGATGTGGCTATTCCGAACAGACTACCAAAGAATAAGTGAGTAGTAAATTCCAGGTACACGATTCCGGTATTATTTTTCTCGTGTCTGAGAGCAAATTTTCTTTAGGTACAATGCTCCTGGCGTGAAGATCTGACATCAAACACATTACCGTTTAAAAATAACGAAAAAGCACTATTGATAATAGATACAATTCCCATCTCTTTGCTCTCAGTAATCAGGATTTGAACAACAAAGGCGAAATAAGAAAGGAGTGGTGTGATTGCTGAAACTGGATCAAGAGGAGTATGAGAGTTGACTCTTCACTCCTAATGTATTTTGTTTACAAAAATCAAACGGAAAGAGTTGTTCAAGAGATACACTGTGACTGATCATGAGAGAGGTTTCTCATAACCGCCGGTGTCTGTTTAAGACCGATCTGTCACAACTCAAGGAAAAGCTTAAAAGGACGTAATTTTTTACTCTCGGTAATTATGCTTCAGATTAAAGTCGATGCCAAGACTATAAGAGAATTTTCTAATATCATTTTGACTCTGGTACAGGAAGCAAGAGTCGATTTTAAGCCAGATGGAATTTCCGCAAAGGTTATGGATCCTGCTAGAGTCGCAATGATTTCTGTAGAAGTGAAGAGGGAGGCATTTCAGGAATTCGATGTCAATGGAGAGGATAGTCTAGGTCTCGATATTGAAAAGATGAGGAATTTTCTGAAGCTGACAGCACCCACGGAGATAATAGATTTCAAGTACGATGGAAAGAAGATATCGATGAAGTTGGGAAACCTCGCCGCTGGCATACCGATTATAGACCCATCTGCGCTGACTACCCCCAAGATTCCAACAATAGAGCCTCAGGACAGGATTGTAGCAGACATAAACCTCCTTTCACAAGGAATAAAAGCAGCAGAAGGCATATCAGAGGTCGTAACTTTCAGCATAAAGAGCGATGAACTCAAGGTATATGCAAGAGGAGAAACTGACTCTGAAACGACCGAAATGACAATCCCAAAGGGGCTGACCAAGGAATTTATTTATAGTACTGACTCGAAAAGTTCTTTCGCACTCGAATATCTGACCAAGTTCCTGAGGGCACTTGAGAGCTCAGAAGAGGTTTCCATCGCAATAGGTAATGATTATCCATTGAGGATGGAAGCTCCCATAATGAATGGGAAAGGCAAGGTCACCTTCCTGATTGCCCCGAGGATCGAGAACATCTGAAAGATCTCGTTCTAATCCCAGATCTGATGCGCAGTTTGAGCAGGAAGAGTAGATTTGTAATCCCGTCTTTCCAGGGTCTGAGTTTCTTTTCTCCCATCCTCCTGTCGTAGTATATTGGAATTTCTTTGTAACAGAATCCAGTCGCTGCTCTGATCTTTATTTCCTCTGAAAACTCCATTCCAGCACCCCTTGGCAGAATCGACTGCATAATCTCCCGACGGAAAAGCCACATCCCTGACTGACTGTCCCTTATATCGACCATGAAAAGCACCCTTGTGAATATGTTCAGGATTTTATTCCCGATCAGGTGCTGTAGGCTCATCGCTTCTTTAGAGGACTGTGAGAGTCGTTCTCCCGAAATGAAATCGTAACCCTTGTCAAGGTACTCCAACATCCTTGGGATCTCATTCGGTGGATAGGTCCCATCAGCATCGAGTGTAGCAATGATACCGCCCTTTGCCACAGAAAATCCCTTCTTGTAGGCATTTCCGTAACCAAGTTTATCTTCATTTACCAGTGTCGCTCCAAGAGACAATACTATCTCCGCAGTCCTATCCGTGGAATTGGAGTCCACGACTATTATCTGGCCATCCTTGTCTATTGCACGTATCTTGTCTATTACGTTTCCAATACTACCCTCTTCGTTAAGGGCTGGAATAATATATGAGATCAATTTGTGCCCCCGAATAAATAGCCCAACATTCCAAAGGCAAGTCTTGAGGATTCAATGAATGGATGTCTCTTCATATTCGCTCTGTTAAATGAACTCTTGAGTCCATATTTTTTCTGGATGAGCTTTCTACCGATTCCATCATAGTAGCTTTGTCTTAAGAGCGACGAATAAGTCTGTCTTGGGTGGTGATAGACTATGACGTTCTCATCACCAAATATCTCAAAACCTCCATCGATAGCTCTGATGTTGAGATCGATGTCTTCTGCGGTGTTAAACCGCTCATCAAATTCACCTATCTTCTCGATAACATTTCTGGAATACATCAGGTTGTTGGACGGGAAGGTTACGTCCTTTCCCTTATAGAGAATAGGGACTCTGTCCAGATCGGACCACCTAGAGGTCGGGTCCTGGATTATCTTTCCAGCAAGGATATCGCGATCGATATTTTTTCTCAGGAAAGTTGCCCACTCTCGTGCAATCTCAGTGTCCGCATCCAGGAAAATTAGCTTCCTTCCTTCAGCCAATCTAATACACTCATTCCGTCCTACCGATCTGTTGCCTCTTTTCCTGCCTAGATTCAGGTTCAAACTCTCCTGTTCACTCTGGAGATATTCGTACGTTCCATCTGTGGAGAATGCATCAACTATGACAATTTCGAATTCATCGTCCAATACCTTTAGTGAGGAGAGTAGTGACTTGATGTTGTTGAGGTCGTTCTTCACAGTCACAAGAATTGATATCTCCATTTGAACATAAATGTAATAAAGAATAAAAGTTTGTTTTAAGACCATCTTATTTACCCTGATCTAATAAAGGTACGTGGAAAACATCCTCGATGACGAATTTGTAATACAGATGGATGATTCCCCTCCATTTAGCTGGATAAGACAGACCCCAAATCGATTTATGAGTTGCAACGTTGGAAACAAAATCGGAACTATTCAAGTGAATGCTGAAGGAAATGCACTGATATTTGCAGCCATGGCAAGGGATCGCATTGGAGATGGAGTGTTTAAAATTGGAAACTCTTTTTCTCTTTCTGGAGAAGGAACCAACTGTATAATCACTTATTCCGGACAACTCAAGAAAGCCCTAATTGCTATGGAAACGTCTGAAAACAAAGGGATAGTAATATCTTCGGGGGGTGTAATCAAGAATCTAGCCAGAAGCAAAGGATGGGACTACATACCCCTTCCGAAGGGATATCCTTCCAGGTTTCTTTTCCCTGAGGTATTTGGGTGTCTGCTTTCACTGTCAGGGATGAGGATAGATGCCTCAAGTCTGGAAAATTTTATAGACAGTATTTCGCCATCCGAGATTACAAGCTATAATGAGGCGAAGGGACTTGCGGCACTATTAGCAGATAAACAATTTACCGTAATATACGACGAAAACTCCATAGGGCTTGCAATGCGGTTCCAGAGGATATTCAATCAGAATGCCGGAGTCACAGTTGAGGTCAGGGAAGTAAGTCAACTTAAATATGAAGGCAGCGATATTAATGAGAATAGCGCAGTGCTCTTTTTGACACCAAGCGATCTATCAATAAAGAGCATAAGTGTAGGCAACTTCCCTTACGACTCTACAACAACTGCCGGTTACTTGAAGAATGCACTGATAGGAGAATTTAGCTCACTTTATCTTGGTCTACTAAGATCAAAAGAGATAGAACTTTTGGATATTGGTATTGAATAGTGGATTTTTTTGAGGTGCCAGTCAAACGTTAGAAAATTTATATTATGGGAAAAAATCTAGATAAGTAATGTCGAAGGAAGACGTCCGTGGTCTCTTGCAGGAGTATTCGAAGAGACCTTACGTCGAGGGAACTGTTTTGACCTCGAAAATGGGAGTTCCAATTGCAAGTAATGAAAACACTACCGATGACGTCAAACAGATTGCTCCCCTTGTAAGTATAACATATGAGGGAGCGCACGAACTTGCGAACTCAGCTGGCCAGGATTTCGATCAGCTAAATGTTGAGCTTGGGAATGGTAGCAGAATAGTGATAAAGTCCCTAAAAGGGACGTTTCTCTTGGTGGTTCAGGTGCATAAATATGATGAACAGATACAGAAAGAAATTAATCATCTAAGCAACCAGGTATTGGAATATATATAGACATCCATGCACAGTATAAGCCTTGTTTCATGCTATGAAGTTGAGATAAATCTCACTGTTGATGCTTTTGATACTTTGAGCACTTTCATCGGTACGGGAGATTTTAAATATCTATAATAGATATCGAACATAGATATCTGAAAAAGATATGGGTGAATAATATGAGATGTGATGATGAGCAAAACGAGTGGAAACATGGAGGTTCTGGATTTACAGGTCACGATAGAGGACATTTTAGAGGATTTGGGTTGAAGTATTGGGTTTTGAGCATAGTTTCAAAGGAACCTTCTACCGGTTCAATGATTATGGACAAAGTGGAGAGGATGTCAATGGGACACTGGAGGCCGTCTCCAGGACATGTATATCCCCTACTAGAGCAACTTACCTCCGAGGGTTATCTGAGCGTAGAGAATAAGGATGGGAAAAAATACTACTCAGTAACGGACGGTGGAAGGGAGATCCTCGAAGGAAGTTGGTTCCCTTGGAGGACAATGGGAGGACTATCCGGGTTCAGTGGACTGGAAGATGCGGTCAGGAACATTGAGATCCTTTCAGATTATATTTTGGATAACAGGGAAAGATTTACGGCAAACGCGGATCTTAAGAACAGGATGGAGAAGGCCATAGAGAGGCTCAGATCTATCTGATCAATCTTTCATTTTTATATTTTAATTGACCGAGTCCAGACTGACCTGATTTTTGCATTAAATTCTTCTGAATCCTCTGAGAATGTAGTCCTTGCCAAGCTTAGAGTACAGCCTAAATTGTCCGAGAATATCAAGGTCAGTACCGCCCGTAATCGCAGTTCCCGAAAGTATTGCTTTCCTGATCGATTCCTCATCTGTCGCGTCCACCTCCATATAGACCCTTCCTATCTCTTCATAGAAATGGGAATCGCTGCCAGCAGTTGCCGGTTTGTTAAGACTTGATGCTAATTCCACCGCTTTCTTGTTGCAGTTCGGTCTGCACCTACCATTTTTAGTTTCGATCGCATCGTAGATGTTCTTTAATTTTGAACCTATTCCATTCACCCTTCTGAAAGGGTGTGCACAGATAGCTATGCCGTTCTTATCACGAATCATGTCAACAGTTTCTTCCTGACTAAGTTTAGAGGGTATCTCTTCATCTATGAATAGGCCAAGGATGTGCCCATCAATGGAAGAAACTTCCTCAGCCTTTAGAACTACTAACTCTCCTTTGTGCTCAACAAATCTGTTGTGATCAGAAATTGCGACAAAATCCAATCCTGCCTTCTTTGCAGTTTTGAATATCAACTCCGGTTCAAGTTTTGAATCAGGAGAGTATTTCGAGTGAATGTGAATATCTCCTCTCATTTTACTCTAAGACCTTCTTCAGGGGTACCATCCAGAACAAGTCTGCCAGCATTAATCTCGAAGAACAATGGCTTGTTTTCAATAAACAGGGCTGGTACTATGTCCTTGTCCCTCTTTACCGTTTTTATGTCAAGCTTTCTGAACTCTTCGATCGAGATTTCGGTGAAATTTGAGTGAAAATTACCTACCTTAACTTCCTCCCCATTGATCGCGGACTCCGGGGCAAGCACCAGATGAATTCCTTTACTGTCTTCTGCCGCGAGAAGCATTCCACTGGAAGTTTCTCCCCTTATAACTGCGGGTTTAAGATTCGTGACGACGATAATTTTCTTACCGAGTAACTCCTCTTTGGTGTAACTGTTCTTTATTCCGCTAACTATTCTTCTCTTCCCATCGCCGAGATTGAGATCCAAGAGATACAACTTTTCAGCATTTGGGTGATCAGATACTCCGTCTATCTGAGCGACCTTCAGATTGAGATTCAACTCATTGTTAACAATCTTCTCGAAAAGCCTTTCAGGTTTCGCTGTCAGTCTTGAAACTGGGAAATTCAAGTCATCTTTCAGTTCCACCGGTTGGTCATAACCGAGCCAAGAGAGAATGCGCTTTGAAGTCTCAGGGAGGAAAATCTGTCCGGAAACTGCGAGCGCATAGACGATCTTCGTTCCCGTGTAAATTGCCGCATTGCAGTTAGCGTCATCCTTCTTGCAGGCTTCCCATGGCTTTCTGTTCGTGATGTAGCTGTTCCCAAAGTAGGCAAGCTCAAGCCATGCTTTGAAGGCATTTCTGATGTGGACTCCTTCCATTTCCTTAATTATGCTGGATAATTTTTCCCTTATGTTGCTTTCAGCCTCCAAGTCTAGCTCACTTTGTGCGATCTGGTCTACAGTTACGGGTCCCTTCTTGAATGACAACACGAGTGCCCTATTTACGAAGTTTCCAAACTTGTCTATAAGTTCGTTGTTTACTCGGTTTTCAAACTCTTCGATTGAAAAATCTGAATCATGTTCTTCGGGTAAATTATAAAGTACCCCGAACCTGATAAATTCAGAATTGTACTTTTCGAGCAGTTGAAGCATCGAATATCCCGTACCCTTGCTCTTTGAGAACTTCTCTCCCTGGAAGTTAAGGAACTCGTTTGCCGCAACATAGTACGGCAGTGTCATTTCCCCATGGGCGATCAACATCGCCGGCCAGATGATGGAATGGAAAACGATATTATCTTTTCCAACGAAATGGTAATACTTGATTTCAGGAGTTTTCCACAAAGCCAATGCATCTTCCTGGTTTCCAAGAACGGAGCTAACGCCCGTCAGGTAACCGATAAGAGCTTCAAACCAGACGTATATCTTTTTGTCGTCATAACCTTCAAATGGAACATCAACACCCCAGTTTAGGTCTCTCGTAATCGGCCTATCTTTGAGTCCTCTTGATATAAAATTCTTAGAGAAACTAAGGACGTTCTGTCTCCAGGAATCTCTAGATTCAATGTATCTAAGTAATTCATCCTGCAGTGTTGAAAGTTTGAAAAAAAGATGCCTAGTTTGCCTGAACTCTGGTGTAGTTTGGTCGAAAATACACAGTGGATTTATGAGTTCATTCGGTTCAAGTGTCTGGCCACAATTCTCACACTGATCTCCGGTCGCAGATTCGTATCCGCAGTGTGGGCACTTTCCCTTTACGTACCTGTCCGCAAGGAAAATATTCTCCTTCACGCAGAAGGGTTGAGTCATTTCAGCCTCGTAGATATATCCGTTTTCCTTCAACTTTCTCAAGAAGGAGGTAGTAATCTCTTTGTGAAGTTCGGATGATGTCTCGATATAGGCATCAAACTCAATGCTCATTCTCTTGAATATTTCGACGTTGATCTTGTGAAATTTCTGGACTATCTCCTCTGGCGGTATCCCCTCTCTTATGGCCTTTAATGTGATTGGAGTCCCGTGCTCATCGCTACCCGATGATGCGATCACCTCATAACCTCGGAGCTTGAGGAACCTTCTGAAAACGTCATATGGCAAATAAGCTCCAGCAATATGGCCAAGGTGCAGGCTGCTGTTTACGTAGGGAAGGGCAGCAAACACGAATACCTTTTCTTTCACTCCCGTTGATAGATAGATACTATATTAACACTTCAGAACGCTAAGAAAGATATGGCAATAAAAAAATAAAAAAATTAATGGGTTTTTAGGCCCAGCTTGCTCACGTTTCTGTGGTAGTTGGTTGCATACGTTGCATAGAGGTAGCTGATAGCTGCTATGGCTGCTGTGGTTGCAGCCAGATACAGGAACATGTTGTGCCCACCTGCTAGAACTACGACCGTATACACCATTGCCAATCCAGCTCCAAGATAGACAAACGGTATTATCCTGACTATCTTGTTAGCAGAACTGGAAAGTAGTAGATAGGAAGCGAGTGAGTACGCCAGAAAAGCGAAAGCCGTATAGAGCACCGCTTGCAGTATCCCGTGTGTCGCCTCGAAAACATAGACTACCAATAGAAGCGAAGCAAGAAATCCAAACAGACCGGAAGCCAGTCTGAATCCTTTCTTCTCCATCTTTACATCACCGAATCTATTTCTGCATCTAGTCCCTTTGCTCCCTTTATTGCAACACCCTTGGATGAACTAAGGAAGTAAGGAGAGTTAACGCCCGTCAAGACGACTAGAACTTTGAATTCTCCGACTAAAGTGGGATCGACAGACGCACCCCAGACTATTCTCGCCATGGGGTTGACTTTCTCTTGGACCATCCTGACTGCGGTCTCAGCTTGAGTTACTGTCATGTCCTCTCCACCAACAATCCTGACAAGTGCCCCCTTTGTGGTTGAAATATCTGCCTCAATCAATGGGGAGGTGATCGCCTCTGTAACGGCTTCTTCGACAGTTGCCTTTCCTCCGCTACTTTCACCAATCCCGATCATTGCGACGCCTCCTTCCTTCATGACGGTCTGTATATCTGAGTAGTCAAGATTTACAAGGCCTGGTTTCGTGATGATTTCTGTAAGACCCTTTAAGGATTCCATCAGGATTTCGTCAGCTACTTTGAACGCTTGATCAAGTGGCAACCTTGGTACAATTTCCAGGAGTTTATCGTTCGGAATCACTATAGTGGTATCTGAAACCTTTCTGAGCTTCTCTATTCCATATATTGCATTGTCCATCCTTACTCTGCCCTCTGCAGAAAATGGCAGGGTAACGATACTTATCACCAGTGATTTCTGACGCTTGGCTACTTCCGCCACAACTGGAGCAACTCCAGTTCCGGTACCACCGCCCATCCCAGATGTTATAAAGACTATTTCGGAATTTCCGAGAGATGACTGAATATCATCATAATCCTCACGGGCTGCTTCTTCTCCAACCTGTGGTATAGCACCTGCCCCCAGACCTCTGGTTGTTCTCTTACCCACAAGGATTTTCCTGTTAGCCTGTACCGTGAGGAGGTGAGGAGCATCTGTGTTCATTGCAATTAGGTCTGCACCGAAAATGCCGGACTTTGCACACCTGTTCACCGTATTCGTCCCTGCTCCTCCGCATCCTACGATTTTGATGTTCACCTTCATCGATTCGACGAGCTTTGCAAGTTCCTCATCATCAGGAGAAATGAAATTTCTCTGATTTTGAATTGGATAATCGTTTGGCATAATCATACGTATGTCTGACGAGATATTTATAGTTTTCTTATTTAACTTAGAATTTATCGCTTTTCCAGGTCGTCAGACCCATAGAAGAGTTTTTGCAGGAATGAGTAGATTTCCTCCAATCCGTCTTCAGTCTCCGAGGATGAGAAAACGCTTTCTCCCAGTATGTTGAGACTTTCGCTGCCTCCAAGAATAGCCTCTGAAAGCTGAACGTTCATTTCGGCAGTTTTTTCCCTTAGGTCACTCAGAATTTCATTCTTGTTCCTGTCCCATCTCTCAATTCTTTCCTTTTCCTTAGGTTCAAGTAAATCTGACTTAGAGATAATGCTCAGGAAAGGTACATAGAATCTTGTCATGACACTCATCGCAAGGAATCTTGATGAAATGTAGGATTCCGGGTTCTTCATCAGGATCGAATCGAACAGATAGAGAAGTGCATTGTTCTCCTCTCCAAGGGTGGTCATGAGCTGCGTAGATGACCCTCTAAATGCGAAGAGTTCCAGCTGGCCCGGAGTGTCCACAAGAGTGTAGTCAGAATCGTATGAATCTATCAATTCTTTGATTCTCTCCGCTTCCTGGACTATCAAATCAGCTGCTACTATCTGTGCTCCATTGGGTCCAAGGTTGTAATTCTGCATTACACTTTCAAGAGAAACGTTCTCCCTTATGTCAACATCGGGGGTGTAAGGGAGAAACTCTGCGCCAGGATCAAGATTTACAGTTATTGCATCGTAGCTATTGTTCTCCAGCCATTCCTTGAAAGAATTTACCAAAGTGGACTTACCAGAACCTGCAGTTCCCACGAAATATACTCTAGGTATCATCGAAATCCTCCAACGTTTTGAAATTGTTGTCCCTTGCTTCGAAAATGGACTTTACTGACTCCCTCATTATTCGGATCCTCTGTTTGACATAATAACTTACCTCATATTGATTTGTGATATTGTAGCTTGTCTCAAGGTACTTGGTTATATTACCTCTGTGAACAGTTCCTATAAGGTTCGTCCCGCATTTTCTGCACTTACCTGATAGGGGAAGTCTTCTGTAAATGTGATTACAGCTCGTGCACCTGAATGTCTGCGCCCCGAACTTGTTAAGATTTCCCATTATATCGGGGATAAAGTGAGACTTTAGGATCCTCTCTGCCATATCAGATGCGTCAACAGCCCTCAATCTTCTGGCTAGATCTAGTGTCATTTCCAGTTTTTGTTCCATGCTAGGGATACTCTTGTAGCTTGAGCTAAGAGTTCCAAGGTTTATGGATTGAGTATCATCTGAGAACTGACACTTTGGAAATAACTCTCCCTTTTTTACCTTCATTCCGGCGGTAACAATGTATTTCGTGATCTCTGATGGATCAGGGAATTTCATTGTCAGCTCCAGAAGTTCTGGGGGATATTCACCGGTTATATCCAAATTCAAGGCTTCCTTATCTATTTCCATCGGGTTTATTCGAAGTGATAGAACGAGGGGGGCATCCATAAGGCTCCCTCTTGAATTAGGCAGATAATCCATAGAGAAGTTTAACAGACCATCTAGCAGGAGCATTATAGAATCTTCATCACCATCACAGTTGCGTCTCTTTGCTGCATGGAAAAAGGGGTGCGCATAACAAACGTCTCCTTCGGTGTAGCCTATTATCCTTCCAAGAATTCCTCCTGACGTATGAGGGGCTAGCCCAATAATGAGGGACCCTATCAGATCTTCCTTGCTCTTTGCTCCATAGAACATATCTAAGCCGTAGAATCTCTGGAGTAATTCATCTACAAAATTGGAGACTCTCAGCAGATACTCCCCCGCCTTTTTGCTGGGGACTATGTCCTGTGGGAATATCTCAATGACCTGGGAAGTCTCCACCAGATCGTTCCCCCTGTAGTCAGAAGAATAGCCCATTGACTTTGCTTTCTCCAGAGTCAGACCTATCTCATCCAGGCGAGCGTGGGTCAAAGGAACGTCCGACATATCGAATCTGCAGGTTCCGTCCTTGAACGGATAGATGGACATGGAGGCCCTGAGTATTCCCTTCTCTATAGGTTCTGGAGTCTTGTGGGAGGAGGTGAGCCCCCTAACTCCGTTGACTTTCTTTGGCAGTACTATTCCTAGCTGTTCTCCCTTCCGTCGGAGAATCTCCGAGATGGTGATATCGAATTCCCTGGTTTTTTCAGTTGGGGTGGTATGAGCCCCACACTTCTCACACACATTCGTAAATGTGAGGTTACCACAACCTGAGCACTGACGTACCTGCATCTCTGTGCCCTGCAACTCATCGTACTGATTAAGATCCCTCCGATTTTTTGTGACGTTTCCAATTGGAAAGAGGACATGCACAGGCGGGTTCATCTTCCTTTCTTCTGCTTTCTCTGGCCGACCCATCCTGGCTCCAATGCGTGAGAGTCCCTTGGGATATATCGGAAACCCGGCTAGCTCGTTGATTGCCTTCATAACGTCCTTTCCCACTACTTTCTTTCCAGAATACAGGCGGCCATCTACAATATTCATTCCAAGTGGGACTACTAGGCTGAGGAAATTTTTGACGATGATCTTATCCGCCACCTCATACTCGCAGAGGAGATCTGCCAAGAAGCGTTTACCGAAATCTGTTATCGGTAACTCCAGACGGTTGTCCCTTATCCGTGAATCGTTTTCAAGTATCTCGGAGAAAAGTTGAATGTCCTCAGAACTCACATCATGCCAGAGGTAGGTGAAAGATGGGTGGAGGGGTATATTGAACTTTATGGACGCATCAATAGCACTCTTTTCATCTGTCACTACAGGTATCGAACCTATTTTTCTCTCGCAAATCTGTCTCCACCAGGAATCCGTGAATGCACCTGGGAAAAGTACCTTGTTGTTTTCGATGAATTCACCGAAGGAGATCATCATCTCTCCCAGGTCTATGATTTCTTTTATCTCGTTCCGATGTTCTTTGAATGAATTATCGTCCTTGAGTCTGACTAAACTCCCTGACTCCAATAGGACAGTCGGGCCCTCTAGATTGGAGTTAGCGACTACTGCCCCCGCCTTTCCTGGTCTCTCCATCTTTATCTGAGTACCTAGTGCGATGAAGTCATCAAGTACCTTCATGGTAACTGGATTTATCGCCACCGCAGCAAGTCCAGTATTCCTCGATCTCCCATATCTCAGTCTGAATCCTCCCTTCCTAGACGGATAGGATAGTGCGGGTCTGCCCGCCAGCATCTCTTTAAGATAATTTGAATTTGGAAATAGGTTCTTCTCTTCCTTTTTCTCTGATGAAAAGCTCCAGCCTTCAAGTCCAAAAGTGCTTACATATTTCTTGAGCTTTGGACCCTTCAGTATGAGTCCTTCCGCTATGACTAGTGCCATCCCCCCTCTCAGCCTGTTTGTTTCAATGTCAGGCAGATTCCTATGACCGGTGATCTCGGCCTCTTCTGTTCCCTCTCCCGTTATGCATACGGGTGATCCTTCTACCGCTGTCTCTATCTCCTGCATGGTTGGTATGTACTGAAGATGTTGTACTCTTGCATATAGGGGTATTTCTTCTTTGCATCTTTCCACCTCTTCCTGACTTGCAATGTACTTTCCGATTCCAAATTTCCTCCTTAAGAGATCGCCTACAAAGACACTTAGGGCCTGCGCTGTCCCCCCTGCGCTCCTGATTGGTCCCGAATAGTAGATTGCCAGGTAGTTGTTACCATCTCTTTGTTTTATCTTTACACCGGTAATTCCCTCAAGGGGCGCAACGAGTATTCCTTCTGTCAAGATCGCAAGAGCCACTCTGAGCCCCTTTTCTATCCTGATTTCATCAGGTCCATCGAAGTTTTCGGAGACTGAAACGGCTGCCTCGATTGCTACCCTCTCCCTGTCGTACTGTTTCGATAGCTTCTTGATAATATCTGATGCCTCAATGCCTGTAAGGGCCTGTACCCTCCCAGCAAGGTCCTCTGCCTGAGGAATTTCGACTTTAATATTACAGTCTTTGCCCTGAGCTCTTGCCTTCTTCGCTATTTCGTATTGGATGTTTGACTCATTCTTCAAGGTCAAAAAATAATTCTCGAGCTCATCGGACATTGGAATACTCATCTTGTTGTAGAATAAAATAATTTCAATAATCTTCCAGTGTTGATGTGATGTTGTTAACTGTTTTCCATGACCTTCTTACATGAGGAGGCAACTTCCTGTATCTTTTGAAATAGTCCTTCAAGAATGTTATAGTCCTCTCATCGGACGGGTATCCGGAACCGAACTCTCCGAGCTCCTCCTTTATCTTGGATACCTCTCTTTCACGGGTGACTTTTGCTATTATGGAAGCGGCAGAAACGAGAGGGTAATCTACGTCCGCCTTGTGTTTGGAAATGATCTTCTTGTTTCCACTGAGTTCAGTGATCAACCCTGAGAATCTCTCTTCGTTAACGTCGGGACAGTCTATTATATATTCATTCTCCGGTTTGATCAATTTTGCCATGGCTCGTGCCTCAAGTACGTTGAGTTGGTTCTTGAATGTGGCATTGTCTATTTCATTCTCATCTATGATTACGAATTCTACCGAACTTGCAATTCTCTCAATCTGGTCAAACATGAGCTCCCTGGTGGATTCAGAGAGCTTCTTGGAATCTTTTACTCCAATCCTCCTGATAGATTCTGAATCGCCGCAAACGACTGCAATAACCATTGGTCCTATGACGGGTCCTCGCCCTGCCTCGTCACATCCGCACAGCATCTGAGGACTGATTCCTTCCTGCCGTATTATCTTAATTGTACTGCTCCCATCTAGGTTCCACCAGGATCAACTTCAGACTAAGGGAGTGGCAATCCACGTTCAAGAGAGATTCCATCTTCCTCGTTCAGCTGTTGATCACTTGTCAGATTGATTCTGCCGAATTCAGTGTCGACAAGATAATTATTCTTTAATCCACTTTCACCGAAAAGTATCTTGATTTTTACTGGTCCACCAATAAGGACCCTCGATGGATGGATTGCATAGTTTCTCTCTCCGACTCTGTACAGGTTGTAACCCAGTATTCTTGCCACCTCAATTGACATCGGGCTATTGAGAATAGATGCCTTATCCCCATCTGCAAGGATCGTGCCTTCGTTCAGGATTGCAATTGAGTCTCCGAGAATTTCGGCATCTGCCAAATCGTGGGTGACGTAAATTATAGAAACGTTGAACTTCCGCCTTATATCCTTAATGTACCACCTCATATTGTTCCTCAGAAATGAATCGAGTGAAGAAAGCGGTTCATCCATGAGAATCAGGTCAGGGTCTGTGATGAGGGTCCTAGCGAGTGAAACAAGTTGCTTCTCTCCTCCGCTCAGCTGAGCAGGGAACTTGTGGAGGTGTTCTTCAATCGTCAGTTCCCTGCTGATATCAGAGACCCGTCGGTTGATCTCTCCAATATCCTTAGTCCGTAATCTCAGCCCATATGCGATATTCTCAGCTACATTCATGGAATAAAACAAACCGAGGTCCTGAAAAACAAACCCAATATTTCTTTTATCTATATCCTGCCCTGTGATATCCTTTCCATCCTTGAAAATGGATCCAGAATCCGGTTTAATAATTCCAGCTATGGTGTTCAATGTGCTGGTTTTACCACTGCCTGAAGCACCAAGAATTATCTTGATCTCTCCATCCCTCAGGGAAAAACTGACATTCCTCAGGACATGTTCTCCGCCTACACTTATTGAAATTCCTTCCACCCTAAGTTTGTCCAACTGAACCACTCTTCCCTAATTGGTTTATAATGAAAGAGGAGATAAATATTACAATCAGAAAAATTTCCGTAAGGTAATAGGTCCCACCAATGTCCTTTAGGAGTAACAGCTTGTAGATTCCTACGGTTATGGTCATTGTTGAAGGAGTATAAACTGTCACAATAGACGAAAACTCCCCCATCACCGTTATAAACATGAGTGAAAGTACAGTCGATATCTCCCACTTTATTCGAGGCAACTGTACCCTGAAAAAAGTGGAGAGAGGCGAGTCTCCAAGCGTTCTCGATGAATAGGTTTCGGAAGGAGGTATTGTTTCAACTGCCTGTGCCATCATCCTGATATTCAACGGGATAACTACAACTGTGAAAATCAGAGTGATCAGAATGCTTGTCGGAACGTGCTCTCCATACACCAAGAAATAAGAAAGAGCTAATGTAACCGGGGAAAAAATGAGCGGTAGCAAGATTAGAAATTGGTTCCTGAGAGAAGGGCGGTATATTATGAGAACTATCGACATCAGAAAGGCGATAAATGTGCTTGCAAAAGAGAATATTACAGTATTTCCCAGTAAAAAGGGTATAGAAATTTGAAGCCTTGTTGTTATCGCAGAAACGCTCAGTTGCCAAAGCGGATATTTTATGAACATTCCAAATAGCGGCATAAGAATGAATGCTAGAAATATGACAAGACCAGCAAGTGCAATTTTATTGTAACGCCTGAGAGGAAGAGGAAGAACAGAATCGTTTCTTCTGAAACCTGCATTGATGGAGAGATAGAAGAATAGAGGAACGACCAGTATGGCTATCTGAAGGAGCCCGAGGAGTGATGCTGTGGAGAAGGGAAACTGTGCAAAAGAAGGGAATATACTCTTGAATTCGTAGATCATCACTTCTACCGTTGAATATGGGGGTCCTCCAACTATCAACGGCAGACTGAACCCCTCAAACGTTAGAATAAACGTGAGTATCCCTCCGAGCAAGCCTCCCCTCAGTGAGTTCTGTAAATAGAATCCTGTTATTATCTTTGAATCACTCGCTCCCAGAGTCTTTGCGGAATATATCTCCCTGATGCTCGTTGAGTTGCCAGTCGAATAAGCTAGAACCGCTATCATCGGCGAATTGTAGACCACATTACCATAGATAATTTCCCAGAATCTGGAGGAAAATCCAAAGAGTGAGATTATCCCGAGTGCCATGATAATACCTGGTAGCACGTAGGTTACCAGGAGAAGTGAAATGATGACACTCTTCATTCTTCCGTTGTAGACGATCAAAAGGAGTCCGAAAATGAGACCGATCCCCAAGGAAATTACAGTCGATACCGTTGCCTGAAGGAAGGATTGCTTTACTGACTCCGCGAGAACGTGAATGAACAACTGGGTGGGAGAGACATGGATTGCGTAGTAAATCAAGAAAGTCAACGGGATTATGACTACTATGAATGCGTAACCACCAGTATAGACTAAGGGGTAGGTAACCTTACGATTCAATTGAGCTCCACTCTAGGGACCACTCTGCCAGATTCTTAGCAGCCATGGTCATGTTAAGATACGAGTTCAAAGGAATCATCGATGAGATTGGAGGATTCCCCGAGTACACTTCAGGGAGGGCGACATTCATATTTGCTGGATAAGTCCACTCATTCAGAGGTATCAGATTCTGGACATCCTGGCCGATGAACCAGTTGACAAATTCCTTGTCAATGCTCTTGTACTTCGACGAATTCAGTATTCCGATGCCAAGAACCTGCATCCATGCATAGTTCTTTCCTTCGTAGTGGAAGGGCGTGGTTCCTATCTTAGAATAGTTGAAGTATTCATTGTACGCTGGGTCAGTAGAATAAGAGAAGAACATCTGTCTTGTTCCGCTTTCAAACAGTGAGAACCCTGAACTCCAGTCCTGTGTTACGAGCATTCCTCTTGACTTGTTCCAGAATGATGTCCAGTTCTGATGCAGTACACCGCTATAGAAGGCGATCTGTCCCAGGAGGAAATCCTCTCCATTTATGCTCGGTGTAGTAGGATTCTCCAATATGTACTGGTTTGCTACCGTTGAGTTAGAGAAATCAGCGAATGACAGGTTCTGCAAGACACTGACATTAATTGGTCCAGATAGGTTGTAATCCGTGGTGAGCGGCGAATACTCATAAGGTATTACGTAGCCTGATGATTGCAAGAATGAATATAGCGTCTTATTCAGATGGGACTCATTACTAACGTTAAACTTATACAGGAAGCCACTGTTTGCTGCTAGATAAGAATCGATGTTGTTTAGCCCGATTACTACATCAAAGCCGCTCCCTTTGGTTTGGATTATTTGGTTATAGAGATCACCCGATGATGTTTCCACGTTTATCTTGACATGATACCAGTTCTCGAAGTTGTTGATAATATAATCGAGAGTCTGGTTCGGGTTGGACCCATATTGGAAAAACGACTCGTATGTCAGTATATTTATTGTGGGTTCCTTTGACGGTACAATGTCAGGATAGATAGCATAAACCATAATGGCAGCGACGACAACTATTCCCACTACTATATATACTCTGTAGTTTGCCTTTCTTTTGATTACTTCAACACTCATTTCATTCCCTCCGCCAGTATTATCTGGGTCAGGTTCGACGGGTCGATCATCTCGATCCTCTCAGCCCGCATATGCGAGCTCCCCTGTAATACCAAATCGATCGTACGTATAAAACGATTATTGATCGGATGTCGACTACTATTGGATACTTATCAATATCGCATACCACTTCTCTTTCCATGACCTATTTTAAACAGGTCCATCATAATCTAAAGAGGATTCCCAATAACCCGATACTTTACCAAGTTTGGTACCAATAATCTTTTTTCATGAGTCCGGTATTGTTGTCTATGGACCTGGTGAATTACGGGTTGAGGGAGAGGTATGAGCAGGTCAAG
>JAKATW010000106.1 GCA_021827945.1 Thermoplasmata archaeon
AGGATTACGATCTGAACAGACTCGATTACCGCCTGTCCACATACTCAAAATTCCATCTCATGATAGTGGATGAGATAGGCTACTTACCATTGACAAGGGAAGAGAGCAACCTGTTCTTCCAGTTCGTTTCGTCAAGGTATGAAAGAAGATCCACGATCTACACATCAAACAAGTCTTTCTCGGAGTGGGGCGAGGTGCTGGGAGACCAGGTGATGGCGTCTGCAGTTCTGGATCGCATTCTCCACCACTGCACTGTGGTGAACATAAGGGGAGATTCATACAGATTGAAGGACAGGAAGAAGAATTCTTTGCAGACATTCAGAGAGGTGAAGAAGGATGAGTAAAAGCATAAATACAACTGGGGAATTTTATTTCGGCGTTTCTGAGGAGAAATCAACCGGCGTTTACAATTGCTTCCGTAATCTTTGTGCCACTATTCTTTATCTTCAGGGAAAGGTATACCAAGAGGGAGGTAGCAAGCCTCATTTCCCTTGTGCTTACAGGAGTGTTGGGTTATCAGCTATTGTTCATTGTAGGAGAGCAGGGAACGCAAGTTTCATAGTTTCATTTGAGCCGATACTTATCGTAATTCTTAGCATCTCCATCAAGGAAGAGAGGTTCAGGTGGCTCCTTTTAACTGGCCTCATAGTTTCCACGGCCGGACTTGTCCTTTTGATCAAACTTACTAACATAAGTGAGCCGGAGCTTTTCTCTGTTTTCTTGATACTGATGAGCGCTCCTCCTTGGGGGATTTACACTATCGTGGGCAAAAATTTGCTCAGGAAACACAATCCTCTAAACGTCACTGGTTTTGTGTCTATAGTAGGGACTCTGTTCCTGATACCATTCACCGTATCGGGAGTTATATCTCTGTTTCAGGTACATTCTCTGTACCTTATTTTGTCCCTGGTCTTCATAGGATTGGGCGGAACCTTCATCGGATACTACCTTTGGCTTGATGGATTGAAGCTGGTTAAGCCCTCCTTAGCTGGGACTACTCTTTATATTACCCCATTTGTGACTGTTGTTGTGGCCTCGCTTCTTATATCTGAAGCAATTTCTGTGACCAGTTCTATTGGAGGTTCTCTCATTATCACAGGACTGGCAATCACCAGCTTGAAAGGCAACAAATAGTGGTTCTGGTAACCTGTTTCAAGTAATCATTTACTCATTGAGCATCGCGTTCTTCCAAAAGTGAGTTGAAGATTTGGTTTCGACATAACGCCGGCGGGAATCAAGGAGTTTTGAGACCGTTTCCGGTCATAATCAAGACGCTTTCTCCCTTGTCCGTTATTTTTCGGAAGACAGCAAAAACTGTAGCAGAACTGTATTCCACGTAAAATCCCTTCTCAGCTAAATCTTCTCTGGCAAAAATATTTCATCCTCTGAAACTGTTACGCACTTTCCGTATTTTTTTATGGAATTGACTATTAATGATAGTAACACAGGTTCTCTGGAAATAAGAGCATCTGCCACGGACGTTTTCCCGTTATCCTTGTAATACTGGAAATTGTTTGCTTCTGCGCAAACAGGGCAAACGGCCTCGGTCTGGACAGCTTCAATTTCTGGAACACTATCGATTTCTGCCGAATCAAGAAGATGTTCAAACCCCGATACAACCCCCAAAAGGAGCGTTCCAGCTGAAACTGGAATCAAGACCCTTTTCGGCATTTTGTGGTTTGACTGTCTAAAAATCTCTTAACTTAGTTGACGCATTCCATCCTTGAATTCGGGATTCAGGACGTGACCTCGCGTAGAAACCGGAGTAGGCTGAAGCGGCATCAGCAACGTCCTTTCTTGAACCTCCTACCAGATGCATCCGAGCACCGTATGCCTTTATTTGATTGATCCTGTTCTGTCTTGTAGACTCTGGTACGGAATATGTTAACCTTAAAGCCGACAACGGTTCCATAGGCACTTATGGATGCTCCAGCATTCCCTGATGAGTCCTCGTTTATCTCTGATTAAGGCGGAAGGTGTGAAATGAGACCAGAAATCAATGACTTGCTGCCTCTGTCCTTATACGAATAAGTAAGGGAATAGTAATCGAGTTTGAGCTTAAAGGCATCTAGGTCTACCAATGGAGTTTCCACCTCTCCTAAACTTATTACCTTCTCAAGATACGGATAATTTGACAGATATTTCCCTTCTCGATATTTGAAATCTATCTTGGGAACAAGAATGCCACCACAGAAGCATAAGGGGCTGTTTGTGAAGCTTGTCCTTTCCTTCCCGCATTTTATACAGATGGATTTTAACATTTGACCGTCACTCATTCCATATGAAATTATAAGGACATCTTCTTCTCCGTAGCGCTGGGAATAGTCTCTTTCGAATCTGTGCGAGTTGACCTTTACAAAACGCTGGCGTTCATCGAATAGCCATACCTATCTATGAGTTGTTTGGCATCCAGCAGCTTCTTATAATATTCCACGGTATGGTATTCCGGTCTATCTTCAAGAGTCCCGTTATCAATTTTTTCCTTGATTTCCCTGACCCCGTATTCTATATCTATTGCCGTCCTATACCCTAGCCTAGTCCTAATCTTCTCAAAAGAACCCCTATAAGACCTCTTATCAGGGTCCCCATACCATTCAATTGAGTCACCTATTCCAGTGACCTTTGTGACGGTATGGGCTAAGTCTATTAGTTTCAAGTTCAGGTTTTCAGAGCCTACATTGAATACTTCACCAGATACCTTCTCTTTTTCTGCATTGAGGACCGTGATAACTGCATTTGAGATATCCAGTACATGCACGAACGGTCGATACTGCTGTCCATCTTTCATCAACTTGACTTTTTTGAATTTAACGGCATTAAAAGCCATTGCATTGATCGCGAGATCCAATCTCATGCGGGGAGAATATCCGAATGCGGTAGCGAATCTTAATGCGATGGGAGTAAAACTTTTTTCTCTCAAAATCAGAGAATCTTTTTCAATAGCAACATTAGCTTCTGCGTAGGTGGTCAAAGGATTAGGAGTAGTAGATTCATCTGAAATTTCATCTCTGAAGCCGTAAACGCTGGTTGAAGACGAAACTACGTACCTTTCAACCCCAAGTTTCTTGGCTAGCCTGCATACCCTGGACCTACCCACATAATTGATGTCCCATGTCCTTATTGGGTCTAGTTCTCCACTGGGATCGTTTGAGAGGGCAGCGAGATCAACGACCGCTTCTTTATTCCTGAGAAGATTTGGGTCAAAATATCTTATGTCGTCTTTTATGAACTTCACGTTTAGGTGAGCGAATGGATTTTCCATCTCTGCGGGGTTCAGAAAATTACGATCGAGGACAGTGACGTCATGTCCCTTTTCTACCAACTTGGGTACCATGACTCTCCCAATATAACCGGCACCTCCAGTCACTAATATTTTCAAACTATCACGATTTCCCGTAGGAGAAAGGAGAATTAAAGTTTCTGAAACCTGGCCAAGTCTTGTCCTTTTCCGATACACTCAATTGGACAGACGGCCATTTTATGCCTATCGCAGGATCACTACATATTATTCCTCCTTCAGCTTCCTTGTTATATTCCTTCGTCACCTTATAGTGCACCAGACTCTCCTTCACGGCAAAGAAACCGTGAGCAAATCCAGGTGGTACCCATAGCATTTTCATGTTCTCTGAGTTGAGTT
>JAKATW010000057.1 GCA_021827945.1 Thermoplasmata archaeon
CGGTGCCGGGCGTGCAGGCGAGCGAAGGGCACATACTGATAGGCGAAGGCTCAAAGAGGGGCTAGGGGTGAATTTGAGCCGAAGCACGAAAAACGATTCAGATCTCAAATCATATAAGAAGTGCAATGGCAAAATCAAAGTCCAGGCTTGCAAATATACCTACGTCCCAGCTAGACTGCCTGGTGTCCACTATGAAGACTTTGGAGAATGAGTATGTAATGGAACAAATAAAGCAAAGTGGAATTGACATCAAGAATGGTAAAGTCAGGAGGGTAAGGGAATTTCTCGAAGAGCTTTAGACTATTTTCTATTGAGGACTGTTCAACCTTAATTGACCCAGTTAGCAGGATCGAAAGATTTTAGTCTGGAAGGTAGCTAGCGTGATAATGAAGTGTCCGGTGTGTGGAAAAGAAAATAACAGTTCTCCAATGAAGAAATGGGCTTTTAATGTGTTCGAGGTCTCGCGTTTTAGATGCTCATCGTGCGGTAACAACTTTAATGTCTACGTGAGCGAGCACAAAACGTATACCATCCCAAAGAGTCAATAAAATTGGCTCTTTTCGTGATTGCTGATAGTAAGCAGTTATGAGATGAAATCCATAGTTACCAATCTTAGCTTGGAAGCGTCAAAAGGCTCTATCTCGGTCTTCTTGAATATGCCCTTTTCGGTCATAAAATTGCCCAATTCTTCTATCAATTTCTTCCAGTCGTTGTTGTTCTTGTAAGACTTCCATAATTGTCTTAAAGCTTGAAGCCTTTTCTTAGTGGGTGGAAGTGCGATAAGCCTTGACTTGATCTGTTCCCACACGTGTTCAACGGAAGTGTCATTCGGATACTCATACAGGTATTCGTTTAGCTGTAGCTCAATCTCATCTATCATTTTCTTGATAAATTTAGTACTGTTAGACCGATTAAGCTCCTTAAGTTGGGAATCCTGCGTGCTGCTAAGCTCTATTTCCTTGTAGGTTCTTTCGATCTCTTCCAAAATGGTCTTATTGGTATCATAGACCTTCTCGAAAAACGACGGGATTACACGACCCTCAAGTTTCTTACATTTTATGTAATCCAAAATATCCGTTTTACTTGTAATTAGTGCTCCCGATTCGATATTGTACAAATACCAGAAATGGAAGTCTCTTTCGTACTCGTAATAGAAGAAGATGCCTGAAATCTTGTCCTTCTTCAACCCGCTAAATACGCCAAATGGAATCCTCTCTAACTCCTCCACGCCTTTATCTTTCAGGAAATCCTTCAGTGGTTGGTAAAAGAGCTCGCCTCCACCAAATAGGTCCGCTTCTAATTCCTTAAACAGTCTTTCATCCTTTCCTTTGATACGCCTGATTATACCGAACACTTTAGGGTGTATCTCCTCTCCAAGAACCGTTTGGTCGAGGCCTACGGAGTTATCTATATCGATAATCTTGCTCTGTAGTGCCTGCACCAACTTAAGGAGCTCCTCAAGCTCGTCTTCCGGGAAGAAATTATAGACATATATCTCCTTGTATGGTGACCCAATCCTATCAATCCTTCCTGCTCTCTGTATCATTCGTGTGGGGTTCCAGTGCAGGTCATAATTGATCAGGTACTTCGCCGTCTGTAGATTCTGCCCTTCTGACAAGACGTCTGTACTTAGTATGATGTCAATGTTCTTATCGAAAAATCTCTTTATTATCTCTTCACGCTGGCCAGGACTCTTACTTGTCGCTCCAGAGCTGGATATCGCTTCTATTCTGATTTTTGAGAAACGTTTATCGCTGAGAATCTCCTCATAAATGTAGTTGAGCGTGTCGGCATAATATGTAAAAAGAACAATCTGCCCGTCTTTGGACAGTTCAAGGAGCTTTTCCTTTAGCACATTGAGTTTTGAATCATCCACGGGCTTGATTCGTTTGACCTTCTCCAAAATGTTACTGAGTAAATTTATATCCTTAGCTATGTCGTGAAACAGCTCATCCACTCGATACTCAGCGAGTTTGAAATCATCCAGAATCTCCCTTATATCTCCATCTTCCAACTCGTCGTATGACCTCAGCATGTACTTTATGTAACTCTCCTTGGTCAGCAGTTTTCCATCTTTGAGGTATCGCTTCAGATTTTCAAGAAATTGGATATGGTTGGAGATACTTTTTCTGAAGGAGTCTACGCTGCTTTCCAGCCTTTTCAGCAGTATTGTTCTAAAAATGCCGCCAATGGCAATCATCCTTCCCAGGGCCAGTCTCTCCTCCTCTGTCTTAACACCTTCTTTTCTATACTCTAGAATGCGGTAATATGCCATGGTAAGTTTTTCGGTAAGGGTGTCTGATATTTCCTTGTACATTCCCCTGTATGCGGAGTCCAGTTTGTAATTGACGTTTTCAAGAACCCGTCTAGGGAACGTAATCTTACGCTCTTCTGTCTCACCGTTTGGTAGATCAACAACTATATAGGCGTCAGGGTAGTTCTCAATGATGTAGTCTCTGGTCCTTCGGATGGATATCTCGTTCAGTAGATCATTCAACAGAGATGGATTGTCTTTGGCCTCCTTAAAGAATTTGAACAAATCTGGTATGTTTTCCTTGATAAACGCAGATCTGTCCATCAGTACTAGAAGCATAATTTGCCAGTACAGGTCCCAGGGAGTATTGTTTATGGGGGTTGCCGTTAAAAATAGGATGTATGGCTTATTTCCCGAGCTCGAAATATGGTCATTTACAAGCGAGAAAAAGTTCTCCCATCTATTTGATAAAGGGTTTCTAAAGTTATGGCTTTCGTCAACAACGATTAATTCCACATTATCCAAACGCCCGCCGAGAGTTCTTTTGGCCTTCTCTATATAAGTTTCTGATGCAAGATCCTCTTGAGACAGTATATTCTCCTTTGTATCTATTTTCTTAAGCTCGCTTCTCCACATCTCACGAAGCTGCGCCGGACATACAACCAATATATTCTTTCGTTCATAGTAGCCAATTTGCTCAAGAACCTTCTTGGCTATCCAGGTTTTTCCCAATCCTACGGAGTCAGCTACTATACATCCGCCGTATTTCTTCATCCTCGTCCATATTCTAGCTATGGCGTCTTCCTGGAACTGGGCTAGATTGACCTTAGTCTCGGGTAACCCTTTTGGCTTCTCCTCCTTTTGCCCTTCCTTTATGTCCTCTTTCTGCATTTCATAAAGTGTTTTGATGTAAATTTCGTAGGGAGAGTATTCTTTGCTGCCAAATCTCGAATTTTCAAGGAGCTCTATCAACTCCTTCTTGAAATCTATAGACTCGGACCAAAACTTGTTAAACCACTCTTTTCTGGTGTAAATAGCCTGTGATTCCTGCCTCCATGTGTTCAACTCTCCATATCTAGTGAGGCCAGCACTGGTGAAGTTGGATGAACCTATAACGATCCGATCATCAAAGATGTAGGCTTTGCCGTGAAGAAATTTCTCGAACAGCCTCACTTCGACGTTTTCTCTTTCTAAGAACTTGATGAACAGTCTCACGGTGGAATCCGCTTCCCTGGTTAAGTCAAATCCTTCAACCTCTTTCCTGATCTCCT
>JAKATW010000152.1 GCA_021827945.1 Thermoplasmata archaeon
TGAGACTAGAAAAAGAAATAAGAGGGGGAATAAACGATTTGTGGCGACCAATGTGAGAAGTAGCAATAGAAGGCTTTTCAGATTCTAAAACTTTATTGACGATATCCACACAAACTTTGTCTTCAGGAACCCGGAAGGATACACCGCTAGAACTGGTAGAAGGACCTCTAGACACACCTTTCTCTAAAGCCATTAAATCTTGCCTCAGTGTGAGAAATGTAGGACCCTGCGGTTCCGATAGAGTATTGTAGAAAATAACATCTAAATCTCTAGCTATTGTTTCTAATGAAGAGACCTTAGAATTCCATTTTGTCCAAATTGTATTGATGATATTCATATTACTAGCGTAATGTAGTTGTGGTTCACCGCTTGGGATCGGTACGCCAGGAATATTTTCTGATGCTAGAACTATTAGCGGTGCTGAATTCATATAGGCACCATAGACCGCTCCTACTGAGTTTTGTACTCCAACTATCCTATCAATTAGTGCTACCCCTGGGGTCTCGGAGGCAAGTGCGTACCCAGCAGCTGCGTTGACAGCTACAAATTCATGAAGCCCTTGTATCCATTTTGGAGATTTCTGAGTAACCATTTCATCTTGTATTTCTGTCATACCTGCACCGGTCACTCCAAAAATAAATTTTACTTGATGTTTTTGTAATTGCTTTATAAGCACATATGCACCGGACTTCATAATATTCTACCCTGAACTCCTATATTATTTATGGAATAAATTGATTTCGAGTTGTTCATCCAACTTGCCGGATGATGCGGGTATTTCCGACATAATTGTTTTCTTCCGCTCGATTATTTCATATGACCTGGATAACCTGAACAGCCACTCCTTCCTGCGCTTGAAGAGGCAGTTTACGAACCTCCTTGTCTTCAGGTTCTCGTAATCATCGTCAATGAGGAATGTGAGCCTGTCATGAATGTGATCTATGTCCTGATGTGTTTCCTTCCCATTGAACGATTTTGCCTTATCGTATACCTTCTGCAATGGGTGTGCAAGATTTACCTTTGTCTTTCCAAGTGAAGATTTACGAAAGATATAATAAATATAAGTGATCAAAAACTAGGTGCTTAATATGACTTTGGCATTCCTAGAACGTTGTGACCAATATATGCCAGAATTAGATTCGATGTTATAGGTGCAACCTTATACAATCTCGATTCTCTGAACTTCCTCTGTATACCTGTATCTGTAGCAATTCCATATCCTGCATATGTATCCATAGTGACATTAGCAGCTTCCCAAGCACACTCAGAGGCTAAATACTTGGCTATATTTGCAAGTTCTCCTATCCTTTTCATGTCCTGACTACCGGAATCATATAATTCCGCCGCCTCCCACCTCACAGCGTCTGCACCTACAAGTTTTGCATACACGTTAGCGATCGGAAACTGGACACCTTGGTTCTGACCGATTGGGCGGTCAAAAACCTTTCTGGAATTCGCATATTCTACTGATTTCTCTACAAACCATCTTGCGTCTCCTATGCTTTCGGAAGCAAGCAGTATCCTTTCAGGATTAAGGGCATAGAGTATGTGTCTAAATCCATTACCGAGCTCACCTATGAGATTCTCTTCTGGAACTTCTAGATTCTCTATAAAGAGTTCATAAGTTTGACTGTTGAATATAGTCTTTATTTCATTGATCTCTAGTCCCTTTGACTTTCTAAGGTCAACTAAGAAGATACTTAAACCATCTGTTTTTCTTGTGACTTCTTCATAAGGAGTTGTGCGAGCAACGAGAATCATAAGGTCACTATATCTAACCCTTGAAGCGAAGATTTTATGCCCATTTATAACGAATTTATCTCCCTGCTTTTTTGCGAAAGTTTTTATTTTTGTGGTTTCAGAACCTGCTTCAGGTTCTGTAAGTGCCATACTCTGCATTCTAATTTCCCCCTTTGCAAGTTTCGGTAAATACTTTTTCTTTATGGATTCATTTGCGAATTTTGATATGAGCCAAGAGAGATAATATTGGCCATGAAAGGGCTGTGCATTCCCACCCTTTGCATTAATCTCCTCGAGGATAATAGAAGCTTCCTTTATTCCTAGACCTGCTCCTTCGTATTCTTCACTGATAGGGATGCTCATAAAGCCATTTCTTCCAAATTGGTCAACAAACTCATTTGGGTATTCCCCTTTTTTATCTAACTCTTGCCAGTACTCTTCTCCATATTTTTCCATTAACCTAGTAATATTCTGAAGGAGAATTTGTTGTTCTTCTGTGAATTTTAATTTTGATAGAACCATGCTTTCATTACTTATCAATTATATAATAATATTTTCTTACCAACAGTATCTCCGAGTTGAGTTAAGTATTTAGAGCATCCACGCTTCTGAAACTGGGAGACGGGAGATCAGTGAGCTCGCCATCCGTAGACCCATAACGTTCTACGTATGGGGTGATCTCCTTCTCTCTTCGTTTTCAACCAGCGTGTTGCACACGCTGCTCAACTCTATGAGAAACCTCTTGAAACTCACCTCCTTGCTGTAGAAGAGATACCATATGGCTTCTATCAACTGCTCATATGCGAACAGGAAATAACGGACTTCTATCATCTTTGATTTTGTTTTTATTCTGCACTCGTCCTGTACCCTGAACATGGTTTCAATCCTCCATCGTATTTTATACTGTGATATTATTGATTCAAGATTCACCTCCTCCATATTGGTGGCGAACACCCAGTCAAGGTATTCCTCTGTCCTTCTGTCGAAAATCTTCCTCAGGAATGCGAGCTTCGTATCTCCCCTTATTTTCTTGTTGTCTGAATAGAAGGAGAACTGATGGACGATCACCTTCTTCTCTCCGTATCGCATCGATTCCAGTTCCCTCCTCTCCATCTCCCTCTTCGGCACGAATATTATGTACGGTACTGGCAGGCTGCTCAGCCTAACGATCAGGTCCTTTGAATAGAATCCCCTGTCAAATAGTACGAGATCAATGTTTGGAATAACATGCTTCAAGGCATCAATAAGGGAGAGTACCTCTGCAGGCATTATGTTGCCAGCTGGTGAAGGTATCGTTATCATTGGAAGTCTCATCTCCCTGTTCACTATGCTTGCAGTTAGATAGGAATACTTACCCGTAACCCCATTCTCCCCGGTCCATCCATGGATCCATCTATCGTTCACATCACCGTACCTATGTATGATGAGGGGAGAAAAGGTTGGTAATAATCTATGCTCGGAATGGTCATGAGGAGCTTAACGTCCCCGTTATCCCTTGCCCCTGATCTTTTCCTTTCCTCCAGAGGAGGGATCTGTTCCTCAAGGAATTTCAATCTGAATAGCATTGTCATCAGAACGACGTATTTCATTCTGAAGACCTCCTGTCCTAGTTTTGCCCTCTGTATGAGGAGGTCACGGAATACCCTTTCATCCTCAGATAACAGGTGTGAATCGGGTAGCATACCTACTAAATGAAGCTTCGCCAATTTTAAACTATCCACTCTGTCATTCTTCCTCTTTA
>JAKATW010000082.1 GCA_021827945.1 Thermoplasmata archaeon
AGAACACAGCAATAGAAAGGGAGATGAAATATTCCTACCTGGATTACGCGATGAGCGTTATACTTGCCAGGGCGATACCGGACGTGAAGGATGGACTCAAACCCGTCCAGAGAAGAATCCTCTACTCGATGTACGAGATGGGCGTGACCTTTGATAAACCCTACAGAAAGTCCGCTAGGATCGTGGGGGATGTGATGGGTAAGTACCATCCTCATGGTGATTCTGCGATATATTCTGCATTGGCTAGGATGGCCCAGGATTTTTCCCTCCGCTATCCTCTGGTGGATGGCCAGGGGAACTGGGGTAGCCGTGACGGGGATCCACCAGGAGCCATGCGTTACACGGAAGCAAGACTGAGCAAGATATCTAACGAAATGTTGGCAGACTTAGAATATGATACCGTTGATTTTACGCTGAACTTCGATGGCACTCTCAAACAACCGCTCTGTCTACCTGCAAAGATTCCCAACATCCTGCTAAACGGAACTTCCGGTATAGCAGTTGGTATGGCAACTAACATGCCGCCTCACAACCTGAGGGAGATAGTAGATGGCCTCATATTATTGATCAGGAATAAAGAGGCGGGACTGGAGGAACTGTTGAAGGTAGTAACAGGTCCGGATTTCCCTACAGGTGGGATCATTCTGGGAAAGAAGGGGATAGTAGACGCCTACCGGACAGGTAGAGGAAAGTTTGATCTGAGGGCCAAGGCTGAGATAGAAAAGAACGAGATAATTTTCTCAGAGGTCCCCTACGAGGTGAACAAATCAGAGCTGCTCAGTAAGATCGCAGAGCTGTCAAAGGATGGAGTCATCGGCGGAATATCCAATATAAAGGATGAAAGCAACAAGGAAGGAATTAGAATAGTCGTAAAGGTAAAGAACGACTTCAGCCCTGAGATAACACTTAACCAAATATATGAGCACACTCAGGCTCAGATATCATATGGAGTAATCAACCTGGTTCTGGTGAACAACGTCCCCAGAACACTTGGCCTTCATGAGATAATGCGTGAGTACCTGAAGCACAGAGAAGTGGTTGTAAGAAGAAGGACAGAATTCTTCTTGAAAAAGGCGAGGGAGAGGGAGCACATAGTGGAAGCCCTCCTCAAAGCGCTGGACGAAATAGATCTCACAATCAAGATCATCCGTTCTTCAAAGGAAGTCAAGGACGCCCGGGAGGGATTGAAGAAACAATTCGCACTGGATGACCTGCAGGCGAATGCTATTCTGGAAACTAGACTGCAAAAATTGACCGGCATGGAAATTGCAGACCTGAAGAAGGAAATGAAGGATATCAGGGACAACATAAAACACTACAACGAGCTTCTTGCCAACGAAGACAAGAGATGGGATCTGATCGTAGAAGAGCTAGAAGAGGTAAAGGAAAAATACGGAGACTCCAGACAGACGGAGATAACCGAGTCGTACGTTGAAACCACAGAGGAGGAACTGATACCGCATGAGACTGATACTATAGTCCTGACAGAGGACAATAGAATAAGTCGTATTGAGGCAGATACATTCTCAGCTCAGAAAAGGGGTGGTAAGGGGGTATTCACGGGATCATCAGAGAGCGACATCAAACAGGTAATAACATGCGATTCACACGATCGTGTGTATTTCTTCTCTGACACCGGAAAGGTCTTCCAGATGAAGGCTTACAGCATTCCGAAGGGCGAGAGAAGATCAAGGGCTAAATTGATCTCTGCCGTTTTCGAAAACATGAAGGGGCGCATAGTCTTCATCATGAGTGAAAGAGTGGAAGGGAAGAAGTATCTTCTGTTCGTCACTGAGCGGGGAAGGGTAAAAAAGACAGAGATTGCAGAATACACAAACATCAGATCGAATGGCCTCATAGCACTCAAGCTCAGAGAGGGTGACCTCCTGAAGGACGTCTTCGTCACTTCCGGAGACGAAAAGATTGCACTTCTATCAACAGACGGGAGACTTGTGCTGGTAGATGAGCAAGAGTTCAGAGCAATGGGTCGTCCAGCTTCTGGAGTAACTGGAATCAGGTTCAAAGAAGATAACAAGGTCGCAAGCGATGCTACCGTGACCACCAAAGAGATGATCGTGATCGCAGAGAGGGGGTTGGGAAAGAGGGTGAGCGTCGAGGACTTCACGATGAGACACCGCGGAGCCAAAGGAATGAGGGCCATAAAGGTCACTGAGAGGACCGGAAGGCCGATCTACGTTTCATCAATTGAAGAAAGTGACGAACTGCTTATAATTACCAGAAATGGAAAGACGATAAGAACAGGAGTTGCAGCAATTCCCCAGAAGGGAAGGAACGCTCAGGGAGTCAAGCTGATAGGACTGGACGAGGGAGATTTCGTAGTATCCGTCACTCGGATCGTTTGAATATTCCCGCGCTAGTAGTCGAGGTGTCGAAGAGCATAACATCCAGTTCTTTCAGTTTCTTTAGCAGCTTTTCTTTATCTTTTGGGATTATGATTACAGCACCACCGCCACCAGCCCCTGTAAGCTTTGCCCCATAACCAAATTCCCTCCCGATCGAGACTATTTTCTCTATCTGGTCTGTGGAAATTCCAAACACCTTGAGCTCCGAGTGGTTCTCATTCATCAACTCCCCTATCTTTGCGAGATCCCCCTTCGTGACTGCTCTAACTCCCTCTTCAGTTATATTGCCTATTCTCTTCATTATATCTTTTGCAAGCGATCCCCTCTCGTAGAACTTCCTGACCTTGGCCACCTGCTCTCTCGTCGAACCCTTCGAACCAGAATAGACAACCACCATTTCTACGTTTCTTGTCGGGATGCTGGAAAAGCTCCATGACATCCCATTCTTTTCAATCTTCCACAGTGGTACTCCTTCCTTTCCATTCGTAAGTACAAATCCACCAGCGGTAATTGTCGATGTATCTATCGGGGAACCAAGGCCCTGAGTTTCATACTCAATGTTAAACGCCTCCCTCGCTAGCTTCTCTTTAGTGTAATCTCTCTCACTCATGATTATACCGGTGATGATCATTGAAGAGGTACCAAGCCCAGATCCGGAAGGGACATTTGTTTCTACCTTCACATATACATTGCTCAGTCCGAGATACGAGAGAGTTCTCTGGACAAATGGAGTGTATTGTAGCCCGCTTCTGCTCGGAATCAGGTAGACCTTTGCAAACAGGTCGACAGTCGCAGATAATGCAGGATACCCATAGACCACCGCGTGTTCCCCGAACAGGATTACTTTATGTGGCGAGTAGACTACCATCTACTCATTTAAGGGAAACCGGCTGAGCCTGGGAATCATCCTTCTGGGCTATCACCGCCGTTCCATAAGCGAGGACTTCTGACATCGTCTGGCCAATTTCAGATGAATCGAACCTGACCTCGATGACTGCATTCGCACCAAGACCCTTTGCGTGCTGCTTGAGTCTCTCGAGCGCTTCGAATCTAGATTGATCCAGCATCTGTGTGTACTCCTTTATCTCTCCCCCAGCAATTGTCCTCAATCCTGCTATAACGTTACCACCCAGACCTCTCGACCTCACAATCAACCCCCATGTGAAGCCAATAACGCTTGTGATCTTGTAACCGGGCACATATGGCGTGCTCACCACCATCAAGTCAGCAGTCGACGGGTTATAGTTTCCGTTGAACATGTAGAAGTCAGATATCTGGAATATATAACGATTACGTTATAATAGTATCTTATTTTTTGAAGATAGAAGCGCTAAAAAGGTCAATCATGGAGGTTAGAAATAATCTATTGTGGACCAGTAGAAAAATAAAGGGGAAAAACTAAGGTTTTGAACCTTAGTATTATTTAGTCTTCTTCTCCGCCCGGTCTTCCACCTGGCGGTCTTGGAGCGCCTGCGCTCGTTGCTTTCGTTGCTATTACATCGTCTATCCTCAGAATCATTACGGCTGCGTCTGTTGCACTGTCTATAGCCTGTTTTCCCACTCTGATTGGTTCAATCACTCCGAGTTCAATCATGTCGATTGGCTTTCCCTTTACGACATCCACTCCAGCATTCTTTTTCCCATCTGCGTGTTCCTTCTTTAGGGAAATAAGGATGCCGATGGAATCAAGTCCCGCGTTCTCAGAGAGAGTCCTTGGAATAATCTCTATTGCCTCTGCAAACTTCTCGATTGCAAGTTGCTCTCTTCCTCCAACCGATGCGCTGTATTCTCTCAGCTTCATTGCTATCTCTATTGCTGCAGCTCCTCCACCTGGGATGATCTTTCCGTCCTGTAGTGCAGCTGCAACGACGTGCAGAGAATCGACTAGGCTCCTCTCGACTTCATCAACGACATGTTCAGTCCCACCTCTGACCAGCACCGAGACTGCTTTAGGATTCTTGCAGCCAGTTACGAAAGTGAGGTGGTCTTCGCCTATCTTGACTTCTTCCACCCTCTCTGCGTTTCCGAGGTCCTTTGCTGTGAGATCATCCATGTTTGTTATGATCTCTCCCCCGATCGCTTTCGCAAGTTTCTCTATGTCGCTTTTCTTGACTCTCCTTGCTGCGTAGATTCCATCTTTTGCAAGGTATGCCATTGCAAGATCATCTATTCCCTTCTGGGTCAGGATTACATTTGCACCAGTTACCTTAATTTTTTCAACCATATTTTTGAGTATGCTCTCTTCCTGCTTTTTGAACTTCATTATTGATTCCGGATCTTCTATTCTGATCGAAGTGTCGAATTCTGGCTTCTTTATTTCTAGCGCTGCGTTGAGCAAGGCAATCCTCGCCTTGTTAACTAGGACGGGCATTCCTGGATGGACTCTCTCCTTGTCCACTATCACTCCTTGAATTAATTGAGTGTCGTCCACCGATCCTCCCTGTTTCTTCACGAGTTGTATATCGTCAAAATCGACGATCGTCTTGTCTCCTCTCTCTTGCGCGACTTGCATGACCGACTTTACTGCTATATCCGCGAGCTTCTTTCTAGATGTCGAAGCTCCCTTGGAATTAAGTGCAGTGGTTGCTATTTTCAGAAGGACCTTCTCTTCCTTCCCGACCGGGGTAGAGATCTCGTTCAGGACTTCCTTTGCTTTCTCTGCAGCCATCCTGTAACCTGACGCTATAACTGTAGGATGAACATTCTGATCAAGCAGGTCTTCTGCCTTCCTCAAGAATTCTCCGGCTAGAATTGCAGCCGTTGTAGTTCCGTCTCCGACTTCCTGATCCTGTGTCTTGGAGACCTCGACCATCATCTTTGCTGCGGGATGATCTATATCCATTTCCTTTAGTATCGTAACTCCGTCGTTCGTGATAACGATATCACCGAGTGAATCAACAAGCATCTTGTCCATTCCCCTTGGACCAAGAGTTGTCTTAACCGCATCTGCGATCGACTTGGCCGCATTTATGTTGTTTTGCATTGCATTCTTCCCAGTTTCCCTTTTCGCTCCTTCCTTTAGAATAAATATTGGCTGTCCTGGCATCATTTAACTGGACACCTCATTTTCCGTATTTTATTCTTCTATATAAACGTATGCGGGTACCTGAATAATCTGCATCCGAGAAACTTTGATACAGAGCCGGTTTCTAGATTGTCGACGGAATGGAAATTACCATATATTGAATAGGTATAAGCGTTGATGCCACCGTGGCTCAGTAGGTAGAGCAGCTGATTCGTAATCAGCAGGTCGGGGGTCCGATTCCCTCCGGTGGCTTTGCTTGTATATTTTGTTTCAGTAACAGGATTGACATAGAACACCTTACCGTGATGAAGAAAGTACGAAGAGCAGATTTTTAGTGAGTAAGTATGATTAATATTGATAAATAAATTTAAATACTGTTTAGTTCATACAACACTTTATGAGTCAGAACGTGACCGCAATGTCAAAACGGTCCCTTTACGTGACCGTTGCGATCCTGACCATAATACCATTTGTTGGACTTGCCATAGTCCCCACATATGTACGGACTAATCCGGAGGTAGGTGGACTACCGTTTTTTTACTGGTACCAACTGCTATGGCTCTTTTTGGCAGCAGCATTCTTTGGTTTGGCAGCTATTCTATACAACAAATATGGAGGCGAGTAAATGCTAGCGCTTTCGGGTATTTTGGTATGGGTAATTCTTCTTCTTATCTTTATCTTCTTAGGGTTCTACGGAAGAAGATGGAAGAAAGGTGATCTCAGCAAACTGGACGAATGGTCCCTCGGTGGCAGAAAGTTCAGTGCTGCCATAGTATGGTTTTTAGTGGGTGCAGATCTTTATACAGCCTATACGTTCATCGCAATACCGTCATCTGTTTTCAGCATAGGAGCTATCTACTACTACGCGGTACCTTACGTGGCTGTGACCTTTGGTATTGCAATGTGGGCAATGCCAAAATTGTGGAAGATTTCTAAGGAAAAGGGATACGTCACCGCATCAGATTTCGTCAAATCGAATTTCAACAGCAGGAACCTGGCAATCCTAATTGCAATAGTGGGTATAGTCGCTGAATTACCGTACATCGGCCTTCAGATAGTCGGAATGCTGTCAGTCTTAACGGTTATGCTCAGTGGTATCGCGGACATAAAGCTCGTTGTAGATTTGTCGCTTATCCTCTCCTTCATAATCCTTGCAATTTTCACATACGTTAGCGGACTCAGAGGAGCAACTCTAACAGCAATATTCAAGGATGTAATCATTCTGATAAGTGTTGCACTTGTCATAATCGTGGCGTTGGTTACAGTAGGCTTCACAAATTCATTTACAGGGCTTCCGACCAAGTACTATCATATACTCCCCTTACAGGTAAACGCATACTGGAGCCTGTTCCTCATGAGCGCTTTGGCTCTGTATCTCTATCCTCACGCTATCACGGGGTCCCTTAGTGCGAAATCTCCCAAATCCCTGAGGCTTAGCCAATCACTCTTGCCACTGTATGGAGTGGGACTAGCACTGCTTGCACTTTTCGGTATCCTAGTTTACGGTAATCATGCAGCCATAACATTCCTAAAGGACACCTTCGTGGCGAGCTCAAGGGGAACTTATGTCGTCCCCGCACTGATTTTCTATACACTCCCAGCTCCTCTGACAGGTTTTGCATACCTCGGAATATTCATCGGCGGCTTAGTACCGGCTTCAATAATGGCAATGTCGCAATCAAATCTATTCACCAGAAACATAGTCAAGGAACTGTATCCAAAAATGTCACAGTCCAGGGAAGCTTTGACAGCGAAGATCGCAATGATAGTATTCCTGTTCATAGCAGTCGGGTTTGTTTTCGTATTCCCACTCTCGTACTCAGTCCAACTTCAGCTCCTTGGAGGAATCATAATCCTGCAAACACTCCCATCTCTGTTCTTGGGTCTGGTCACGAACAAACTCAACAAGTACTCTCTAATGGCAGGGTTGCTAGTGGGTCTTGCCCTCGGCATATATTGGATGGAGGTAGCAAATCATTTCCAGGCCTGGACCACAACTCTTCTGCCAATAAGTTCCAGCGTAGGCTCACTCTTCATTGGATTCCTGGCACTTTCCGCAAATCTTATCATCGTTCTGGTTGGCTCACTGATTGCACTCTCATTCAGAAAAAAGCAATAAATTTTCATCTTTTTTTTATTTTATTTTAGTTCTTCCCACTTTTGTATTTGCTTATGATAGACTGTTTTAATAGTTCCTGAGCCATCAAAAAAAATCAATAAGTAATTAATCTCACAGATGACTCTCGTATAGTGGAATATAAGTGGACAGTTCTCTCTAACACCACTCTCGGAACTCTGATGTCTTCACTCGACACAAACATAGTCCTGATCTCCCTTCCGACCATTGCGAGGGAACTTCCGCAGACCTCTGTCCTCGATTTGCTTTGGATATTAATGGGTTACACGCTGCTCACTGCAGCAGTGCTGGTGAATTTCGGAAGACTCTCAGATATGTTCGGCAGAGTGAGGTTGTACACATTCGGTTTCGCTGCCTTTACAGTTGGATCAGCCCTCTGTAGCCTGTCACAGAACGGACCAGAATTGATTGGATTCAGACTGGTCCAGGGCGTTGGTGCTGCATTCCTGTTCTCCAACAGCGGAGCAATCATAACCGACGCATTCCCTGAAAACGAAAGGGGAATGGCACTTGGGATCAACCAGGTCGCGATTGTGGCAGGTTCGGTATCCGGGCTCGTCCTCGGAGGAGTGCTCACATACGCATTTGGATGGAGATCGATTTTCTATGTCAATATACCAATAGGAATAATAGCGACACTGTGGGCCCACCGTAACCTGAAAGAACTTGCTGTCATAAAGAGGGGTCAGCGGATAGATGTTATTGGCAATATCACATTTGCAGGTTCAATTAGCCTGATACTGGCCGGGATAACGTTCTACGCCACGGGATCTTCTGACCTCAGACCAGTACTAGCCATGCTCGCAGGAGGGATTGCCATCTTCCTTGGTTTTGTCTATTACGAGATGAGGATAGACCATCCCATGTTTGACCTGAAACTATTCAAGATCAGACTTTTTGCAGCTGGCAATATAGCCATCTTCATGAACGCCCTTGCGAGGGGGGCGGTCACTTTCGTTTTGGTTTTCTATCTCCAAGGGCCGACAATGAGGCTGAACCCTTTTGAAGCAGGACTGTTCTTGGTCCCGACTTCAATATCGTTATCCTTTTTCGGGCCGATAAGCGGTTGGTTCTCTGACAAATATGGTGCAAGAGTTATAACAACTATCGGATTGGTAGTTTCGGCAATAGGCTTCATCCTCCTGGCTCGACTGGGACAGACCACAACCTTCAGGGAATTACTTATACCGCTGATATTTGTGGGAAGCGGGATGGGAATTTTCGCCTCTCCAAACAGAGCCTCTATAATGAACTCGACCCCTCCTCCCGAAAGAGGAATAGCATCTGGAATGAGCTCCACTCTTGTGAATGTCGGCAGTATATTCAGCATGGGGATGGCTTTTTACGTGATGTCACTGACTGTACCCATGACTGATCTTGCAGGAATATTCCTTGGCACCACTCACGGAACTACTGTCGGCCCGTGGGTAAACGACTTCATCAACTCAATTCACTACCTCTTTTTCATTTCTGTTGCAGTACTTCTTGTTGCAATTGTTCCATCGGTCCTCAGAGGAAAAAAACAATCTTGGCTGGACGCGGTACCGGAGGGTACGTCGAAATAGGGACTGGTGAAAAAACACATTGTGCATTGTGAAATTTAATCATACCGAAAACGTTTAAAACTCTAATCAACTTTCAAGTAATGCATCCTGATTACGTGAAGGTCAAGCTTCCTACGGAAGAGACATTTTTCGACACGAAGAAGGAAGTCAATGGACTGAATTTGCATACAGTTTGCGAGGAAGCTAGATGCCCGAATAGGGGTGAATGCTGGACCGAAGGGACTGCCACTTTTATGGTACTGGGGAAGAACTGCTCCAGGACCTGCAGCTTCTGTTCTGTCACTCACGGATTCGTACAGCCCCTGGATCCACTCGAACCAGCGAATGTCGCAACTGCAGCCAGGGAAATGGGACTGAAGTACGTCGTCATAACTTCGGTGGATAGGGACGACCTTCCGGATCAGGGAGCAAATCATTTTGCAAATGTGATCAGGGAAGTAAAGAAGACTGGAGCTAGAGTGGAAGTCCTCATTCCAGATTTCAGGGGAAACAAGGAATGCCTTGATATTATCCTGAAGGAAGAACCCGTAGTACTTGCGCACAACGTTGAGACTGTCAGAAGGCTCTCGCCTACAGTGAGAGATCATCGCGCAAGTTACGACCAATCTCTCGAGGTGCTGAAGTACGCCGATTCCAAAGGATTCGTGACAAAATCATCCATAATGCTAGGGTTCGGAGAGTCTGACGAAGAGGTCTTAGAGACAATGAGGGATCTGAGAAAAGTGGACGTAAGCATTCTCACAGTTGGCCAATACCTGCGACCATCGAAGATGCAACTTCCAGTCGTCGAGTACAGTCGACTAGCAAGATTCGAAAAGCTCAGAGAGGCAGGTTTTGAGCTAGGATTTCAGTTTGTAGCTTCCGGCCCTCTAGTAAGGACATCGTACAGAGCTGCGGAAGCGTGGGCAATGAGGAGGCTCCACTAGATGACTCTTGTGGGGAACCTGTCAGATGATCAGGCGATCTTGGCCTACAAGAATGCAGTGAGGGCTAGAACTCTGGACTTAAAGATTATCAGTGCACAGAGACAGGGAATAATCGGATTCCATGTACCATCAGAGGGACAGGAGATGATACAGATAGCTATTGGTATGCTGGCAGATAAGGAAGATCTTATTTTCACTTATTACAGAGATCTGGCACTCTATCTCCAGAGAGGAGTTCCGATATCACTCATATTTGATCAAATGCTTGGAAACAGCAACGATCTTCAGAAGGGGAGACAGATGCCGGACCATTTCTCATTCAAGGAATTCAACTTCTCAACAGTACAGAGTCCAGTCGGTGCTCACCTTCCATTGACTGTCGGTGCTGCATATGCGATGCGATATAACAAGAGGAAAGGGATAGTGATAACTACTTTCGGTGATGGGGCCACTTCCACTTCGGATTTCCACGCTGCACTGAATATGGCTTCAGTCTACAACCTGAGTGTGCTGTTTGTATGCGAAAACAACGGGTGGGCAATCTCCATCCCAACGAGCAAACAGACCAGGGCAGACATCTACAAAAAAGGAGCTGCGTATGGCATACCTGGAAAGAGAGTGGATGGAAACGATCTCATCTCATCCCTTGCGGGTTTGCAGGAGGCATTTGACTATGTAAGAAGCGGGAAGGGACCATATCTGGTTGAAGCATCAACCTATAGAATCGGTCCACACTCCACGTCAGATGATCCAAAGAAATACAGGGTAGACGAGATAACGGATGGGAGCGAGAAAGACCCCATCCGGAGACTCGAGAATCTCTTGCTGACGATGGGCGTTATCGATTCCGGTTTCGTACAGTCTACCAGGGCACAGGCGAAAGAGGAGATTGATAAGACTCTTGAAGAGAGAATGAGCATTACTCCATCTAATCCTTCGACGATATTCGATGATGTCTATGAGAACTCCTCCTGGATCCAGGAGGAAGAGAGGAGGGACTCGAATGTCGCAGATTAACCTGGTCCAGTCCCTCAACAGATCAATTGATCAGCTGATGGCACAGGACGAAAGAATAGTCGTGATGGGAGAGGATGTTGGAAGGGATGGAGGAGTATTCAGAGTCACGGACAATCTCTTAAACAAGTACGGCGACGAGAGGGTAATCGATACTCCACTGAACGAGCTCGCCATAATTGGTATGGCGACTGGAATGGCAATGTACGGACTGAAACCGATTGCGGAGATACAGTTCCAGGATTACATTTTCCCAGCATTCGATCAAATAGTGAACAATGTCGCAAAGATGAGGTACAGAACTGGAGGCAGATTTACCGTTCCACTGGTCATCAGGACACCCTATGGAGGGGGGGTCAAGGGTGGTCTGTATCATTCACAGAGCGGAGAATCATATTTTGTCCATACCGCAGGTCTGACTGTTGTTACGCCATCCAACCCCTACGATGCGAGGGGACTCCTGGTTTCGGCCTACAAGAAGAACGACCCTGTTATATTCCTGGAACCGAAGCGACTTTACAGGGCGGTCAAGACGGAGGTACCAGACGAGCTATTCGAAGTGGAGATTGGGAAGGCAGCCAGACTGAAAGAGGGAGACGATGTTTCGATCATAACTTACGGAAGCATGGTGCCTACGGTGATGAATGCAGTTGAAAAGAATGGAGTGAATGCGGAGGTCACAGATCTCAGGACTCTTCTGCCAATGGACGTCTCTGCAATCATCCAGACAGCAAAGAAGACAGGGAGAGTGGTCATAGTCCACGAGGCTCCAAAGACACTGGGTGTCGGAGCGGAAATTTCAGCACTCATAGCGGAAAGAGCAATCGATTCGCTACTCGCTCCAATTGTGCGGGTCACGGGATATGACACTCCCTTCCCGTACTCCCACGAAGAACTGTACCTGCCAGATGAGAAAAGAATAATGAGTGCTGTCAATAGAGTCTTAGCTTATTGAGGAGATAAAATGCCAACATTCAAGTTACCTGACATAGGAGAAGGAGTGCAGGAAGGGGAGGTCGTAAAGTGGAACGTGAAACAGGGAGATATGGTGCACAAGGACGACATCATAGTTGAGGTCATGACAGACAAAGTCACCGTACAGATACCATCCCCATTTGAGGGTCAAGTCACCAAGTTGTACTGCAAGGAAGGAGAAATCACTAAGGTGGGTTCTCCACTTCTGGACATTGGGGAACCAAGTGTCTCTGCATCTATTGAGCCTGCTCCAAGAGAGACAACCGCCAGTGAGCAGATCAAAGAGGAATTGACGGAGAAGTCCTCAGTTCTCGCACCCCCTGGAGTGAGGAAACTTGCAAGGGAAAAAGGGATAGATCTATCAAGAGTCAAAGGGACAGGAACCGGAGGAAGAGTAACCGTAAAGGATGTCGAATCTTTCACCGCAGAACCAAAGGAAAAGATTGAAACGGCCCCTGTCAGATCTGTGGCTGTTGAACGCAGGGTAATGGAACTGAAGGGGTTGAGGAGACTCATATCTGAAAAGATGACCAAATCAAAGAGAAATATTCCACACTATGCCGTGGCTGAAGAAATCAAAATGCAAGAGATCATGGATTTCAAGGAGAAACTCAAGAACCAGGGGATAAACCTGAGCTACACTCCTTTCTTTGTCAAGGCAGCGGTCGCAGCTCTGAAGGAGTATCCGTACCTCAACGCAAGATCTCTGGAGGATGGAAATTTCGAGCTGCTTGACTACTACAACATCGGCATAGCGGTTGATACCGTCGAGGGATTGACAGTTGCTGTTGTGAAGCAAGCTGACAAGAAGTCCCTGACGGAATTATCAGTGGAGATAGAAGAGCTTGCAAAGAGGGCAAGAGAGGGGAAGCTGAAGCTCGATGAGGTCAAGGATTCGACTTTCACTGTCACAAACGTCGGAAGTATCGGGGGAATATTCTCTACGCCCATCATCAACTATCCTGAGGTGGCCATAATGGGAGTCCACAGGATTATGGATAGCCCGCTCGGAAAATACATGTACGTGACTCTCTCTGCTGACCACCGTCTGATAGATGGAGCGATGGCTGCCAGATTCATCACAAGGGTCAAAAGATATTTAGAGGCTCCGGCTACTCTGCTGGTGTGAAGCATGGAATATGATGCCATAATTCTCGGAGGTGGCCCAGGGGGCTATTCCACAGCAATCAGACTTGGTCAGAATGGGAAGAAGGCGTTGATGATCGAGGCAGACAAGGTCGGAGGGGAGTGCCTGAATTATGGGTGCATACCTAGCAAGGCAGTAATCGAGATGGCAGATGCCATCGCATACTTGAAAGAGATGCCTGGGGTTTCTTCTTCAGTCACCATAGACATGAAGAAGTGGCAGGAGTGGAAGTGGGGGATGATAAACAAACTCACCTCTGGAGTGGAGAAGCTTGTGAAATCCTACGGAGGAGAAGTTGTGATGGGGAGAGGCGTCATAGAAAACAGCAGATCCGTGAAGGTGAACAATGAGACATTCAGTGCCAAGAATATAGTCATAGCGACTGGGTCCATTCCGTCGAGGATCAAGGGCATTGATGACGTTTACTACAACAAGAACATACTGGATGTGGACCACATTCCTAAGTCGCTCATCATAATTGGAGGGGGCTATATCGGTGTTGAGCTAGGGACAGCTTTTGCCAAACTTGGAAGCGAGGTCACGATCATAGAAATGATGCCAAACATCCTTCCAGGTACGGATACGGACCTCAGCAGGTTCGTGGATCGGAGAATGAGTACCCTAGGAATTAAGGTAATAGTTGGGGCGAAGGTCGATAGAGTCACAAAAGAGGCAGGTTACAGCGTCAGCCTCTCAGACGGGAATGTCCTGAAGGCCGAACTCGTAGTCATGACCGTGGGCCGTCAGCCTAACACCCAGGGATTTGGACTTGAAAAGATAAATCCGGAGATGGATGGAAAATTCATAAAGACTGACAAGAGAAAGAGGACGAGTGTTGAAGGAGTTTACGCCGTTGGGGATGTGAGTGGACAGCCAATGCTTGCGCACAAGGCATTTTATGATGCAGAGATAGCAGCAGACAACATATCTGGAAAAAATGCGGAAGTTGACTACAGGGCGATGCCATTCGTAATCTACTCCGATCCTGAAATCGCAACTACGGGAATAAAGACCGATAAGTTCAACAACATCCCCCTCGCTACGAACGGAAGGGCACTCGGTATGAACTACAATCAGGGTGTCTTCAGGATATACGTCGATAATGAATTTGTGATAAAGGGAGGAGCATTCGTCGCTCCCAGGGCTTCGGAACTCATAAGCGAGATATCACTTGCTGTCGAAGCAGGCCTTACGTCTAAGGATCTGGGAATGACCGTGCATCCTCACCCAACACTTTCTGAAGGGGTTAAGGAGGCTGCAGAAGCCACCTATGGCAGGTCGTTACACTATAAATCCAGTCGCTGACCTCGGAACTGTCGATTACTCCGATTCGCTCCACCTTCAGAGGGAATTGGTAGAGAAGGTCAGGAGGGGAGAGATGGGGGACGTTCTCCTGTTTCTAGATCATCCACCCGTATTCACTGTAGGTAGAGGCAAGAAGCCAGAGAACTATGCTGGAGTGACCGTGACGGAAACAGAGCGAGGCGGTGATGTCACATATCATGGTCCTGGCCAGTTGGTCGTCTACCCGATAATTGATCTAGAGAGAAACCAGATCAATGATGTGAGAAAGTTCGTTCATCTGGTCGAGGAAGTGGCCATTTCATCAATTGAAAAATTTGGGTATGCGGGGACTGTCGGCAAGGAACCAGGGATATGGGTAGAGGGGAAGAAAGTCGCATCAATTGGGCTGGCAATCAGGAATAAGATATCCTTTCACGGTATCTCCGTAAACATATCTGAAGAAGTACTGGAGGGATTCGCAAAGATAAACCCTTGCGGGTTGGATCCGAAAACAATCGGTTATGTGAATATCGAAAGAAGCAGTCTGAAGAGAGAGATCAGGGAGAACTTCGAAAGATTGATCCACAAGTTCGAAGAGGTGGATCCGGAATATTTTAAATAACTGCAGTGAATCTGCAGGCGAAAACGGCTGCAGTAGCTGTTTACATTTACGATCAAAGTCGCCGAATTATATCCAAGCTGATAATATTCAATAACCCTGTTGCGATTTGGGTACGTGATAGCAAATTCAAGTATAATTCTGAAAGATGGGAGCCTTGTTGTAGTCAGGGAATATAACGAGTCCTATCTTTCGAAATTTAAGGAATTTATCTATTCTCTTTCAGACTCTTCCATTCAGGGGAGGTTCATGCAGAACATACCGAGAGAAAGGGCTATTGAGCTTCTCTTGGCCAAGGGTGTTCTGTCAGTTATAGCACTAAGGGAAGATAAGGTGATTGCCCACGGCGCTCTGTATGACAGGGAGAAGGAATCATCGGAAATGGGCATTCTTGTCGACGACAAGTATCAGTCTCTCGGGCTAGGAACAGCTATTCTCGGTCTCATGGCTGAACACGCAGTCAGATCTGGAGCAGGAACGATAACTGCCTACGTGTCTCCAGAAAATTACAAGATGATTTCTGCCGTGAAGAACCTGGGATTTGCAGTGGAATCATCCACCAAACCGGGTGCTCTTGAAGTCAAGTTTTCTCCCTCGCTGTTGCCGGATGCCATAAAGAGCTTTGAGAACAGGGATGCCATTTCAGCAGTAAATGCTGTCAAGATATTTCTCGAACCCAAGAGTATAGCGGTCATAGGCGCATCATCAAACAGGAACGCAATTGGTGGGCAGTTATTCTACAACTTGCTCGAGAGCAATTTTAAGGGTCAGATATTCCCTGTGAATCCTTCGCATGATTTTGTTCAGGGAATAAGGGCTTACAAATCAGTGAAGGATATCGAGTTTCCGGTGGAAATGGCGCTGATAGTCATTCCGGTGGAATACGCCCTCAAGGTGATTGAAGAGTGCGGCGAAAAAGGTGTGAAGGGATTGGTAATAATCACCTCAGGATTCTCAGAGGTTGGAGAAGAAGGCAGAGAAAGGCAGGCACAACTCACGAAGATATGCGACAAGTACGGGATGAGAGTCATCGGACCGAACTGTATGGGAGTTGTCAACAATTCAGATAGCGTCAGCCTAAACGCCCAATTTTCTCCATTCAAACCGGTAAAGGGGCGGGTTTCTTTCCTGTCGCAATCAGGTGCACTGGGTATAGCGGTCTTTGATATCACGACAAAGCTGGGATTAGGACTGAGTTCATTCGTGTCAGTGGGAAACAAGATGGACATATCGGGGAATGACCTGATCCAGTACTGGGAGAACGATGATAATACGGATGTAATTCTTCTCTACCTGGAGTCCTTTGGAAACCCAGTGAAATTCTCCAGATTAGCCAGGAGGATCACAAAGAAGAAACCGATAATAGTAGTAAAGAGTGGAAGAGGATCGGCCGGATTCAGGGCTACACAATCCCACACTGCTGCCCTTCTTTCCACCTCTGACGTCACCGTCGATGCCCTGTTCAAGCAGAACGGAATAATAAGGACAGACACACTCGACGAAATGTTTGAAGTCACATCTGTCCTCGCACACCAACCGGTTCCAAGGGGAAACAGGGTCGCAATACTAACGAATGCTGGAGGTGCCGGGATACTGGCAGCGGATGCGTGCGAATCCCACGGTCTCGTAGTACCTGATCTCCCTGAAGAAACAAAAGAGAAACTTAGAAAGATACTCCCGTCCATTGCTAGTGTCAGAAATCCTGTAGATATGACCGCAGGTACGGGACCGGATGCTTATTCCAAGGCAATTGAGATCCTCGGGACAGTCGATGAGATAGATTCGATAATCGTCATATTTATCCTGCCTGCAGTCATAGATCCAAACAATGTGGCAAAGAACATAACTGCGGGTACCAGGAAGATAAACAATTCCAAAACGATTGTTTCCGTTTTTATGGGGACAAAGGGACTCTCAGAAGTTCTGAAGGACGATGGGGTCAGTATTCCTTCTTTCCAGTTCCCGGAGGACGCGGCCATCTCTCTTTCCAAGGCAGTAGAATATGGAAAGTGGAAGTACGCGCCGGCGAGAGAGATAGAGGATGAGAAGGATATCGACAAGGAAAGCGTGAAAGCCATCATATCCAAGGCGCTTAGAGGGGGACGAGAGTGGTTGAGTTATAACGAGTGCAACTTCGTCCTGAACACCTACAAGATTCCGACTATAAAGACAGTAACCGCAGTAGGTCAGGAAGAGGTCAGGGCCAGAATTCGGGAATGGGAAGGGAAAGTGGCAATCAAGGCTTATGGGCCAAAACTGGTCCACAAGAGCGATGTTGGTGCAGTCAAACTGAACGTGCCGGTTGAAGATGCTCCTGATGAATCAGGTAAGATGATCTCAATGCTCAAGTCGAAGGGATACGACGTCGACTATCTGGTAATCCAGGAAATGGTTTCAGATGGCATCGAGATGCTTGCAGGTTCTACTCACGACCCCTCATTTGGTCCGCTGGTTGTCGCAGGTATGGGAGGAAAACTCGTAGAGTTGCTGAAGGATATATCCACCAGACTCGCCCCAATAGACAGGGAGGAAGCAGACCTTATGATCTCAGAGCTGAGAACCGCAAAGATACTGAGAGGATACCGTGGAGGCATCGTAGCTGATGAGGATGCGTATAAGGACGTCATCGTCAGGATCTCCAGGCTTGTATACGACAACCCAGAGATAGTGGAGCTGGACCTCAATCCTGTCATGGTCCTTGAGAAAGGGAAGGGAACAAAGACAGTCGATTTCAGAATAAGGGTCGCGAATCTATCTCAGAGTGAGACCCCATTCGTTGCAAAGAGCATTAAGAATACTGCGGTGTGAGACTGTCCATATATCACAGAGCGCAGGAGAGCCCTGGATACATACTAAAAGTCTGTTTATGAGACCGTTCTATCACCCCGATGTCGTCACGATCTTGCACCTGAACCTTTTACACCGTAGGCTGTTCATTCCTTTTTACCGAGAACTTTTTATGAGTCGTCAAACTATCGGCTATAACGGTGATATAACTAATGGTTACCATAAGGGCTGTAATCTCTACCTCTGACGGGAAGACAAGACAACTTGAGGTCCCCGAGGACAGGCAGAGTGCCCTGTACGG
>JAKATW010000123.1 GCA_021827945.1 Thermoplasmata archaeon
ATAGTTCCTCCCTCGGAATTCACTCTGAGGTACGAAAATGAACTACTTGTTAGTTGAATTGATTAGTTGGCTCATCTTTTTCTTTGGAGTCGGCGCTCCACTTTACCTTATATTCGCCGCGATAGGAATAAGAGGATTCAAGGAGATTACATCATATGAGCCCTACAATACCCTGCTCTACAGAATTAATCCCCTAGTAAAAATAGCTCTCTCGGTTACCGTAATGATCGTTGCCGCAATCACTATTTGGTGGATTGGCGCCCTCCTCACCGTAGCCATTCTTGCCTCCTATTTCAGTCTCAGGAATGGAGGAAGAAAAGTGTTCATAGGGACGCTGTTCGTAATTGCAACAGTGGCAGGGACTGCGTGGGGATACGCACCCCTTGTTACCTCAAGCATACTGAACATTGCTTTTCCGGGATATCATCCCTATGTAATATGGACCTGGCCATCCTATTTCTCTGTCATGGGATATCAACCTCAACTCACCCTTCAAGCACTAGAATATGGTCTCCAGATATCTTTCAGAACCTCATCAATTATGATGTCGGCTCTCTTGTTGGTAATGACCAATACTCCTTCCCAGATTCTCAGAACGCTTCATAAAGCATCAATTCCTGACTCGATAATATTCTCCCTGATGGTCGGGATGAAGTCTATTCCAATGGTGTTCACTTATCTGGACGAATCAATAAAGATACAGATGATGAGGGGCCTTGGATCAAGACATTCGAAATACCTAAGACCAGTTTACATGCTCATAGGGGGCATAAACGCCATAGTTCCTACTATAATACACCTCCTTAGAGGAGCGAAAGATACGGCAATTTCCGCTGACACAAGAGGATTCAGGGCGACTAAGAAAAGAAGCTACGTTGAAGACGTTCCATTCACTAGAACCGACTTTTATGCGGTAGGAGTCATAGTCTCACTATTAGTAATCGCAGGAATATGCATACTACTGGGATTCGGGAGGACGATACCATACGTCACCTGATAAGTCTCATGATATTTGAGATAGAGCCTAGGTGAGAGGTTTTGGTGAATGTCAGCCCGTACTGGAACTCTGACTGCCTCTCCTGCAGGTCTGCGTATCCATATTCCATTTCCTCAACAGAACTGTTCGGATCGAGGGTGAATTACCTTATCTTGGCCGTTCAGACGTCGCCCCCTCCGCGAATCCTCGAGGTTCTCCAAAGAGCCCCTGAGGACGGTCAGTCTGCTCTCTTCCTGCTCGTAGTGGCCGGAGAACTATTGCCTGAACACCGCGAACGTTCCATTGCTAGTTTCGTCTGGATGAGCCCCAACCTGGCACCCTCTGCAGGAAATCTTCAGTCGTACGAGATTTATGCTATCAACAACGCTGAAAAGAAACCGGCACTCTCGCACGCATCTGGAGATCAGTAGTTCATCTCTAAAGCATCTGAATGTCTAGTGTTCTTCGCAATACCGGGGATTGCTGCATCAAGGTATGGCAAGAGGGGGAAGAGCTCTACTGCGTATAGCATGCCACAATAGCTGCGATCCTTGCGGTTCTAAAGGCTGTAAATGAAGGGTTTGCCACTGCTTGGATTGGTGCCTTTGATGATAAAGCAGTGATGTCAGTTGTGGGTTGCAAATTACTGCAATCACACCATTTGAGCTCGGATTCATGCCATGTAGAAGAGGGAGAGTACTATCACTACGATGAGTAATATGGCTGTCTCCGTGATTCCCACTGGTTTCAGTCCCTTTGCTCTCAACGCTACAGGGATCCTGACCGCTGATAGGGCAAAAACCAGGAAGACAGGACTCAGAATTGAGAGAAATACTGGAAAGAGATCGTAAATCAGGAGAAACCATCTCTTGGAGAGCTTCGCCCTCACTGTGAATTCGGAACCTATCATGAAGGAGAACAAAGAACCGATGAGTATGATCGCGTGGAGGCCAATCGGACCAGAAGTTGTCACAAAGAGTATCACATATGCCAGTATTCCAATGATTGTTCCGGCATAGCCGAGTCGTCTTGCGGCCAGGTGAACTCTCACTGCGTAATCTACAAAGAATATCATATACGGAATGATAAGAAGAAGGTTGATGTAGATCGATACGATCGCAGAAATTATAATAAGGATCATCCACAGAACATTCTCTCCTGATTTCCAGAGTTTCTTGAATGGAACATCGTACACGAATAGGCCCATCCAAATGGGAATCCAGAACAGAATTGAATAGAAGTCTCTCTTCAGAACAACTGCAAGTAAAACCGAAGAACCTCCCAGTATGGCCGAAGTAAATATGTTTCCATGCTCAACCGGCTTCTTCACGCGTGGGTATGCAGGCACATTAATTAACGGTTTATACAGATGTGCTGGCTCTAGATTGCATGGTCGAAGTTAACAACGATTTCTAGAGCCCCACCTCGAGCCATGGAAGATACCGAAACCTCGGTGTTCAGTTGATTGAGTGTGGGGAAAGTATATATGACCGGTTCAGGATCAGGAAAAGTTCACCGTTTCTAGCAATTCCCTTGTGGATACACTTTCGAATTTCTTCCCCGTGTCTATGATTCTCTTTACCTTCTCCGGATCGCTTATCAACCTGTGCCCTTTATTCTCCAAGTCTTTCCAATCGTATGGGTTCCTGAAGTGACCCTTTGGGACAGTGACTTCTTTTTCGTACTCCGAACCCTTTGTTCGGACCATGATTTTCACGGGCAGATATTCGGGATACATAGAGTCGTACTCCCCAGTGACCTCGAACCTCATTGAGTCGATCACTCTTAGGATAGCGGAATCGTTCAGGTATCTAGGCTCAAATGAATCAATTCCAGGTTCACCATGCAGTAGAGTGTAGGCAATGATGTACGGAAGACTGTGATCTGCAGTTTCCTTTGTCTTAGGCCTTAACTTTTCCGGATCCTTCACAATTATCTTGTGCGCTACTGAGAATGTCTCGACACTCACGCTCTTGATCTCTTCTCCGTTGAGTTGATCCTTTATTGACAGAGCGGCCTCCACCGCGCTCATCGCGTGGTATTCCACCGGGAAATTCTTGATCATAGTCCTGACAATCCTGTTCTTTTCAAGATCGACGCTGATGTCCCCTGTGACCTGTTTGAAGAATCCCATTTCCCCTTCGAATATCGGTGAAGGACCAGTGAATCCTTCACTCGCAAGCATAGAGGCGAATACAGAATTTCTGGTTGCATTTGCGGCTGTACAGCCCTTCCACATGCTGAGCTCACCTGCTCTGGTCTGTCTCAGGGAGATGTTGTTGTTAATTGCAAGATTCAGTGCATTAATGAACCTGGACCTGTCAAAATTGTTCAACACACCAAGCCCAACAGCAGAGGAGATTGAAATGTATGTGACGTGGTCCCAACCCCTATCCCTGATTGAATATGCATCTGCCAAGGCTCCGACCACCTGGTAAGCTGTTGCGAGGGCCTTGAGAACTTGCATTC
>JAKATW010000015.1 GCA_021827945.1 Thermoplasmata archaeon
TCTTGGAACTAGGTAATGGTAGCAACAGGGTCATACCTTTTGAACACAAGTTTGACGCACTGATATCGTCTTTTTCATACCACCACTGGAAGGATCGAGATAGTTCTCTCTCGAGGCTTATGTCTCATTTGAGTGAAAAGGGTTTTGCTTCGATTTATGAATATGATAATTCAAGCAGAAGATTGAACACTTCGCATGGGGTAAAAGAAAGTGAGTGGACTGGCATCGATATAGACGGCATGAAGAAGACGATAACTCACAAAGATGGACTTATCATTCTTACACTGACAAAGTGATTTTAGTTCAATTTAAGGGTGCCAATTCTTTTATCTCACCGCCTAATAATCATTTCTGAATAAAAATCCTAGCAAACTTACCGTAAATGGGTATATATCAATAGCGTTGTCACTCCAGATCATAGTTCTTCTTATCAGACTTATTGGAACTTTCATTTACGGAAACTACGCACTCCTCTTCGAGAGTTTTCACATATTGACTGACATCCTTGTGACTGTTGCAGTCTTTGCTGCTATACGACTCTCCAACAGCAATTACAGCAAGAAGTATTCATATGGTCTGTTCCGAATCGAGGATCTTGTTTCTCTGGCCATTGCAGCTATCATTGCCTTTACAGCAATTGATCTTCTGCTATCACTACCGACTGATAATGTAGCACTGCACCTTCAATCAGGGATACTCCAGTTGATCTCAGTGGTTCCCCTGTTTCTCTCAGGAATCGTGAAGATAATTGGAGGCAGGAGAGTGAATTCTCCCTCTCTGGTTTCTGACGGTTTTCATAACTACTCTGACGTTTATGTTGGACTGGGAGTAGGAATAGGTCTACTAGTCAGCTACGTGACTCGTATTGGCCTCTTCTATTACATCGCAATTGGAATCGCAGCTATAGGGATCTTCTATACATCCGTTAAAATAGGAAGGGACAGTATAATAGGAATAATGGATCTCCCCAAAGACAAGAAGGTAATCCCAAAGATAGAAGAAATCGCAAGGAGAAATGATCAGGTTACGGATGTCAAATCTACAAAAGTTCGTTGGGCCGGACCAGTCATCTTTGTCGAAATTGTGCTGACCGTGGTCAGCAAACTGACGATAGAGGAGGCACACGATGTTGCAGATTCAATTGAAAAGAGAGTACTGAGCGAGGTGCCAAGCGTCAAGGATGTGGTGATCCACATAGAGCCCTCCAAGAATTCTGAAAGAATCGTGATCCTTCCGACGTCTGAAAAGGGAAAGATTGATCAGAGAACATCAAAATCTCAAAGCTATCTCATCGTGAAGATCAAGAACGGAGAAAAACTTGACTCGAAGATTGTGCAAATTCCTGCACAGGAGATTTCTCCTGAAAGAAACGCTGAGAGGGTATTGAGCATCGCCAAGGAGAACATGGTCACAGACGCTCTGGTCTTGAATGCAGGAGAGATACTCTCGTCCCTTCTGACGGTGAATCACATAGATCTGTGGAAGGCACGCTCTGAATCTGTGGAAGAAAATTTACAACTGTTCATCCAGGACAAGCTCAGCAGAATCTCCCTACGGTAAGTTAAGCTGGTTGATGTCACAATATTTCATTCAAACATTCAATGAACGCTTCATCCTGCTGACCAACCTTGGCGGCTATGTAGGAAAGGTCTTCTTGCTTGATTCCATAGTCCGACAGTTTCCTTTCCAGCCCAAGTTCCTTAATGAATGAACCAATTTTGTCCGCCAATGCCTTTATTGATTTTGTTTCATCGTTCTCGCCTGTAATGGAAATTGCAAGTTTTGCAAGTCCTTTTGGAGGAGATGAAGAGTAGTATCTAAGCATCGCAGGAAGTGTGATGCATGAAGTCATTCCGTGTGGGATGTTCCATTTGACCCCCATTAACTTGCCTATCTGATGGCTGTATCCCATTGGGCTATCGTAGACGTCAATATAGGAATACCAAGATGCGATCTGGCACTCCTGTCTCATGTCGGTCCAATTTCCTTCAAGGTTTCCCATCATCTTCTCGACAGAGAGCTTGGAGAAGCTTTTCCTTAATTCTAAGAACCCTTCACCGAGAGTTGCTTCGATCGCATGATCGATCGACCTAATACCTGTGGACCTCCAGAGAGTAGTTGGAGTTTCAAGAGTTGCATTGGGATCCAGAAAGATGTACCTTGGGACCAGTTTCTTTCCCCTGATTCCCTTCTTTTCACCATTTTCAGAATAGCCCGCAATGTGAGAGAACTCTGCAGCTGAGAGCGTCGTTGGAACAGCAATCTGCGGTATTTCTGGGTTGATCTTTGATCTGACAACTTTGGCAGAATCCATGACGCTTCCACCTCCGATCGATAGAATAAATTTCACGCTCTTGTCCCTGATTTCATTGACAACAGAATCGATCTCTTCCACTGGCGAGTGCTGTGATATGTTGTGAAAAACCAAGGAGTCTGCGAATACTTCTGTGGCCCTCTTGAAGAACGAGCTCTGTGATACGGAGTTGCTAGTCAATAAGACTGTGTCCTTGAGCCATTCCTTCCCTATGAGGGACGAGATTCCTTCAATTGATTTCTCCCCGACAGATATCTGATCTATAGGAAGATAATTGTATACCTGAGTCACTCATACCACGTTTTCATATAATTTTTGATTTCTAACCCTTCCGCTTCGCTCGACATTCCTATCCTCGCATAGCTCTCGACCATGATCGCAGTTTCATTGGTTTCTTCCTTTCCTATAGCATTTTCCACGGTCCCAGGCTGTGGGCCGTGAATCATGCCTCTTACGTGAAGAGTCATGGAGCCTGCCCTGACCCCCTTCCTGCTCATGAAGTTGCCAGATGCATAATAGAGGAATTCGTCAGTGTCGACATTGCTGTGATAATAGGAAATGGGAATTGCCCTATCGTGGAAATCGTACTTTCTTGGGAGAAACGTTCCAACCATGAACGAGTTCGATGAGAATGTTTCGTGAACCGGAGGTGGTTGGTGTATCTTGCCCACTAAAGGCATGATGTCCTTTACGTTAAGGGCAAACGGATAGTGATATCCGTCCCATCCCTCAAGGTCAAATGGGTCTTCGGTCCTGGTTTCAACTATGTATTTTTCATCAAAATCAACATACACCTCGTAGGTTCCATTGCCATGATTTTTCGTATTAAGTACAGGATGTCTTATGTCTCTGGAATAGTATGGAACGCCCTCCTTCAACTGACCGTACTTGTTGAGGTATTTTTGTGGTATCGAGATATTGTCTTTGGATTCTATGAGAAGGAATTCTGAATCCTCAGAGTAATCAAGTGTGTAAGTCGTTCCCTTGGGTACGTATATGTAGTCCCCCGTTTCAAAGGACAAATCCCCCATCATGCTCTTTAATACTCCCTTGCCTTTGCGGACGTAAAAGAGTTGGTCGCTGACCCCGTGTCTGAAGTAGGTATTAGAA
>JAKATW010000145.1 GCA_021827945.1 Thermoplasmata archaeon
GAGCCAGGTCGAGTTTGCACAATCTTGCGTTGATGTGTGTGAACCAACATTGTAGATGGTATGTCCTTTCCACTACGCTGAAGACGGGCACCAGTCGCCAAGATAAAATCATAGAAAGCATCTTTCAATGATTGGACAATTTCTCCTTCGTAATTTTGAAGATCCGCTCCTCTGGGGGTGAGTTTTTTAGCATCTTCTTCGCCCACAATCTTGATCAATTCCCGCATTCCAACGGAATCTTCCTCATCTCCTCTGAGTGCTGTGTGCCCAAACATCATTTCGGCCCCACAATAGCCGCGTGGGGTGGGAAGTGAGACTATGAAGTCCTTGGGATATAGATCCTGAAAGACCTCCCTATCTAGTGCCAGGTGATTAATAAGAATGTTTGCAAATGGAGTAGCAGTATATGCTATATAGCACACCCTATTGAAAGACTTGACAAGTTTCCTGATCTGGAAATTGATAACCGACGGGTCAAGAACTTCATCTGGAGCGGAGACGTCAGATGTATCTTCAGCAGTAAGGTCTGTCTGTTCTTCCAAGGGAGGAGGGCGATTTCCTCCTGTGTTGATGGAGGCTAAATCTGCTTCATCATCTATGATTAGAACCGGAAGGGTATCAGGAGGGGGATTATTATCAAGCCAAATATTGATTCTACGCAGAATAGGAGATATCTTTTTACACACCATTACGACCCTGTCATTTCCCTGTAACACATTTGCATCTATGCTTCCAGGGTTGAAATCACCAGATAGATTCGGGTGAGTTAGGTCTATCCATCTATATCCAGGTGCTGGTCTTTGCGCTCCGTCAGATACATTTCCTAATGCTCTGTCAACTCTTCTCTGCGTTTGAAGTCTGAGAGAATTGTGAATTCCAGAAAGGACGATTACAAATTTATAACCGAGATCTGCCGCCTTCGCTATAAGTGCACAGTAATTTGCTGTCTTCCCACTCTGCACATGTCCCATCACTAGGCCTCTAAGGTCGAATTCAGGTTGGCCGCCAGCTCTGGGATCATACAACCTAGATAGAATGCTATTTGTAGAATCATCAATCATTCTCACTGCGTCGGACTTCAGCTGCTTGTCAATCAAATATTCTCGTTCCAATTTCCAGTAATATCCGCTGGCAGGGTCCCAAGATTTATACCATTCTCCTGGCAATGATCTACCTGTCAACATACTCACAGGCCTAATTGGTACCTGAATTTCCTCTTCATATAGCTCGATAATCCTCGCTCTTAATTCAGCTGGGACTTTTAGTAGGTTTAAAGCTTCTTCCACTGAAGAAGTCAGCTGACTGTCCATCATCGTTCTCAGATTTCTGAGATACACATTTATGTTCATACTAAGACCAGCCTAATTCTCTTGCTATATCGGGTTCTTCTGCATTAAGTGCAGCCTTTATTCTGTTAAGCGCCGATATCTCTCCTGCCATATCGGCTGCATTTTCAATTACAATGCCAAGTGATCTGTATTTTCCCTTTTGTTCTTCAGCCTGTCCAGAAAAAATGGTGTAGCTTGACCCCCTATCATTTACGGGTGCTTTTTGAGTAGTAGAGTTCTGGACATCGTCATTTCGGTGAATTTTCTCCTTGTCGACCTCATGCAGTCCTTGATCTTTATAACCATGTCGTGACCAGTCCCCACGTTTCGAAGATCTGTATCTAGATTCTGAAGCACTTACCAAACTGACTATTAGCGGCTTAAGCTGGTCTCTCAACTCCGGAGGAAGTTGAACTGTGGATTTCGTAACGTCAAGCATCATCACCATATCAGCATCAGCATCTATGTCCAGCGCCGCTCTTGCATATTTAGAATGCTCATCCATCGCCTTGAGTCTGCACCACCCTCCTCCCTGTATCATTCGATTTTCTCGGTATATATAGAGTCCCTGTTGAGAGTTCCACTTCGCAGGCCCAGCAGAGCGTTTAAAGGCACTTTGTGATGAGAACTTAGCCTGTGTCGGGAGTATAAAGGGAGAATACTTGGCTCTCACGCTGTGTCCATCAGTTTTAATTTCGAGCTCCTTTTCAGGTAATATAGTAGTTTCAGGTTCGCTCCTCGCAAATGGGTCCCAAGAGATTACTTCTGTGTCATTAATTGTTATTGTGACTTTGTCTTTTCCTTCTATCTCACCACCCAAAAACCTGTGAAACACCATTCCAAGGTGTTCGTCCAATTCGCCCTTGGTTCTGTTGAACCACTTTCTCGCTCTTTCCCCATCTGGAGGTTTAAATTTCAGCAAACGGTCAAGGTGTTCCCACAATACAACAGTTCCCGGATGTTTATGCAATGGTGCTGTAAGGACCTCTGAATATTCTTCAACTGGTATATCTCCAATTTGCCAAGTGTTTGTCTGATCAATCAGGTCTAAGTTCCACTGTCTTATTTCAATTGATTCCTCATCATCCTTTTTTCTACTTGCAACTGTTAGCTTCCTGCATTGCGAAAAGGATGCAGTTTTCATGCCTAAGCCAAACCTTCCGAGTTCGTTGGAACTATAATACCTTTCTGAGCCGTATCTCATAGCTTCGGTGAGTTCGTCAGAAGTCATACCGGTTCCATTATCAGCTATCCTGACCCATGAATGGTCGCCATCAAACTCCATTTTAATATTCACAACATTTGCATTTGCCTGAATCGAATTGTCTATAAGATCGGCGACCGCTCTTACAAAGTCATAACTCATATTTCTAAGAGAATTAATAAGCCTCCTTGCCCCCGGTAAAACTTCAATGGATGTTCTTGCTCTCCCAGTCGTCATGTCACAATAACATAAGCGAGCTGTTAAAAAAATTTTCCCTGTGTGGCGGTAAAATAAATATATTTTCAAAAGTAACTTCTTCCCCAGTATTCCGACCATTCAACGGACTACGATAAAATGATCAGATAACCTGCAAATATATTCTGAGATAGCTTTAGTAGCCGATTGCTCCTTTATTTGACCCTTGACCCTAATAATTCTCTTTGGTACCGCGCTTCTGTTCCTAGACCTTATATAATTTTTCCTTGCCACTGAATGTATCCATAAGTTCTCACAAGTTTATCCTGCATTAAGGTGATCACACGGCCTATACTTTTATCAGTACCCTGCTTTTGCACAAACCCTATTTGTAATTCTCCTGAAACAATGGCTTAAATCAAATTATAAGAGGTCGGGATAAAAATAAATCTTCAATTTTCCACGTGAATACTATTTAGTGACCAGTGACATAATGTCAATGATGATTGTAGGTCTTTATGCCAGGGTATCAACCAAGGACAAGGAACAGAATCCCGAGAACCAGCTCCTGAGGCTGAGAAAATACTGCAAGGTTAAGGGATGGGATTACCAGGAATACATTGATTATGCCTTCGGCGCAAAGAAGGATCGCCCGGGCCTTAAATCAATAA
>JAKATW010000039.1 GCA_021827945.1 Thermoplasmata archaeon
ATCTAATAAGTCTGTCTATGAGAATCCTCGAACTAACCTTCAGCCTGGAAAATTCCCCTATTCCCAGGTTCTTCAGGATGTAACCCCCTAGGGAAATTATCTCGGCGTCGGCGAGATAGCTATCACTTCCGAGGATGTCAGCGTTCAACTGATAGAACTCTCTCAACCTTCCTGATTGGGGTTCTTCGTACCTCCAGAATTTCTCAATACTAAACCACTTCAGTGGCTTTACCAAGTCTTTTCTGGCTGCAACCATCCTTGATAGCGTAGGGGTGAATTCGGGTACAAGAGTGATATCTCTGCCCCCCTTGTCCCTGAATGAAAACATCTGGTTCATGATCTCCATTCCAGACTTGTTTGCGAACAGTTCTACGCTCTCTACAGAGGGTGCACCTATCTCTCTAAAACCGAACTGTCTGCAGGATTCCCTCATAGTCTTGAATATTTCGCTCCTTACTTCCTGCTCTTCCGGATAGAAGTCCCTGAATCCTCTAAGTCTTTCCACCATCGAACTTGCACTCTCTCTTTCTACATCAGTCAGAGCTATGTTAAAATTTGCCTCTACATCAAGCCTCTGACTAATGATTTATAAGAGGAGGCAATAAAGAAAAGATATCAATGAAAATATCCGTTGAAAATAACGGTTTAAAAGTACCTAACATTGTGGATATTCCATACATAGAGGGTGATGGAATCGGTCCCGATATATCAAAAGCAACAAAGAGAGTTGTGGATGAAGCGCTGGGAATTTCGTATGGAGGTGACAGGAAGATTAACTGGATGGAACTAATGGCAGGAGAGAAAGCCATATCGAAGTTTAACACTCCACTACCAGACGAGACAGTCAAGAAAATGACTGAATACAGGATTTCCCTGAAAGGACCTTTGACTACTCCAGTCGGAGGGGGATTCAGAAGTATCAACGTAACTCTAAGGCAGATCATGGACCTATATGCAAATGTGAGGCCGGTGAAGTATTACCCTGGGTTGCCGAGTCCATTGAAGAGTCCCGAGAAGGTCGATATGGTCGTTTTCAGAGAGAACACGGAGGATGTCTACATGGGCATAGAATTTCCTGCAAACAGCAAGGAAGCAGAGCAGGTTATAGAGCTTATGAGCAAGCTCGGCTACAATATCAGAAAAGGATCAGGTATCGGGATAAAACCCATCAGCAAGTTTGGAACTTCAAGAATTTCTAAGATGGCAATAGAATATGCGTTTGCAAACGGAAGGAAGAGTGTGACTATAATGCACAAAGGAAATATAATGAAGTACACAGAAGGTGCATTCAAGGAATGGGCATATGAAACCGCAAGGACATACGGAGACAAGGTAGTTAATGAGACTGAGGTCTCTGGTAAGAACATGGATGGCAAGATAGTCATAAAGGACAGGATTGCTGATAACATGTTCCAACAAATACTGCTGCGACCGGATGAATACGACATCATCCTCTGTCCAAACCTCAACGGTGACTATATATCGGATGCCCTAGCTGCCCAGATCGGTGGAATCGGGGTGGCACCATCCGGGAACATCGGAGACAACTATGCGGTTTTTGAGGCGGTTCACGGCTCTGCACCGAAGTATGCGAATCTGGATGTTGCGGATCCATCTTCTCTATTGCTTTCCGCGGTCATGATGCTCAGGTACATCAGATGGAACGAACCAGCGAACCTCATAGAGAAAGCATTCGTGAATACTCTGAGAGATAAACAGGTACCTCAGGACCTCGCGAGGCACCTAGGAGTCAAATCCCTTAAGACCTCAGAGTTCGCAGAAAGCATAGTGCAGCATATGAGTAAAAATTAATAATTGTAGCACGATGCTACAATTAACTATTTATATAGACTATATATAAACCGCGAACGTTATGGCAGAAGAGGAAAACATAGCAATTGAAAACATAGTTGCATCGACGTCACTTGCTGATAAGCTCGATCTTAGTAAAATCGCACTTGCATTAGAGGGATCAGAGTATGAACCGGAGCAGTTCCCCGGTTTGATTTATAGACTATCGGAGCCGAAGACTGCAGTCTTGATTTTCAGGTCTGGCAAGGTCAACTGTACGGGAGCGAAGACAATAGACTCCGTCAACAAGACCATAAGCACGATAGTCGACAAGCTCAAGAAAACGGGCATAGCCGTCAATAGCAACCCTGACATTGTGGTACAGAACATTGTTGCCGTCTATGATCTTAACATGCAGCTAAACCTCACGAATATTGCCATGTCGCTTGGACTGGAAAACGTAGAATATGAACCAGAACAATTCCCGGGCCTAGTCTACAGGATCGAGGAGCCAAAGGTCGTTCTCTTGCTCTTCGGGTCTGGAAAGGTTGTATGCACCGGTGCAAAGGAAAAAGGAGAGATTTCACAGGCAGTTAAGATTCTCAAGAAGGACCTGGAGAAAATTACAGCAGTCAAATGACAGTCAGGGAAAAGATTGGAAGAAGAAGGTACGTTCACTTCAGCAACCCGTCTTCGGAGAAGATCCGCGGGATAGTACAACACCTTGACGACTCAAGGATCGTCAACTACTATGGAATGATAGCGATGAAGGTAAGGCATAACCAGATTCCCCATCTCAAAGAATTAGCTGCGGAATCTGAAATCGGAATAGATATGATATCAGGTACCCTAAAAGCGCTTAGAAAAAAGGTATCAGAAGTCAAGTGAAAATATATCTTCCGTGTCCAATCCTGTTCTCTCTTCGATATTTTTTCTGAGTTCCTCATCTCGTTGAAGAAGATAGTAAAAGTAAGGTAGAGAGTCTCTATTCATGAATGAAGAAGATTTGTGGACATATCTGCCCATAATCATTGAAAAGTCTTTTCTTATACCCCTGTACTTCCTGAGAGACGCCATATTCTTAATCAGAGAAGGGAAGGAGAATTTTTCAAATCTTTCGCTCTTCAGCTGAAGCATAGAAATGTAAGACATGAAATCGTTTGCATAGGACCAGAGAGAGTAGTTCATTCTCTTTCCCACTCTGCCAAGAAAGAGGTCTGCTCTGCCTATATTACTTAGGGCGAGCGAGAAATCATCGACCCTAGAGTGCAGAGGGAAAACGTTCTCTAGAAGATACAGGATGAAATCATTAGGATCCATCCCGATGTTCATGATCTCAGCCTTGGTTGCGCGTATATTTTTTTGATGTCCGTGTAGAATGTCATTGATAACTGAATATGCGCTTAGCGTCAGGTCCCTCGCTTCCGTCTCGTAGACTTCGCCAATCCCTTGGAGGTCGTTAACGGCAGCCCTCATGTCTCCATTCGCATTTTCTGCAATCTCATTTACCCTCTCCGGAGGTGCATATATGCCTTCACTCTGAAGAATTTCTTTCAGGACGGTAATAATCTGAGACTTCATATACCTCCTAAATTCTACCTGTTCACATCTGTCAGCGATTGCCTTACCCGTACTTGAAGATCTGAGTGCATAGTAATCATTTGCAATCAGAATTACAGGATTCAGAGTTTTTTCCAGCAGACTTGAAATAGCTGCCTTCCCGCCAGCATCTGATCCTTCAACATTCCTCTCGTAGAGAGAGTCAACCTCGTCCATCACGATCAGTTTCTTTCTGTTCTTTTGGTCCGATATTGAAGAATAAAATGACCCCTTTATTGCGTTCTGTTCAATGGCATCTTTAGATCTGATATCAGACGCATTGAATTCTACGTATTCCCAGTCCATTTCTTTCGCTAACGCGATAGCAGACGACGTCTTTCCGGTCCCTGGTGCCCCATAGATAATAAGTCCCTTCTTAACTTGTTCTCCATTTGCCCACTTCTTGGCCCAAGAAATCATGGTCTCCACTGCCTTCTCCCTCTTAAGCTGGCTCAATAGAGCAGGCCTGTATTTCTCGGTCCACGGGATTTCCACAGTTATAGATGGTTCTGTGGTTAAAACATTTGTCATTTGGCAAGACAAAGGTTAATTTAATCCTTTGCAGTTTTGGAATCATGAAGATAAATCTAAACGGCAAGATAAGCAATGTTAAGGCGGTGTGGTATGATGAGCCTGTAATAAAAATGATAGATCAGAGGATCTTGCCAGAGACCTTCAATATAGTTGAGGTAAATGACACAAGAGAACTCTATGATTCAATCAAAAACATGACCGTGAGAGGGGCTCCTTCCATCGGAGCTGCTGCTGCTTATGGGATCGCACAAGCAAAAGCCCTAGAGACGGATGTGGAAGAAGCGGGCAAGGTCATAAAGTCTTCGAGACCGACCGCCAATGACCTCTTCTTCGCTGTTGACTTTGTCTTGCAGCATGAGGGTGAGACAAAGAAGTATGCAGAGATGTACGTCGACTCAATAGTAGAGAGATCGCGAATGATTGGAGTTAACGGGAACGATCTCATAGGAAACAACAAGAGAATACTTACACACTGCAATGCGGGCGCGCTTGCTTCAGTGGATTATGGAACTGCTTTATCTCCAATAAGGATGGCGAATGAGAGTGGTAAGAAACCTTTCGTGTGGGTAGATGAGACGAGGCCGAGACTTCAGGGAGCAAGATTAACTGCTTGGGAACTGGTGCAGGAGGGGATAGAGCATAAGGTCATCGCTGACAATGCAGCTGGTTTTCTGATGGAGAGGGAACAGATCGACCTGGCGATAGTCGGGGCTGATAGAATCACCAGAAATGGAGATTTTGCCAACAAGATAGGTACTTATGAGAAGGCGGTTCTTGCAAAAGAGAATGGCATCAGCTTCTACGTGGCGGCACCACTAAGCACTTTTGACTTCAGCATAGAGAATGGCAGAGGTATACCAATAGAGGAGAGGTCAGAAGAAGAGGTTAAGGAAGTCAAGGGAGTTTCCATATCTCCGAAAGAATCCAGAGCCTATAATCCAGCTTTTGATGTTACTCCTAGCAGATATGTTACAGGTTACATTACGGAATATGGCGTGTTCAAGAGCTCAGACCTTAAAATCCTAAGAGAAAAGGGGAAAGAATCCATCATAGAGCGGATCGATGGTTCTAAGAAAGTAATATTATAGATGGTCGAATATTAGTTGACCTGCAGTGACTCAAAAGAACATCCTCTGGGAACCAAAAGAATTCTGTGAAAAGTCAAACATTAGAAAGTTCACAGAATGGGTCAACGCAAAATATAGCAAGAATTTCAAGGAGTATGAAGACCTGAGGAGATGGTCGATAGAGAGTACATCTGACTTCTGGGAATCTATACTTCTCTATTTTGAGGTCAAGAGCGAGGGGGGGTATCAAGAGGTACTAAACTCTGAGAGAATGCCGGGCAATCGATGGTTCCAGGGACTCAGACTTAACTACGCAGAGAACAATCTTTCTCTAGGAAGTCAGGAAGAACTGTTACTGTTTTTCAACGAGACCGACGAAAAGAAGAAAGTTTCAAGGAATGAGTTCGAAAATCATGCAGGTGCGGTTCAAAAGTTCTTGATCGACTCCGGAGTGAAGGAGGGAGACAGAGTTGCCTCCTTTCTGCCAAATGTACCCGAGGCTATGGAAGCACTATACGCAACATCAGCGATAGGCGCGGTATGGTCGAGTTCCTCCCCAGATTTTGGCTCAGAAGCAATATTGGAGAGATTTAAGCAGATCAATCCTAAGATACTGTTTGCGCCGGATGGGTATACATACAATGGAAAGAAGTACGGCAAGACTGATATCATTAAGCAGGTGACTAACAAGATACCGAGTATAAGAAGAGTAGTGATCCTAGGAGAAGAACAGAGGGGTATAAGAGATTCAGTTTCCATAGATTCAATACTAAAGAACAAGAGAGACCTCTCTTTCAACAGAGTTCCCTTCGATCATCCATTGTGGATTCTCTATTCTTCCGGAACTACCGGACCCCCTAAGGCAATAGTCCACAGTCAGGGAGGCATATTACTAGAACACCTGAAATTACTTGGCCTTCACTACAACCTGAACAAAGGAGACAAGTTCTTCTGGTTCACTACTACCGGATGGATGATGTGGAACGTTCTAGTTAGTTCGATATCTACTGGGGCAACTGCAGTCCTATATGATGGAAACGTGACGTACCCGGACAACTATCACCTGTGGACAATTGCTGAAGATAATGGCATTTCCTTCTTTGGAACGAGTGCTGCCTATATCACTCACCTGATGAAGGAGAAGATCAGGGTGAATGACAGATACCCTTTGGAGAAACTCTTCGCTATCGGCTCTACAGGCTCACCATTATCTAACGAAGCATTCCGGTTCGTCTATGATAATATCAAGAAGGATGTATGGCTTGCCTCGATTAGTGGAGGGACAGATCTCTGTACTGCATTCCTCGGTGGATGCGCCTGTCTTCCTGTGATAGAGGGGGAGCTGCAATGCAGGGATCTGGGTGCCGATATTCACGCATTCGACGAGGATGGAAAGTCAGTCCTGGATCAGGTAGGGGAGCTTGTTATCAAGAAGCCTATGCCTTCGATGCCGATCTATCTATGGAATGACAATGGAGAGAAAATGTTTGAGACATATTTCTCAAGATACCCTGGAATATGGAGACATGGAGACTGGCTCTCTATTACCCCTTATGGATCTGCGGTCATAGTCGGTCGTTCAGACTCTACTCTTAAGAGGAAAGGAATAAGGATAGGAACAGCTGAAATTTACGGGGTTCTGGATGAGATTGATGAGGTCAAGGATAGCATCATAGTGGGGTTGGAAATGGAGGGAGGAGAGTACTACATGCCTCTCTTTGTCGTTACGGATAGCACTGAGGACTTTGACCGTGTCAAGAAAAAGATAGTGGAGAAGTTGAAAGTCGGACTGTCTCCTCGACACGTTCCAGACGATATCATAAGAGTGTCGCAGATACCAAGGACTATCAATGGTAAGAAGATGGAAGTACCGCTGAAGAAATTGTTGATGGGGTTTCCAACTGATAAGGCGTTGAACATCGGATCGATGGCAAACCCAGAGTCACTTAAGGAATTTCAAGAGATAGCCAAGAACATCAGGAAAGACAAGAACTGACTCTCGCTATCATCTTGAGAGGCGTTCTATTCCAGATTGTAGTAGATGATTCGAATCCCTACGAATGGACTCTTTCCCACATCTGTCTAGCAAGCTTTCCGTCGTAGAGGAACCTCAAATAGGCTTCCTCACTCTTTTCTCTCTTCTTCCTGTGTTCCTCAAGTAACTGGTTGACCTTTTGTGCCAAGATTTTCTTTATTTCTCCCGTCAGCATCTTGCCGCTGGAATATTCGCTTGCAATCCTCTGTATCTCGCTGTCATCATCTTCGAATATGTAGTAGAGCCACTGGTACGGAACATCAACATTCAGATTAGCCCCCAACTTCCTCTGCAGCTCAGTAGTAGCCTGTCCTCCTGAAAAGGCATACTTCATTATCTTCTTCTCAACAGTTTTCGGTTGGTCTGAAAGATAGACGGCTGACTCCGGTATCGAAGAGCTCATCTTACCATCAGAGCTGGCGAGAGGTGGAAGGAACTTGCTGTGCACCTCGGCAGCCTTGTAATAACCAAGTGGCTCAGCAAGATCCCTCTGAAGCCTCCAGTAAGGGTCTTGATCTATTGCTGCAGGAATCAGGCATCTCTTTTTTTCAAACATAGTCGGAACTATCTGTATTGCGGGATAAAACAGAATGCCGATGTTGGAAGAAGCATCAAGTCCAAAAGTCGCTTTCACCTGAGAGAAATTCAACTTTTTTGCGATAGAAGTCACTAGGGGGTACATGTTTCTGATATATTCGGTATCCTTGAATATGAACGTCTTGTCGGGATTAAAGCCGACCGCAATAATGTCTAGGATATTCTGGTGGGCCCACTCGGAGGTCTGTTTAAGAGTGTAGTCCTGGTTACGCATGAATTTCTCATCGTCAGTTATCTCGATATAGACATTCACGTCAAATACATCCTGCAGCCACTTGGTAAAAAGAAAGGGTATCAGATGACCTATGTGCATTCCAAGTGAGGGTGCCCTTCCAGTGTAGAGGAAGAACCCTCTCCCCTCTGCGTAGTCCTTCAGGATCAGGTCCAGATCTCTGTGAGAGAAGAAGATATCTCTCCTGATCATCACGTGCATTTTTCCACGTGATATCTTTGAGATCTCGTTCAGGATATCTTTGGAAATTTTCTGAGTACCAAATTGTTGAATCAATCTTTCGTAGTCGACCCTACCTGTTACTTCCCAAGGAGTGACCTTGAAGTCATCGTCTTGCACCCTAAGTAATACGGACACCTAATAAAATCATTATTGACACCTCCACAGTATGAATATTTCATTTCTCCCCTCCATTGCAGAAAATACTTCTATCAAGATGCGCATGCTTCATCATGCCACTTAAGATTGAAATCAAGGGGATCAAAGATGGGGAGTTAATACCAACGGAGTTCACGTGTGAAGGAAAGAACTACTCTCCTGAGGTAAGCTTTCGAGATGTCCCTTCAGGGACAAAATCACTAGCCCTCATAGTGGAGGATCCAGACGCACCGGTCGGTCTATTCGTCCATTGGGTGATATACAATATCGATCCAAATGTTTCGAAAATAAGGTACAGCGTTGAAAAGGTTGCGAAGACCAAAGAGGGCTTCATCCAAGGGAAGAATGATTTCGGTAAAGTTGGATATGACGGTCCATGTCCTCCAAAGGGACATGGGTTCCATAGATATTACTTCAAAGTCTATGCCCTGAATTCCGTCTTGGCGGTGCAGGGCAATGCCACTAGGGAAGTTCTGCTGAATTCTATGGAGGACAAAATCTTAGGGCAAACTGAATGCATGGGCAAGTACAGGCGCTAGGTCAGCCCAGATTGCCTATGAAGTGATGTGCTATCATTCCAACGATAAAAGTTGCAATGAAACCTAGAGTGACCAGACCAAGAGATCTAAATAGGTCTCTACTCAGCTTTCCACTGGACTGAACTGAGATCACTGACGTCACCACGCCATCGACCATCATCACGAGGGCAAATGCAGTGATGAGGGCAGTATACCTCTGGAGGAACAAAAACGGTATTATTGGCACTATGGCACCGAAGAAATAATACAGGGCTGTATTTCCTGCAGCTTTTCCGGGAGTATGTTTCTGTCCTGATTCAATCTGTCCCTTTGCATGTTCAGAAAGGTAAGCTCCTATGGTCATGGAGATAAGCCCAGAAGCGCCGAACACGATCCCTCCAACAGCTATATAAATGTTGTTCACGAAGACTCCCGTAAGACCAGCAACACTAGCTAGTACCTCGATCAGTCCATCGGACATCCCGTAAATGGCGTCTCTTATGTTATCAGCATTTCCCTTCAGCTCGTCTGTCATCTTTATGAAAACGTCCTCGTGATCCCTTTCATCAGCGAGGATCTTGTTCAGCTGCTCTCTCTCCCACTGCTCCTTGGACTCTTTTTCAATGTAGTCAGAGTACTCCCTTATTGCGTCGACTTCCCCCCTTTCTAGGTAGCGGACCAGGAACGAGATACCAAAAATTCTCTGGAGGAATCCAATGTATGAATAGTAAGCAGCATTTCTCTTCTTGAAGGGAGGAGGAATTCTCCCTTTTTTCTTTATCAGCTCTGCCCAGAATCGTGCGTGTGTAGACTCAATTGCCGACAGCTCTAGTAGCTTCTTTGCTATGTTCTCGTTTCTATGGCTCTTTCTGAAGGACGACATTATTCTCTTCGAGATTCTTTCGTAGAAGCTTGCGTCGTTCAGCTCGTTCTGATAAAAAGTTTCAGGGGTGCCTACCACAGAATTGAATCTCAAAATCATTAATAATTGTTTCTGGGACGATTTCCAAATTGACCGAAAATCAGAAAAAATAAATCTATTCAACCGATGGGGTACAGTGATAATATGACCCAGAACGTTTTGATTATGGGGGCAGCAGGTCGTGATTTCCACAATTTCAATACGTACTTCAGAGACAACAAGGAGTACAACGTTGTAGGATTTACGGCCACTCAAATACCCAACATAGAGGGAAGGACTTACCCAAAGGAACTAGCGGGGAAGCTGTATCCGAAAGGGATACCGATCTATCCTGAGTCTGACCTAACAAAATTGATAAAAGAAAAGAGTGTGGATTTAGTGGTGTTCTCCTATTCGGATGTAACACATGAATATGTGATGCATAAAGGATCAGAAGTGCTAGCAGCTGGAGCAAACTACCTCCTCCTGGGACCAAAAGACACTCAGGTAAAGAGCAAGAAGCCTCTGATCTCCATCTGCGCAGTCAGGACTGGATCAGGAAAGTCACAGACAACTAGAAGGGTGGAAGACATACTGGTTGGGATGGGGAAGAAGGTCGTAGCAATCCGGCATCCAATGCCATATGGAAACCTTCTCGAACAGAAGGTCCAGAGGTTTGCAACGATGGAGGATCTTGTCAAACAGAAGTGCACAATAGAGGAGAGAGAAGAGTACGAACCTCACATAAAGAGGAACGTAATCATTTACGCAGGAGTAGATTACGAGGCAATCCTAAGACAGGCCGAAAAGGAAGGAGATATAGTCCTCTGGGATGGAGGGAACAATGATTTCTCGTTCTATCAAAGTGATCTGCAGATAGTAGTAGCAGACCCACACAGAGCTGGTCACGAGGTTAGGTATCACCCAGGTGAAGTCAATTTGAGGTCAGCGGATGTCATAGTGATAAACAAGGAAGAGACAGCGTCCCTAGAAAACATAAACATTGTGAGAGAGAACATCAGGAAGTTCAACCCAGATGCAGTGGTTGTTGATGGTGCATCTCCATTCTTCAGCGCAGATGCTGAGAAAGTAAGAGGAAAGAAAGTCCTTGCGATAGAGGATGGACCAACTCTAACTCACGGAGAAATGAGCTATGGGGCGGCAGTCTTGTTTTCTATAAAGTACGGTGCTTCAGAGCTTGTCGATGCAAAGGAATATGCGAAGGGAACCATAAAGGGTGTCTACGAGAAGTACAAACAGATTCACAATTACCTTCCCGCGATGGGATACTCTCCGAAACAGGTGAAGGACCTGGAAGCAACGATAAACTCGACACCTGCCGATGTAGTCGTCTCTGGAACCCCGATCGATCTTACCAAGGTTGTCAAGATAAACAAACCCCTGATAAATGTGAAGTACGAACTTCAGGAGATTGGCAAACCAGACCTGACTGACATTTTGGCAAAATTCGTCAAGTCACACTAGAAGAAGTCGATTCTATTTTTTTTATTAATTTTTCTTTACTTCCTTCCCATTCAACTTCAATCTTCTTCACGATTTTAGAAGGAATTTTAGGGTACTTTGCATCGTATACAGTGTAACTTAATCCAATTGCATTTATGATATCTAAAAGCTTGTGTGATGGAAAATTCTTCTTTACCCTTCTACCAAGTTTTCTGGTCAATGACGTATCAAAATAAGTTTCCCAGAGAATCCGCTTCATTTCTTGATTAGAACGGCATTGATTCGTCCGCTCTGTCCAGGTCTTGAAGTTACTCTCGCATTTCCAAGCTCTGTCACGACAATGGCTCCTTTGGTGATTATGTTCCTCTGGGCAAAGTGTGGGTCTGCAATGTTCTCTAGAACATTAAGGACTTTGACTTTCTTCGTTACCTTATCATTTGGATTTGTCACATTGACTTCATTTCCGCTAAGGAGGACTAATTTCGTGTTACCTCCCATACCTCTTACCTGCTTTCTCTTTGTGTTTCCAAGTACAGTAAGTGTTGGTTCATTTCCTAGTTCGAATCTCTTCTTATGGCGGTTCGATCTGAGCTTCCCTCCACTCACCTTTACGCTTGCTCTTCCGTGATATATGGCCATGTGAAAGGGCTATGAATAAAAGGTAGTTAAACCTTTCACCTCCGGAAAATGAATGCAACAAGCCTACCTAAGCGATAGCAGTGTAAAGCTCTCCAGAGTTCTACCTCTTGTTCATCGGTACATACGGCAGATCGATGGAACCAGTATACCATTCCACCGGTCTCACTAGCTTGTTGTTATGCCAGTATTCGACAACATGAGATCCCCATCCGGCCATCCTCGATGCCACGAATATCGGAGTGAACATTTGACTATCTATTCCCAGTACTCTGTACAGAGGCCCCGCAAAGAAGTCAATGTTGGGCCAGATCCCCTTGGTTTTGCCCAACTTATCTATCATGAGTTTTTCTGCCCTAAGAACGATCTGAAGGAGTCTCTTTACCTCATCCAATGGTTCCTTTGTGAGACTCTCTTCTAGGTAGCTACGAACGAGTTTCGCTCTGGGATCGTACGTTTTATAGACCCTATGGCCGAATCCCATTATCCTCTGTTTTCCCTCCAGTGCTTCCTCTATGTATTTCTCCGTATTGTTAGGGTCTCCAATGGCATTCATCATGTTAAGAGCTGCTTCATCTGCTCCACCGTGTAGGGATCCCTTCAGTGTTCCTATTCCAGAGGTAGTCGCAGAATAGACATCTGCCAAAGTGGACGCAGTGACAAGGACCGAAAAAGTCGATGCGTTCGTGCTATGCTCTGCATGAAGTATGAACATAAGATCTATCAGCTTGCTCTCGAATTCGTTGGGTTTCTTGCCTGTCAGCATGTAGAGAAAGTTCGCAGAGTGGCCCAGAGAGTGGTCCGGACTGATATAGTCCTTTCCTTCGCGAAATCTTCCAGTTGCAGCTGCAATAGTTGGAAGTTTCGCCAAGAGTGTTACAACCTTGTACATGGTAGCACCAGATTCCCTGTTATTTGGGTCTTTGTCATACATTACAAGCATGGAGGTGGCGGTTCTCATCACATCCATAGGATGAGAAACGGGTGCCATAACCTTTATCACTTCCTTTACTTCTTTGGGGAGATCCCTTCTCTCTTTCAACTTCTCTACAAATTCCTCGTACTGGTTATTTGTTGGTAAATTGCCGTTCAGCAGCAGATAAGAAATCTCTTCAAAGTTTGACTGTTCGGCTAGATTCTCAATCGAGTAGCCCCTGTACCACAATTTGCCATTCTGACCATCCACTTTTGAGATTGCGCTTTCATCTACGTAAATCCCTTCTAATCCATAGTTAATGACTGGTTTTTCACTCACATTAATCAAATGAGAATATTGATGTTAAATACTTAACATTAGCCTAAACTCTTTAGGTGTGTTGAATTAAGAAATCCTTATTTCTTGATTCTAAATATATAGAAATGAAACTTGCACTGTTGCTGGTGCTGATTCTAGCGTTAATGGTTCTTATTTCGATTCCTGTCAGTCACGCAGATTCCCGTTCGTTAGTCATAATAAACTTCACATATCAGGTAGATCCAGGCGCCCAGGACTACTTCCATTCAGTTCTGTCTTATGCTGTTTCCCATAACGACCCCGTGATCATTGTCATGAACACGCCTGGAGGCTACCTTACAAACGGTTTCGCAATAGTCAATTATACCATTGCTGCTGAAAAGTCGATTTCAGTCACTACCTATGTTCCCTCTGGAAACATGGCAGCTTCCGCAGGCTCGTACATAGCTCTCTCATCCGATTACGTTTACATGGGAAATGCTAGTTTCATCGGTCCGTCCACTCCTTACATCATAGGTGGAACTTCCCTAGAGCAGCAACACGTGACAAACGCTTCTCTTGCGTTCATGGAATCCCTTGCTGAAGTCCACGGGTGGAACCAGTCCGCGGTCAAAGAGATGGTGGAGCACAATGTTGCTTATACTTCGCAGAATGCGTCTAAGATCGGGCTCATAACAGGGGTCGCTGATAATTTGTCTGCTGTCGTACAGAAGCTCGGATACCAGGGGCTCCCTCAAATTCAGTTCTATGAGAATACCGTCCAGCAGCTCGAGTCTTTCCTTTCGAACTCCACAGTTGCAGACTTCCTGATACTGATAGGGGCCGTTGCTATCCTTCTGGACATATTCCATGGCTCAATCGCACTAAGCGTCGCGGGAATAGTTGCTCTGGCGCTTGGATTCTGGGGGGTCACCCTGATCAGCTTCCAGCCAATTGCTGTACTTTTTATGGTAATGGGGATCGCGCTGATCTTCCTGGAGATCAAGCTGGGACACGGCCTGGCTATGGTAGGTGGTGTAGTACTTGTGATAGCTGGAGGTCTGATACTTATGGTCGGAGTCAGTTATTCCTCTAACATTCCAGTGCTGGGAGAAACAAGTTATGCTCTAATTGCTCTCGAAGCAACAGTCCTTCCTATTGGAGCACTATATCTGATAGGGATAAGGAAAGCAGCGATGGGTAGCCCCTCAAAAGTTGGTCCACAGAATATCGTGGGAAAGAAGGGGAAAGCGGTCACAGATATAGATCCTCAGACGAAGGGGGTCATCAACGTGAAGTCAGAGGAATGGACAGCCACTTCTTCAGAAGCTATAATGAAGGGGGACCAGGTAGAAGTGATTGCCTACAGCGAGGGAGTTGCAACGGTCAAGAAATCTTCTTGATCCTAAGAGTTGCAGTATCTTCCTGTATCCCTATTACAGTCACAAGCTCGTTGTCGTAGGTATCAGTATCGCAGATGAAACTCCAGTCTTCGCTCATCACTACCACAGTGCCGATCTGGTTTGCTGGAACTCCCTTAAGCACTCTCCCGGTCTGTCCAACAACAGTCTCTGTGTGGAAATATTTCTTCGTTATCCTGTTTGATATGGTGATCGTGAAACCGACGAAGAGCAGTATTGCTATCAAGAAAAAGACGATCGAAAATGCAAGGACGAAGTTATTGTTCATTCCCGTGACCAGGTATTCAACCAATAGATAGAAAGCAAAAATAAGAATTATGGCTAGAGGGACGACGGCCCTATAGCCATACTTTACGGCAAATTTGCTGGGTTCCTTTGGCATTGTTGTTCTTATGTTTTCTTGTTATTTGAGGCTGATGCAGCCGAGGCAGCCCTCAGGGTCTCAGTGAAAGGCTTCAGCATCTCGGTAAACTCCATCGGGATTATGTACTTCGTGGAGTTGCTGGATCCTAGCCCCTTCATCATGTCCAGGTACTGTAATGCCATAGTCTTCTGGTCAATCTCCTTTGCAGCGCTAAAGATGGTAGTAAGAGCCATTGCATAGCCTTCAGCCCTGAGTATGGCAGACTGTCTATCTCCCTCCGCCCTCAGGATGTTAGACTGCTTGTCTCCTTCTGCGACCGTGATAGTTGCCTGTTTCTTTCCTTCGGCTTCGGTAACTACTGCTCTTCTCGATCTCTCTGCACTCATCTGCATGATCATTGCATCTGAAACGTTCTTCGGGGGAAGTATTTCCCTGATTTCTACATTGGTCACCTTAACTCCCCATCTGGTTGTGACTTCGTCCAGCTTTGTCCTGAGAATCGCGTTTATATTCTCTCTTTTAGACAGTACTTCATCCAGGATTATATCTCCTACCACTGCTCTCAGAGTCGTTGTTGCGATACCCATCGCAGCTCCCTCAAAATTCTGTACCTGTATGACTGAATCTGACGCGTTGATGACCTTGAAGTAAATGATGAAATCGACATCCACGGGGGCATTATCCTTGGTAATGCACGTCTGGTGGGGAATCGTTAGAAACCTTTCCCTCAGATCGACTCTGACTGGGACATCGATTATTGGATAGATGAACACTATTCCGGGTCCTTTCTGAGCGAGGGCCCTCCCAAATCTGAAAACGACTATTCTCTGATACTCTCTCACTATCTTTATCGAATAAAACAAAAACGCCAGAAGTATAATAGCGACCAGGGCTATGAGGGCATCCTCCCCCACATTGCCAGTGATTGCTAGTGCCGTCGCCGTATATGGGATTATCATATCAACCCATCATAAGTCTATATTAATGTTTTTTGAAATATGGTGCTGTGTTGGATGAACAACAGCTGTGCCTAGTTCCATGATGCTTTAATACCAGCAACAATCCCTTATTTATGGACGAGCCAAGGCAACCAAATGATGTCATCAGATTCTTAGATGGGACTTGGACTACAAAGGATATCACTGTCGTTGCAGGTTCCAAAGTCACCTTTGCCGACTACATCGAAGAAATAAAGATAAAAGATCACGAAACTATCAGCATCACAGCATTTGCATATGATAATGGGAAAGATAAGAACCGGAATATGACAATAGCGTTGGACGGAGAGGTTGTCCTGAGGCAGGGAACCTTCTCTGCCAGGGGGTCAAAGAAGGGAAACTGCATAACATTAAGTGGAAAAGAAGGAAACAAGACGTACAATTTCCGAATGTATCTCATGGACGACAAGTTCATTTTTCAGAGAGATGTTTTGGAAGATGACATGGTTGTTGAAGCACAGATGTCGTACCTTATACGTAAATTACGGAGTTAATTCACAGGGTGGCGTGAACGGCTTGAATCCTGTACATGACATGTCCTAATATAGAATTCTGGGATACTCATCTGACAAAGCAGAAATATAGTTTTAATACAAGAAATTATGAAATCATTCTGGCTTTTTGACTGAGCTGGTCTCATTCACGGTTTGAATATTACTCAATTTTTCTATTTAAGTCAAAAATTATTAATATCATCCTTTTCTATCAAAATATGGCCAAGGTTGACTACAATTCTAAACCTATAGACGACAATTTCTTCGACAAGCAGGATGAATTTCCCATCACCGGAAATCACGCAGGTCACGAGGTCAGGGCTGAGGGAAAGGATAGGCTAGACAAGGACGGAAAAGTGTATCCAACAAAACTTGGTATTCATGGGACAAATGTCGCCGTTGATTGGGAGTCATGCATAGCGGACGGATCTTGCATGGACGTGTGTCCTGTCAACGTATACGAATGGTTCCTTAATGCTGGAAACAAGGGGACCGGCAACGACAAGAAGATTGCTGAAGGAACGGAAGAGTGGAACAAATACAGAACGGACAAGTGCGATCCTATAAGAGAGGCTGACTGCATATTCTGCAATGCTTGTGTCACTGCCTGCCCTGTTAGTGCCATTTCAGTGGCAATGAGAAAGTAAAACGATCTATTTCTTCTCTGAATTCTGACCTATTTCGATTTTATTTTTATTTAATTCCCTTTCTTCTAGTATAGACGTCCAGGTGAGGAAACAGTTGGTCAGGAGCTGGTCCTTTTCTGTCATTGCAGATACTTCCTAAAAAATGAGGAAGCTCTCTCCCACGCATCCTCAGCTGCCTCTCTGTTATAAACGGATCCATCGTTGTTTGCAAAGGCATGGTTCGTGTTCGGGTATATTTTCAATTCTATCTGCTTCTTGAACTTCACGAAGTGCTCAACGGCATCTGGTATACCTGAGTTAATTCTTGGATCATCTCCCGCATAGAGCACCATCGTTGGCCCTTTCATCTTAGATATATCGTTCAGGTCCGGAGGATTTGCGCCATAGTAGACCACCGTAGCGTCAAATGGAAGATGTGTTGAAATTCTGAATGAGAGACCTCCTCCCATACAGAATCCTACTACTCCGTACTTTTGGGACGTGAAGTTACTCTTCAGGTACTCATAACCCATCGCAAGATCCTTCACCATCCTATCCTCAGTCTGTCCCCTCCCCATCATCAGTCTTGTGATTACGTCTCTCTGCTCAGGAGTAGCTCTCTCTAGTGCAGTACCTATAGAGTCCTTGTCACCTCTCTTTTCTGGAGGTATCTCAAAGAACAGTTTCATAGCCATAGCGATGTTCTCCTGTGAAAACGTTTCGAACTCTTCCTTCCTTGAATAAAGGTGGGGTGCCAGCACGAGGTGCCCTTGCGAAGCTAGCCTCTTCGAGTAACTTTTGATGTAATTGGTCAGACCCCATATTTCCTGAATCACGATAATGGTACTCTTGGACTTTTTGTCTCCGACAAGGAATGC
>JAKATW010000025.1 GCA_021827945.1 Thermoplasmata archaeon
AGTTTATTATACATAATTGAAACCTCATTCTGGCTAAGCAACCCTGAACTCTTATATAATTGCAAGTAAAATATTTTCCTATATGTTTAAGACGTAACACTTTTTCTAATTGCTTTGACTGTGTAATCAACTCGTTGTATGCTTAAAGATACTTATATTTATATGGCCTAAGTATTCTCATTTTCGCTTTAATTATCAGCTGTTCCTTTAGCACTAACCGCCATCTCACGTTTTATATATAACAGGGAGAAATTTAACTATTTTCCGTGTTCCAGTCCGGCTATTATGTGGATGTGCCGTCCATTGTCTCCCCATTTTAGGTTAAAACATATAGAAGAAAGGAAGGGAGTAAGGGATGTCAGGTTTTCCTTCTCCTGTTTCTGGTCATAACCGCAACCACTGCGGCAACAATTGCCGCAATTACTATAGGAATAACTGCAGTCAGCAGTAATGAAAATGATTATAGCTATCTTACTTATCTAAGCGAGGGGGTAAAACTACCCAATTTCGATTGGGTAGCTAAAGGGCTGATATCTTCTTTAGGTTTCGCTTTTGCCAGGACTGAAATGATTGTGGCCTCATTCTTTATTTCCTTATCGAATCCTGCTTTTGCCGTCTGAAGAATTCGTATGCAAATTCTCCGTCATTCATCATATATAGCAACTTATTTTTATAACTACCATCTTCAAACTCTTCTCGAATTAGATTTGATTCGATCAGTCTCCTGACCCATTTCGAAACCGTACCTTTTGATAATTTTGGCAGTCTGCCACCCTTGACAGGCCTTGGAGGAACGTACTTTTCAGATAGCTTGTAAAAGAGATCCCCAAATCTCATCCCTTTTCCTGGTTCCCTTGCATTTCCGTGCAGAATTGCTAGGATGGAATAGAGGTTCTCATTATCATTCATTTCGTCTGCATGCATCCTAGGAATATTGAACTCCAGGATCTTTCCATCCTTCTCAACGTAGTACGGCCTGCCGTCAATCCATACCGCCATTGTGAATAGATGTAGGGGAATAACCTTCTTGCCATGAGTCAGGTTAAAGAGGAAATCGGAATCCTTATGCTCTTCCTTAAGTTTCATAATCTCGTTCCGTATCGCATTGATATCATTCGGTGAAACCCTAATCTCTTTGATGAACAAGTCGAGAACTTTAGCTGTAGCAAACAGCTCTTTGGAGGCAGTGTCTATGTCTTTTTCTTCCTTTGAATCTGACCTTGACTCATCGTGCTTCTCCCTGACAATGACTATACTGTCTACCCTGTAGTGCTTCAGAACATGTTTGAAGGTATCGTTCATACCCTTACCCTCAGAAATTATGTGGATTTGAGGTCTAAGTCGATTTGAACTTTCTGTCTCCATACGCTGGAATAGTGAATTAATACATAAAACAGTTTCCTTAAATTGAAACAATTTCCCGTAAACATTAAGACTCTATCAGCCTTCCCATTTTGGCAGGTAACATGGACGAATCAGAAGTAGTTCTAACAACTAACGAGGCCTCATCAAATCTTTACTGGTCTCATTTAGGATTTGGGGATTCTGACGCAGTCAGGGGGGAGGTGTCTGCCAGAGTTTATAGGTATTTGGATTTCCTATCCGACGCAATCAGGTCGCTTAAGCATCGCGGTTACAAGTTTTCCGGGGAAATGGAAACAAGGTTAAGCCTCTCTGCCACCCCAATGAATTACGTTGCAGGAGATGTCAGGATATTCTCTGATCCTGAATACCGCAATCAGGTACGGGCAACGAAGGGACGAGATTCAAAAGAAATTGTCATTCCTGGGATATTTAAAGGAAAAATGCTCTATACTGTTGAAGGACAGAGAACTCTAAGAATTTTAGAAACAAGATACTTTATAACGAAGTTGAAGCCCATTGATATTCAAGAAGAGGAAGAAAATGATGCCCTAGATGCTTTATTTATGTCTAACGATGTAAATCTCTCTGACGCAGAAAAGCATGGACAGGTCAGAATTCTGAGACCATACAAGAACAGTAACGAGATAGAGGTTACGGAGCCCAGAGATATCCTGCGTTCAAAAGTTTCAATAACGGTCAATTACAACACATATACTCTATCGGAACAGGAAAAGGCGCTAGAGACCCTCATAGAAAAACCAAGAGAGAATTTCATCCCTCTTATCAACCTGCTGAGGCAGAGCAAAACATTTGAATGGGAGCCTTTTGAAACAAAACCTATATCGGATTTCGCTGTCCTGACTGAAGAGAGCTTCGCCGGAACGAAAGAGCAGAGACGGTTCGTTGAGATAGCTCTTTCAACTAAGGACTTTGCCATATTGGAAGGACCGCCAGGTTCAGGGAAGACGAGTACCCTCATGGAGATAATTCTCAAACTGTGTAGCTCCGGAAAGAAGGTACTCATGGTGGCGTCAACCCACGTTGCAGTGGACAACATCCTTGAAAGGATTGCTGAATCTTCTGGAACGCGTGAAAGCCTCATGGACAGATTCGGGGTAATTCCACTGAGGATTGGGGATGCTGAAAGGGTATCAGAACTCGTTAAGGGATTCACGGTCGATAGGCGGAATGAGGAAGAGAAGAAGAGACTTATCCAGAGATTGAGCGGAATCAAGAACCCCACCGAAGCCCAAAAAACCCTGTTATCTGCCCTTCTTTCAGACAGTGGGAAAGACACTATCGAAAGCCTGGTAATGGACGCTGCTAATTTCGTATGCGGGACCACCGTAGGCGTGCTTAAATCTAACATCGTCCGGAAGGGCCAGGCGTCTGGTCGCAGGCCATTCGACTATATGATACTGGATGAGGCGTCCAAGACGACGTTTGCAGACTTCATCATCCCGGCCCTCTATGCAGAGAGATGGATCATATCGGGAGACGTACAGCAGCTTGCACCCTACATCGAGCAGGATTTCATACAGGCAGTGCTTGGCAAGCTGCCTTCATTCAATGGAGCAAGGGTAGAAAGAACGGAAGAGATAAAGCAGATTTCTCTTGATGTCTTCAATGCGGTAAGGGACCATTCATTCGGGGGGTTAAGGGGTGCGATAGTGGTTTCTGATGGTAAAAAAGAAATTGTAAGAGAATACAAGGCACAGGTAGAATCGATCAACAAGAAACTTAATGAAGCTCCAAATGCGCTCTTTAAAGAAAAGGCGCACGAAATAACATATTCTGAGCTGCTGGATGCCAGTGACCAACTTGACCGTCTTAGAATCCTGGGTTCCAGGATTATAATTGCAACGGGAGAGGTGCTTACCCATTTCTGGAAATACGTGCCGCCTCTTCTGGCCCAAAGAGGCGAATGCCCAAAGGAAATGAAAAGAAGGGAAAGTGCATTTTTGGAAGACCACGATTATTCCCGTGAAACGTCAACATGGGAATAT
>JAKATW010000081.1 GCA_021827945.1 Thermoplasmata archaeon
CGTATCCTTGTTCCTTTATGAAGTGATCGATGGATTCGAGATATTTTTCCCTATCCTCGTTCGTTTTCACCTACCTAAATTGTTTAGGAACTATTACCCTTTTTCACAAAAGGTTAAATATAAAGACAAAAGCCTCCTAAATTTTTTAGGAATTCTCGTAAAATTGGAGGCAGGATACCAGTCTCGAAGCGATAGCTGCTGACCTATATGGGCCTTGTAGTTTTTAATTGAGTAATTAATTATATAGAATACGTCAATATATAGGTCTGATTCCATCTCAACTTATTATACGCAAAATGTATAACAAAAAGGGTTTACAAAAAATTGAATAAGATGGTCGGCGATTTGGGAAGGTGCAAGATTCCGTGGAATCGGAAAATCTCGAAGAAATAGCTAAAAAAGTTAGAAGATCAATTGTTAAAATGACATATGAGGCAAAGAGTGGTCATCCGGGAGGGTCCTTGAGTGCTACCGAAATACTGACGTATCTCTATTTCAAGGAACTCAAAATCGATCCTGCAAACCCAAATTGGCCTGACAGAGATAGATTCGTTCTTTCTAAAGGTCACGCAACTCCAGCGTTGTACTCCATTCTGGCAATGAGAGGTTTTTTTGATCAGAGTCTTCTCCACGGCTTTAGAAGGATAAGCTCATTGCTTCAGGGTCACGTTGTCAACCATGTCCCCGGAGTTGATATCACCGCTGGCTCGCTTGGCCAAGGTCTTAGCAACGCAGTTGGACTAGCTCTCGCTGCACGAATAGATAATAAGAGCTACAGGGTATTCGTCATGATAGGGGACGGAGAGTCTGATGAGGGAAGCATTTGGGAAGCGGCCCTATCGGCGGCCCACTTGAAGCTGTCAAATCTTATAGTCTTTCTCGACAGGAACATGATCCAGCTAGACGGATTCACGGAGGAAATACTGACTCTAGGGGATCTCGAGGCAAAATTCAGATCCTTTGGATGGTCTGCAATTACCATTGACGGTCACTCCTTTAATGAAATAGAAAAGGCATTGAAGTGGGCAAAGAGCGAGGTAGGGCCAAAGATGATCATTGCCAGGACTGTTAAGGGAAAGGGGGTCAAGTTCATGGAAAACAATCCAGAATATCACGGCAAACCGGCTCCGAATGAAGAGAAATTGAACGAGGCTTTAAGGGACATAGAGGGGATGTAAACCATGATGATGTCAGATGAACTTTACTGGCTTCCAGAATTGATCAACAAGCTCGAGAAGAAGAGCGTCAGGGAGGCATATGGAAATACCCTTGTTTCTGTTGGCGCAGACAAGAATGTGGTCGTCCTGGATGCAGATCTATCTACGTCTACGCAAACTTCGATGTTCCAGAAGAAGTATCCAGACAGGTTCTTCAACGTAGGAATTTCAGAGAATAACATGATGGGAATGGCTTCCGGACTCTCCTGGACGGGCAAGAGGGTCTTCGTTTCCTCATTTGCAATATTTGCAACAGGCAGAGCATATGACTTTGTAAGGCAGAGTGTGTGTTACGCCGATAGCGACGTAAGGATAGTCGCAACTCATGCCGGACTGACTGTGGGTGAAGATGGTGCCACCCACCAGATGCTAGAGGATATCGGCCTGATGTCAGGTCTCCCAAGGATGAGGGTACTCGTACCTGCAGATGCTCTGGAGACAGAACAGATTGTCAGATATGTATACGAAAACAGAGGACCATTCTATGTTAGACTGTCGAGGGAAAAAGTCCCAGTAGTTCATGATTCTGAATCGTTCAATTTTGGCAAAGCGGAAACTATAGTCGATGGCGATGACGTAACGATAATAGCAACGGGCATACTTGCGATGGCTGCAAAGATAGCAGCATCGCACCTGAAACAGAAGGGGATATCTGCAAGGGTGTTGAATATGTCAACCATAAAACCGATCGATAGAGGTGCAATAATTAAGGCGGCCAGGGATACGGGGAGGATACTCACAGCAGAAGAGCACAGCATATACAACGGACTCGGCAGCAGGGTGAGTGAGGTAGTGTCAGAGAGCTACCCGGTACTGGTTAAGAGACTGGGAGTGAATGACATGTTCGGGGAATCAGGAAAGTCATGGGAACTTATGGACAAGTATGGTTTAAATCCCATGGGAATTGTGAATAGCGTGGAAGAAATAACGAAGGTGACAAAATGAAAATCTTTCTGGACACTGCAAACATTGCCGAGATAGAAGAAGGCGTTTCCTGGGGGTGCGTTGATGGCATCACCACAAATCCAACCCTTATCTCTAAGGAGTTAGTGGGGAATACCAATTTCAAGAGCCTCGTCAAGAAGATTCTTGACATAGTTGATGGGCCCGTATCGCTTGAAGTCACAGCAATGAAGGCGGAAGGTATGATAGAAGAAGGTAAGAAGCTGAAGAAACTGGGCGACAACGTAGTGGTAAAAATCCCGACTACTGTTGAGGGGCTCAAGGCACTGAAGGTGTTGAAGTCACTGCACATCGAGACCAATGCGACCCTTGTCTTTTCTGTAAATCAAGCCCTTATGGTCGCAAAGGCAGGAGCTACTTACTCCTCTCCGTTCGTAGGGAGGCTCGATGATATCAGCGAAGATGGAATGTCTTTGATTGAGGACATAAGGGAGGTCTATGACAACTATGGACTTGAGACGAAGATCATAGTCGCTTCCGTGAGACATCCCGTCCATGTGAGAGATGCAGCCCTGATAGGAGCGGACGTCGCGACTATGCCATTTGAAGTATTCAAGAAGTTGATAAACCATCCAAAGACGGAAGAAGGTCTCAAGCGTTTCCTTGATGACTGGCAGAAGATAGACAAGAATAAACTGATGTTCTGATGGTAAAAGTTCTCGCAATTGCAAGTCCGCCAGATTTAGACGCAGTTGCATCCGTCTATCTGCTTAGGCGGGCTTTAAGGGAAGAGGTGGAAGTGAAGTATCTGGACCATAGTGTCATAGATGCCTCTGAAGCTGATTACATCCTAGATTCCCCTCACGGAAAAGTGCGGATCAAGAGGTTCGATCACCATGACACAAAGGAATGGACATGCTCTGCCATGAAGGTTGCAGAGCACTTTAACATGGGAAGAGCAGAAAGGAGACTGGCCCAGGCTGTCTGCTGGCAGGACAATGCTGGATGGCGTCCGCTTGGGAGGGATGGTACGGACAATCTACTCGATACTACGCTCAAGAGTCTGATGGTTGCTGGGTATGCTCCCGAAGAGTTTGAAAAGATCTTCAAGACTATTTTTGACGCTCTGATTACTAAGTTCGAAGAAGATGACAAAGTTGTTTCTCAGATTGAAAAGAACACTCTATACAGGAGTGAGAACAACGAGGTGTTGACGATAAGATCG
>JAKATW010000008.1 GCA_021827945.1 Thermoplasmata archaeon
CCATCACCAGTCCACTGGGCCGGTAGATCAGCGGTAGATCGCCTGCTTCGCAAGCAGGAGGTCTCGGGTTCAAATCCCGACCGGTCCATTTAATCTATTAATCGAATACCTTTTATGCCACCAGTCGATATGTTCTCATGACCATGCAGCCGAAGTATAGGGAACTGCTTCTGGACGAGGATGTACGAAGATGGTTTGAGAACCTTAAGGCGAAATCCGTTTTGACGGCAACGGTAGCATTGAGGAATCTGGGCCATTACTGCGAGATCACTGGAACAACGCCGGATGAAATCCTGAAGAAAGCCAGAGCTAATGAAAAGGATTTCAGGTATGAATTCGCCGATTTTGTCAGGAAACTTGAGAAGGAGGGCAAGGCAGGATCATACATTGCAAGGTTCAAGAAGGTCATTCTATCATGGCTGAAGTTTAACGATATCCGTTTGCAGTTAACTGTTAACATATCCGGGGAAAACGAAACACCCACAATCGTTAACGAGAGAGTTCCGAGCAAAGAGGAGCTGGCTCGAATTCTAAGGAAAGCCACTTCAAGAGGCAGGGTAGCCATAGCAATCATGGCATTCTCCGGGCTACGGCCGGAATCCCTTGGAGATTACGAAGGCACGGACGGCCTCAGGCTTGGCGACCTCAAGGAACTGAAGTTGTCAGATGAAATCCAGTTTGACAAAATACCAGCAACGGTGATGGTGAAAAGCAAATTGAGCAAGACAAGACACCAGTATTTCAGCTTCATTGGAGAGGAAGGCACAACATACATCAGGGAATACCTTGAGGAGCGAAGAAAGCAGGGAGAAGAGCTTACCTATGAATCCCCATTATTGCAGTTCGATGTCAGAGGCGTCAAGAAGAATGCATTCTTGAGGACAACCCTTGTAACGAGGGACATAAGGGAAGCCATAGAGCAGGCAGGGTTGAGGATGCGACCATACGTTCTCAGGGCTTATTTCTCAACGGCTCTGGACATAGCAGAGTCAAAAGGCCTGATCTCGCATCCCTGGAGACAGTTCATTATGGGCCACAAGGGAGACATTGAGGCCCGGTATTCAACAAACAAGCGATTGCCGCCGGATATCATCGATGAAATGAGGGAATCCTACAACAAATCCACAAAGTTTCTTGAAACAAGGATAAGTGATGTATCAGAGGAAAACGCAAGGCTGTATTTGCAGCAGCAGCTTCTTTCTGCCGTGGGATACAGGCAGGATGAAATCGACAAGATGAATCTTGCAGAGACAAGCACAGAAGATTTCCAGAAGCTGCTGAGGGACAAGGTAGCAGGTGCAATGACAAGCAACGGCTCAAAGCAGAAGCTCGTAGCAATGAGTGAGATCGAGAAGCTTCTGGGTGAAGGATACGAGTTTCAGGCTGTTCTGCCAAACGGCAAGGCTATTATGAAGCTGCCGTTTTAATGAAAGCGATTAACATTGCCATGCAGAAACTGTCCGTCTGAATTTTCTCTGGATTGCAAGCGATGTGAAATCATCGTGAACATCATCCGCAGTGATCCCAAGGACACTCGTGTTTCTGATCTTTACATCATTCTTAAAAGCAAGATGTCCCACAAGACCATTGACAAGCACATCGACGAGCTAATCGAAAATGGATACCTGTTCAAATTCATTAGAAGCCGATCTGACCACGAGCATCTGGAAATAGACAGCAACAGAATCTATGTGTCAATGGTCGAAAAGAAACCGGAATTAAAATTGAAACTCATCAAGGAAAATCCCTTTTTCCCGTTTGTCCTTGCGTCAGAGAAGAAGGATTTTGGCGATGCTTTGGCAATTGACTGCCCTGAATGCGGAAATAAAGGGATAAAGCCCACGTATAACAGGACATTTCACCACTATACAAAAGGACACCCTCTCACCATGGTAGAAACAATAAAGTGGGAATGTCCCAACTGCAGCTTCAAGCACAAAAACTCAATGAAGAGCTACGTCGCATTCTGATTCCGAAGAGTATCTAAAACGATACAATACCCCGATTTGCATTATTTGTCTATGCAGGAAAGCAAAGTTGCCAGAGAAATTTCCATATCAAATCTGAAGCGGAATTTTGTAAAAAAATTTCCGAATAGTTTGCTGGTTCCAATGCTTCTTCGCGAGCCTGACTCGATGAATGTTGAAGAGCTGATCGGCAAAGCTGGCACCTGGCTTGTCTTTCTGCAGGCAGAAAGGAGAGATGAGAAATGAAGAAAACAAAGGTAAGAGTGACCAGGGTAAATGAAGGCAATGAGCCTGAATATTTTGAAGGTTCCCAGCCTGAAATAGTAAGATACGAGATAGCCAATCCGCAGAAGAAAGGAACGCTTGAGAGATTGCAGGAGACCATAATCGAGAACACGGTAAACCAGTATGAGCTCGAAGACAGGAGACAGATCGCAGCTATCAGGGAGTTCATGGAGAGAAACCCGGACATAAGCTACGTGGAATACGAATCGAATCCTGTCATGAGGATGGATCTCGTCATAACCAGACGCGGACTGATATTCAAGCGCGAAGAAGCCTCGATCTCGGCAACTTTGACCCCGAACAGGAGATTCAGGGCGCAGAGGTAATCATGGACGAAGATGCAGCAACCTTTGGATTCCTGATCACCGCCGTCGCTGTATTTATAACAGGCATGGTATGGCAGAGTCTCTGGTCCTTGCTGTTTGCAATGACAATTTCGGGAAATCTGTTTTACGAGACTATAGGAATAGCAGGCTTCGTCCTGGGATTCATAGGAGCCCTTGTTTTGCTGTACTGTGCTCTCATTCTTTTCGTCTATATCGTCATTTTTGCAGTGATATTCGGCATTCCCGCTTACCTGATCTACCTTGTTCTGGGACTGGAATACTCCATAATTCTTGCAGTGGCCATAGGGATCATTGCCCTGATATACCTGATAGAAACGCACACGGTAGACGTGGAACACTACACGATAACACTCAACCCGCACAGGCGATACATAATAAAAAGGTAGCCGGATATGAATAAATATTTGGAAGACCAGAATAGGGTTATGAGAGAATATGGCTTCTCTGAGCTCATAAACGCAAGAAGGGTTCTTTCCAAGCCCATTATTGAGCTGCCGCTGAGAAATCAGGAGAGACTGTTCTACGACCTGTCAAAGAGACTGAAGCGCTTTGCCGGCCACACAACCATAGCATACACCATTATTCCTGATATGGAAAGAGGCAAGTTCAAGCGAGATGAATGCTCAGCAAAAGCGGCGAATCTCAGGGATTACATTGAGCACAAGGGAAACAGGAACGTATCAATTACGGGCGTTTCCGGACAGGGAAAGAGCTACCTCACCATGCACCTGCTCTCTAGATTCGGGGACAGGCAGAGGATCATATTTTCGTTCAAGCCCGATGATCACGAGGTGCATCTTGGAATACCTGTGATAGACGCAAAGGAATGCTTGCCGAATCCATTCAGGGACATAAACGCCTTCTCTGAGGCGTATATGACGGCATTCTTCGGTGAAAAAGTAAGCTCAGGAATACAATTGCAGCAGACTCCTGCATTCCTGCAGGAGATAGCGTCGCTGAGCACGGACTGGAAGAGCTTCATGAAAACCATCAGTGATAAGAGGAAATCCGCATCCAAGAACCAGATCGAAACGCTCAACGCCATAGAGCAGAACGTCAAATCCCTGATCATAGAGGATATGGGAAACATCGATCTTGCAAATGAGAGCACAGTCTTCGACTTCTCAACGTTGCCAACAAAGCAAGCCCAGAACTTTTACGCCGAGCTAATGCTGAGGCAGATTTACAGGGAGATGGAAGAGCGCAAAAGAAAGGGCGTTCTCATATGCATTGACGAGGCCCACAGGCTGACGAAATCATACCACACCATCCTTGATGTTATGTCCCGCGAAATCCGCGATAAGGGAATGCTGTGGATAATAACGCAGAATCTTATCGACATACTGCCGGAGATGAGGGCAAACTTCGGCACGAAGTTCACTTTCAAGCTCGGCGATGCGGACCTGCAGATGCTGTCCTACAACCAGCTTGCGAGATTTTCCGTCTCGATGCTGCAACCACGACAGTTCACGGACATAGAATTTCCTGAGAGCCAGGCATTCGCTCCTGTACTGACGTATATTTCCGACGGCAGTGAATACAGGGAATCACCAAGGATCGTTGCAGCGGTAAAGGAAGCAAGGATGGAAGAGGGAGCCGGAGGGAGAGGGAAGGACATAGACTACAAGGAGGAGATTATGCAGATTCTCAGCGAGAGAATGTCCTATGCAACTGAAATGGGAAAGGAAATATCGGCGAAATACGGAATCACCAAGGATCAGGCCAAGCTCAGAATAAAGTCAGTTCTCGAAGAGCTGAAGAACAACAACGAGGTGGGAAGGGTAAAGTATCTTAGGGAGGGGAAGCCAATCGTGATGTACTACTCGAAGAACCATAACCTTACGAATCTCCACACCGGAATGCAGAGCCAGGCAGTCGATATACTGAACGAGCTTGGTGTACACATAAACAGGGTATCGACTACAGGTGAAAGAGGAGCATTTGACATAGAAACAGATTTTTTCATGGTGGAGATCGAGACGGGCTTGAAGCACAGCATGGAAGACCTGAAGGAAAGGATAGCGGGAACCAACTTGAGGGTGATAATTGTTGTTCCCAACAGTGAGCTTATAGACAAATATCAGGGACTTGGAGAAAGAGTCCTGGTAATGACTATCGATTCCATGAAGGAAATGCTCACGGAACCTGTGCGTTCAAATAACGCCAAGAGCGTATGATACTGCCCATAAAATGAAGAATAACGCTATCAAAGCCCCTATTATTCCTCCAATCTTTTTCTTGGAAATGTCAACTCACCTTAATTGTCTTTGTTATCTGCAGAGCCGCTCCTTCGCCACTAGCGTTATTATACTCCCACACAAGGAAGTATGGCCCAGTTACGGGCAATACTGTGCTGAAAGTATTGTTTTGAGACTGAGTTGCATTATACATTGTGTTCATCGAATAATCTGGAGATGCAACTATCGACTGTTGTATCGTAGCAGTCGTATTTTGGTAAGTGCCTGTTGTATAATTATATCCTGCATTAGGATCGTAAAAGACAAAGTAATAGCTTCCAGGGCCTATCCTTACATTTATGGTAGAAGTTGATCCCTGTCCAGCCGGTGAAGAATAAACATAACCGCCCATCTGATGATAGATTTCATAATTGGCATACTGGCTTGGTGTCAATATGTAGAAGGCCGCCGGGTAATTGGAGTCGAATTTTCCTGATACTGTATAATTTGAAACGGTGCCTCCATAAGAGGGTAACACAAGATTGTCCAGATAAGTAATACCACTGTACAAATACCACACTCCGCCCTTGCTGGATATCTGGGAATCAAGCGGGACATCACCCATATAGGTCTGGAATTGTGAAGGTGTCATTACGTAGAAATCCAGAGGGCCAGTGGAGGAATATGACCCGCTCACACTCTGTCCGCCTGTGGCATTAAATTCAGCGTCAAACACGTTGCTGAATACACCAAACGAGCTAACATGACCTGCTGCCAGCACTATGTTTGAATTAGAATGTGTTGCGTTGCTGTGCTGTACCTGACTTATGGTGGTAGTAGCTGTAGGTATGATAGCAGTTTGACTTTGGGGTCTGAAGGCAACCACAATAACAAGCGTCACGACCACTATCACCAGAGTAACGGACGACAGAAGAATGGGTAACTTATCGTTGGGTTTGACACTCATATAAATCACGTAAAATTATTATTTCTACGGATATGGAATCTGTGTAAAGTAATAAAAAACAGGCACCCGCTGATGATTAACGGTTAACCGTTGTTTCCAAGCAGGTTAACCATAAACTTATAACTCTTTGCTTACAAGCTTGAATGATGATCATCTCAATTGCCAACCAGAAAGGAGGATGCGGGAAGACCACAACCGCAGTAAACCTTGGCTCAGTACTGGCAAGAAAACACAAGGTTCTGCTTATTGACATCGACCCGCAGGGCAATCTTACAACCTCGTTTGGCGTGAATAAGGGTGAACTGAACCGGACGATGTACGATGTGATGCTTGGTGGAGGCCTTGAGAAAGCCATACTCAGGAAAGACAGCATTGACATTGTTCCAAGCGTTATTGACCTTGCTGGAGCAGAAGTGCAATTATCGGGCAGGATGGGCAGGGAATACATCCTTGCCAACGAACTCAGGAAGCTGTCAAGGCAATACGACTTCATCATTATTGACACACCACCGAGCCTAGGAGTATTCACCATAAACGCACTGGTGGCGTCAGATTACGTTCTAATACCAGTACAGGCAGAGTTCTTTGCACTAGAAGGATTAACACAACTGCTCAGCGTTGTTGATCTGGTGAACACGAGGCTTGGTCGAACGCTAAAAATACTTGGAATGGTCGTAACCATGTTCAATTCAAGAACAAAATCATCGAATGAGGTGCTTGAGGATGTCAGGAAGCATTACCCGAAACACCTGTTCAGGACCATAATACCGAGAAATGTTACCGTGACCGATTCAACGATGACCGGAGAGCCAGTGGTAATTTACAGGAAGGATGCTTCAGCCTCAAAGTCCTATGTTGAGCTTGCAAAAGAGGTTGAAAAAAGGTTAAGGGTGAAACGATGAGCGAAAAGAAACGAAGAGGTTTGGATGACCTTATATCACTGAAGCCCGCCAATGTTCAGGAACGAAATGCCAAGCAAACGGAACATCGGTATACGCGAACCATCGGGTTCAAGGTTACAGACAGGCAATACGACACTTACAGACTGTATTCCAAGTATTACGGACCTGATGAACTGATAGAGAAGTGGAGAAGTGACCTGGAGAAGATAGCGCAGGAGAAAGGGCAGGAATTGGAAAACGTTGAAACGGAAATCAGGAAACGGTTGAACAAGTAACGGTTAACCTGCGCAGGTTAACGAGAGAAATGGTTAAATTCAAGAATTTACTACTATTTCAGATATGAATAGCAATCAAAAAGCAGTGGCGCATGTTATTGCAGTTCCACTCCAGCTCGCTATACACACCAAAGTTGACTCGTCACTAAAACAAAACGGTGTAGGGCCTGTTGGAAGAGGTATTGCCCAGGCTATTCTCTTTGGCATTGGACTGTGGGCACACGGCGCTATTGAAAACTCATAATTTGAGCGAACGACCGATGTCACTAAACTTGTAATTTTAGTAACGCCACTAAACACTGGATTTTAATAACATATGCGTTCCTAAATTCTATGACTTAAATGACACTCGCTTTTGCCTATGTCAGGGCAAGCACCATGGAAGAGGTCAGGCAGGGCTCAAACGAGAGGCAGAAGGAGGCAATCAGGCAGTATACGGCCCAGAAAGGCTACGATTTGGAGATATTTGAAGACAAGGCGAAGTCAGGCAGGAATACCCAGAGGCCGGAATTCGAGAGGATGCTCAAATCGCTTGACAGGAGGCCCCAGATTGTTATTGTTTCCAAGATCGACAGGTTTGCCCGATCCCTATCTGACTTGTTAAGAACGCTTGAATATCTTGACCAGAATAGCGTAGGATTCGTCAGCGTCAACGACCCAGGCATAGATACCACAACACCCAATGGAAGGCTCCTCCTGCAAATTCTGGGCGCATTCGCAGAATTTGAGAGGAATATGATCAATTCCAGAACAAAGGCAGGCAGGGAACAGGCACAGAGCAAGGGTGTCAAATTCGGAAGGCCTCCCCTGAAGACCAGAAGCGGCACATTCATAGACCGAAGAAAAGTAATGGAACTAAGGCAAAAGGGATTATCAGCAAGAGCAATAGCAAAGTCCTTTGAATGCTCCACCACTCCGATACTGCGGATTCTGAGGGAAAACCATTGAAAGAGAGAGAGTCGCCGAACGCGTCAGCGGTTTTCTTATATATATTATATAACTGATACAATGAACATAACATACCAGAAAAATGGAATTTTGTTATTTTTTGAGCGGCATTATCTTATCCGGAAGCCTCACTCGTTTTCTCACACTCTCTCTCCAAAATGTGAGATTACCATTTTGCAACACTGCGATATTCGGCTCGTTCGGAAGTCTTAAGAATTTTGCGTGTCCAATCAAATAGTCGCAAGGGTAATTCAATGTCCATGAAAGATCCCATATCGTTTGTGGAGGAGAAGGTGAAGGAGAGAGCCAAAGAGACCAGCAACATAAAGAGTGCAATAATCTTCGACATGGACTTCAAGCCGCCAAGAATCCTCATAAGAAGCGAACTGAACAAGGTAACAAACGACCTTGCTGATTATGTGAACCTGAATCTTCCAAGGCACATAATCATCTATGGTTCCAAGGGCTCTGGTAAGACCCTGAGTGCGCTGACAATAGCATCTGCGTTCAGGGAAAGCAAATCCATCCCGTTTTTCTACGTAAACGCAAGAGAAAACCCCACATCCATAAAGATTTACCGAAAGCTAACAAGAATTGACAGCAGGGGCCACGACATCGATGAGGTGAAGAGCAGGTTTGACTCCATGCTTTCCGGGAAATCCATCGTTATCCTTGACGAAGTCGATTTTCTCCAGGACTATGACATATTGTATCACTTGACCAGACACACCAGGGCCAATCTTATCCTCTTAACGCAGAAGGTATACTGGTACAAGGACATGAACGATGAAAGCGTCAAGAGCTCCCTGCAGCCGGATCACATCGTATTCCATGAATACAGTTCGGACGAGATCAGGGAGATACTGAAGATGAGGGCCGACGAAGGCCTTAACAAATACGACAAGGAGTCTTTGGGTTTATTATCGGCGATGCTTGTGAGGGACTACAGGAGCGACGCAAGGATAGGCATCAAGGCACTGGAAATCATCGGCAGGCTGAACGAGTGGGACGATGATTCCGTAAGAACTGCACTGAAGCAGGCCTATGTGGAAGTGGAGGGCGAAACACTGAAGAACCTTGGAGATCGTGACCTGCTGATACTGGCAGCCCTGATCAAGAACCAGGATACTAACAGGGCGTATTCCGAAGTTTCAGCGTCAGGCAACATGCTCCTCAGGGGAGTGAGCAAGTCAACATTCTTCCAGAGCGTGAACTACCTGCAGAATCTTGGTCTCATCACGCTCATCAAGAAGAAGATAGGCAGATATTACACAATGGAGTCACAAATATTATTATCGGATGAGTCTATTGTATTGGGAGAGCTTAAAAAGAGGATTTAGTGGAGAATTAAGCAAAAAAATTATGGTGTTTATTATGGTCGATTCATTGGGGGAGAAAGTTGAGGTAACCGAAAAAAGCAAAAATGGCCAAAAAAGATCGTTAATAGAAGAGTTACCGAAAATAGTTGAGAAAGGGAAACGAGAGGCTCAGAAGATACTTGACGGCCTGTCGAAATCCCAAAGGATAACCTTACAGACTAATGAATTAGTGCTTCCGACAAAAGCAATTGGAGGGCTAACTAAGTTCACGGGTCAGGCTGTTAAGACTCAAGAAAACAATGAGTTTCTCAATAGACTCATTTACGGCGATAATTTACTTGCAATGCAAGCCCTCCTGGCTGGTGATCCAGAAACAGGATTGCCCTCTATGCGAGGAAAGATGGACCTGATTTACATTGATCCGCCGTTCGACAGCAAGGCTGATTACAGAACAAAGATACATTTACCCTCTGTAGACATCGAACAAAAACCTTCAGTGATAGAACAGTTTGCATATTCTGACACATGGAAAGAGGGGACGAAGTCGTATTTGGAGATGATTGTTCCACGGTTAGTACTTATGAGAGAGCTGCTGAGTGAACAAGGGAGTATCTACGTGCATATTGACTGGCATGTGGGGCATTATGTCAAGGTAGTAATGGATGAAGTCTTTGGTAGAGAAAATATGATAAATGAGATTATTTGGGATAAGGGTTTCAGGGGAACTGAATCAAAGAGCATTTATCAGCATTCACATGACACCATTCTATTCTATAGAAAGTCCGCCAACTCTAACTATATATGGCATCAACAAGGACAGCCGTACAAAGATGAAGGTATGGGAAGATACAATAAAGTCGATGAGGATGGGAAAAAATATGCGTTAATTAAACGAGTTAGAACAAATGGAGAAGTATATTACGGAAAAACCTACCCTAAAGAAGAGGGAAAACGTATAAATGACGTGATTTCTCACGTTGCGACTATGGCTTCCACCAACTCGGAGAGAGTAGGTTATGATACCCAAAAACCATCGGATTTAATAGAGATATTTGTAGAAACATCTTCAAACGAAAAATCAATAGTAGCTGACTTTTTTGCTGGCTCTGGCACAACAGGTGCAGTTGCAGAAAAACTAGGTCGGAAATGGATATTGTCAGATTTAGGCAAACCCGCAAGTATGATTTCAAGGAAAAGACTAATAGATCAAAATGCAAAGCCATTTCTTTACCAATCAATTGGAGACTACCAAAAGGAACAGTTTGAAAGGTCACAATTCAGGCGCATAGGGGATTTGGCCCACGTTGTAATAAACTTGTATGGGGCGTTGCCTTTTCCTATGCAGGATGGCACGCCAAACAATCTAGGTTACATAAAGCAAAGCAAAACGCTTGTTTACGTAGATTCTCCAACAAGGATAACCGGCTATGCCACTCTGAAGAGAGCCCAAGAACTTAGAGGTTCATTCATGGGCGGCTGGGAGAAAATAATTGTATTGGGTTGGAACTTCGAAACGGATATTGGAAGGATAATCGAAAGTCTGAACGATGATAAATTAGAAGTGTTGGTAATACCTCCAGACTTACTGGAAAGACTGAAGCATAAGGCAGATTATGAGAAATTGATAAAAGAAGGAAAGGTAAAATTCTCGTCGCTGCAATATCTAAGCGTAAAGCCCATAATGAAGAAAGCTTCAGATGAGAGCCTAGATGAACTTGAAATTGAGCTCGAAAATTACGTTTTGCTTTCTCCGGACGCATTACCTCTTGACAAGGATGACAAGGAAAAACTTGAGAAAGTAATAGAAGAAGACCCCCTAAGCCTGATTGAATACTGGAGCATCGATCCTGATTATGACGGTGAAGTATTCAGAAGCAAATGGCAGGATTACAGGGAAAACCATGAGGATAGCCAGAAAGTGGATAGAAAAACGAAGCTTGTAGTTCCCAGAGTAAATGGAAGAAGAAGGGTATGTGTCAAAGCCGTGGACGTATTCGGCTTTGAAAGTGCAGCGGTGCAAGAGGTAAGCTGATGGTAAACGTAAAGTCCTTTGGTACAAAAGATATCCCATTGAAACTCGCGAAGAAAATAAGCGAAGAGGTCAATGCATTATGGAAATCAGGAGATTTTATACAAAAAGTATCCCCGGTGACCCAGGAACTTCTTAACTTTTGGAACCCCGAAGGCATTTTTGCGGAAGAGAGGGAGTTCAATTTTCATGAAGGTCAGTGGCAGGCTATCCTCAATACAATTTACATTCATGAGATACTCAAGCTCAAAAGTGTCGGTGAAATCTACATGTCCATTTACCCTGACCTGGTTCAGCAGATGGATCTACTTGATCTGAAGAGAGACAAGTATGAACATCCCAAGTACTGCATCAAGATGGCAACCGGCACTGGGAAAACTTGGGTCCTCGATGCTCTGCTGATCTGGCAGTATCTCAACTCAAGGCACGAAGAGAGTGAAAGTGGAGAGTACTCCAGGAACTTTCTCCTTGTTGCACCGGGAATAATCGTATATGAAAGGCTGCTTGACGCATTTCTTGGAAAGAGGAAGGAGGATGGAAGCAGAGATTTTGAGCAGTCAGATTTCAGGAAGTTTGAAAAACTGTTCATGCCACCGGCATACAAGGAAGAGCTGTTTGGATTCATTCAAGGATGTGTGACGCAGAAGGAAGAAATCGGGAAAAAGGTGACGGGAGATGGACTTATTGCCATAACCAACTGGCATCTTCTGGTGGAGGAAGAGGAGTCGATTGACGCAGACTCACCGCTGGACAGCCCAGATATAACAGTAAAGGAATTATTGCCCATTACGCCCGGCACCTCCCAAGGGCACTCTCTGGAAGAGCTGGACAACCAATACCTAAGAGGAAAGGAACTGGAATTCCTGGCCAACCTGCCTGATCTTGTTGTATTCAATGACGAGGCTCACCATCTAGGCGAGATGAAAAAATCCGATGAAGTGGTGGAGAAGAAGTGGCAGGAGGCTCTTGACAAGATTTCAGAAAACAAGAAGCATAGATTCTTACAGGTGGATTTTTCAGCAACACCGTACATTGTTACTGGAAGCGGACAGAGCAGAGTACAGAATCATTTTCCACACATCATAGTGAACTTTGATCTCGTTGACGCCATAAAGAAAGGACTTGTGAAAACAGTAGCCATCGATAAGAGGAAGGAGTTCGGCTCTATACCGCTGGAGGACCTGGAATTCAAGGCGGAACGCGAGGGAAGACAGGTAACAAGCCTCTCTGATGGTCAGAAGCTGATGTTAAGGGCAGGAGTGAAGAAACTCAACATTCTGGAGGAAGAGTTCACAAAACTGGACAGTGCAAAATATCCTAAAATGCTCATTGTGTGTGAAGATACAAAGGTTGTACCGTTAGTTATGGGATTCCTGAAACAGGAAGGCTACTCCGATGATGAACTAATGGAGATTCATTCCAATAAGAAAGGAGACGTCAGCGAAGATGAGTGGAAGGCAATAAAACAGAGGCTTTTCGACATAGACAGGCATGAAAAGCCAAAGGTGATAGTTTCTGTTCTCATGCTCAGGGAAGGATTTGACGTAAACAATATATGCGTGATCGTTCCGCTTCGATCGGCATCCTCTTACGTGCTCCTCGAACAGCTCATAGGCAGAGGTCTGAGACTGATGTGGAGAGGGCCGGAATATGATGACACAAGAAAAGAAAATCGTGAAAAACTTCTCGTAAAGAAGGAGGAACCTAACAGCTACATAGACATTCTCAGTGTTGTTGAGCATCCCAATTTTATTGAGTATTACGAAAGAGTTCTTGCGGGAATGGTTGGGGTAGTTACCCAGGAACCGGACAAAAACAGGATAGTCGGGGATCTGGTCAGGGTTGGCCTCAAGCCCAATTACAAGGATTATGACTTATTCTGGATTATAATATTGCAGGAGAAGGAGGAGGAACTCTTGACTCCTGAGCTTTCCGTCGAAAAACTTGAGCCTTTTCCGATTAAACTGGAAGCATTAAAGCCACTGGTCAGGAATAAAGGCGATACATTCTATAGTGAAGAACTCACTGTTAAGACAACCTTCGGCGAATATACTGTCACTGCGGATATATTCACAGCAAAAAGTTACAATTCATTCATTCAGAAAATAGTAAATGCAGTATCGGTAATCCATGTCAATGCCAGAGGAAGGAAGCAGAGAGAATTTCCTGTAATGCAGGTGAATTCAGCCCTGATAGCAAAGCTATGTGACGAATACATAAGACATAGATTGTTTGAAGAGGAGTTTGATCCGCTCAAAGACAATAACTGGCGTATTCTGTTGATAACACAGCACAGCATAATAAAACACGTTGTCAGCAACATAGCCAAGGCTGTTTACGATTCTATGAATAACCTAAAGATAAATGATGCAAAAATCGTAAAGAGATATTTCTCAGAGGTGAAGGAAATAAGGATAAGGGAGACCTATGCCATAACTGCAGCAAAGAACATTTACGAAAAAATTGCTTATCCGTCGCACAGTGGCGGCTTTGAGAAGGATTTCATCGAGTTTATAGACGCCGACTCAAAGGTGAAGGCGTTTGTGAAAATAAACGAATATTACAATGATTTTGCCAACATAATTTACATAAGAGATGATGGCTTGTTGGCACACTACTATCCTGATTTTATGATCAAGGCGTGTGACCAGCTTTATCTGGTCGAGACAAAATCAGAGAGAGACATGAGCAATCAGAACGTGAAAAACAAGAGGTTGGCAGCCATAGACTGGATCGACAAGGTGAATGAACTGCCCCCAGAAGAGAGGATGGACTGTATCTGGAGCTATGTATTACTGAGCCAGAACACCTTTGAACAGATGAAAAAGCAGGGAGCTACAACATGCGAAATACTGGAATATGCCAAACTCACCAAGGCTAAAGTGAGAGGCACGCTGGGAGATTACATGGGCTTCAAGGACTATTGATTCTTTCTGCATAGTTAGCCTGTACCTAAGCAGCGCTCTTTGGAATTGTGTAAGAATTCTTTTCTCCTACATAGGTATTGAAATTGTTACCGCATTCGGAGCATTTGTACCTTGAAACCTCATATACGTTGAACGCCCATTGTTTAAGCGGAGGATTTCTATTTTCTTTACTGCAAACAGGACACTTCATAACGGATTAGTAGAACTAACATCGACTTAAATTTGTTCCCGCAAGAACTCTCTTGCATTTCTGACCCTACCTTTCTTAATGTCATCCTCGCTCTTTCTTAGTTGATCCATTACGTATTGGTTTTCAAGAGTCTCAATGGTAGCCTCAAGGCTGTCCAGATCGGATTTTGGTATGCTTACAAGTCTAGATTTAGCTGTAGTCATTATGCATACTCATATACTTTCAGATTTTAATACCTTTTGGTAGGCTTCGGCTCAAATTCACCCCTTACCCCTCTTTGAGCCTTCACCAATTACAATGTGCCCTTCGCTCGCCTGCACGCCGAGCACAGGACCCCATGCTTCAACTCCAATCAAAATTCACCCCGTCTTGCTTGCGCAATCCACCCCTCTTTTGATTTACGTTTCGCACTCTTCTCCGAAGAGCCCTTCATTCGCTATGCTCATTCGGGGTGGTGTCCTGTGCTCGCCGCTCGTGGTGTATGGGTGGTGTTTCACACCTTCGCTACGCTTGGTGTTCACACCACCCACCGCTAACGCTTACACCACTCGGTCTTGCTACGCAAGACTTCCGGCTCGCTTCGGGCACATTATTCTCTCCTGCGGAGTGCAATTAGAGGGGGAGGGGGATTCTTGACCGCACAATGTCGCTCCGCTCAGTGCGGATTTAGAGTAATATGAGGGGGTTCTCGAGCCGTGCTGTCTCTTCAACTATTCAAAAGGGATAATTGCACGGCACTGCGACCATACCTTTTGGGAAAAGGTAGGCGAAAAAATTAGCTTCGATAAGTTAATATTTTACATGAAAACAGATAACCTGTCCCTCCTCGAAGTGGAAGTGGAACCGTTGGAGAAGACCTGATGTTAGACTTCCTCATTGGATGTGATAATGAATCTGAATATGTTGATTTTAAAGAAATAATTAATGTGTCAAGGGAGGTGCTATTTGCGAAAATTGCAAAGGATATCGTTAATTTTGGCGGTGGGTTCATATTGATTGGTTTTCAGGAGCATAAGACGATGAACCATGCGCATCCTAATTAATTTTCTGCAATGTCCAGAGGTCCGGGGAACATTTCACACTTCATTACTATCGGTAAACAGTCCCATCTCATAGATGAATCTGGATGGCTTCCTGCTCCAACCATTATATTTCTCTGCGTAACTCATGGTCAATGTCTTTATCGTTCTTGTAATTGCAACAAAGCAGTTTCTTCTTTCTTCCTCCATTTCTGGACTGTTATCCCCTTTCTTCCTGCTCTGATAAGACGGTAGTTCATCATCAACAAGCCCAATTAGATATACGTGGTCAAATTCCTTTCCTTTGGCTCCATGAATTGTCATCAAGACAACTTCATCCTTGTTTGGGATGGGTTCCTTTGAACGCAACTGTAACTCCTGTAAAAATGCTTCCAATGTCAAAGTATCACCCAGAAGTTGAGTGATTTCCTTCATAAGTTCATTCCATACCGGTAACTCCTCGATATAACCTGCAAACACTTCATCAGCCAAGACGTCACCGGTTTTCTGATGTACGGAAACTAATCTCTTAAACCAGCCCAGGGCAAATTTTATGTACCCAATGAAATCTCTTCCTTCTCCTAAACATCGAAAAGTTTGGTCAATAACTTCTTTTGTCAATTCATCAGCGTTTCCTTGTTGAATAATTTTGATCCATTGCTGCAAATAATCATTATTCGAAATCCCAGCTTGTCTAACAACATCTTCCTTATCGACTTCGATTTGTGTTAGTTGTGCAAAAGTACCACAAACAGCTTCGAGACTGCTTTGGTTTTGTCTGTTGTTTGCAAGATTTAGAATGGAGTAAAGCCACATGAACGGAGTGCTCTCAAAATTGTCCTTTCGTTGTAAGATTATCGCATGCAATCCTTCATTATTCAGTGCCTCCTTAGCGCCCTCCAAAAGTTTGCGACTCCTTCCTAGTATAGCAACAGAACCGAGATTATCTGAATGGAGATGTCTTACATCCTTCGCTACACCAGATAGCTCTAGACTAAAATCTTTGAAAGATGGTAGTAAGCGGACTGTCTCTTTCCCAGAACTGAGATGAAATGCCTCAAGTGGTTTCTTGTTTGCTGTCCTCAAAAAGTTATGACCTATAAGATTGTTAGCCAGCTTAACTATTTCAGGCGGGCATCTGTAGTTCAGTGGCAATTGGATTTTCTTAGGCGAGTAATGATCTATGAGTTCTTCGATACGCTTGTAACTTGCCCCGTTCCACTGATATATTATCTGATCATCATCAGCAACTATGAATACGTTCTTGTAGTCGTCACCAGTAAAAGCACGTATCAGGCTATACTGAGAACAATTAGTATCCTGAAACTCATCTATGCACAAGTATTGATAGACAGTTCGATACCTTTTCGCAATGGCTGGAAACGCCGTGAACAATTGGTATGTCTTAAAAATAAGCGAGTCAAAATCTAAAGCATTGCTCTTGGTCAACTCATCTTCATAAGCCTTGTAAAGAAGAGCTACTTGCTCTCCACTGTCATTATCATGAAACAATCTACTACAGTTCTCAGGGAAGATGAGACGCGACTTCAAACTGTGTATCACGGACAATAGGTTCTTGTCAGGCCTTATTTCAACATCGGAGTTCTTCTTCACTTCCGTGATAGCTTTGCTTAAGATTGCTTGAAGGTCAGCATCTTGCGAATATATGTTGAAATTTGGGTTTATGCCAAGATGTGATCCTTGCTGACGTAGAACATCTGCACAAAACGAATGAAAAGTGCCCATGAATACTCGGTTTTCTAATCCCGGTACATAATCAGAAATTCGTCTTCTCATCTCATCGGCTGCTTTATTAGTGAATGTCAAAGCCAAGATACGAAAATTCTTGTCGCGTGTTGAATCTAATATACGAGCTATACGACAAGTGAGGACCCTCGTCTTGCCTGATCCGG
>JAKATW010000088.1 GCA_021827945.1 Thermoplasmata archaeon
ATCATTCTCTAAGGCTGTCTTCTTCATCTCTAACGCAAGTCTTTCCCTTTCATCTTTTTCATTTACGCCCATTTATCAAGCACCTGGGTCGGAAGGTATGAATTAACTATTAATAAACCTTATCGGTTTTTAGCAAGTTCCAGGGAATTCTTTAGGATTTCGACACTGGTGACGGCACCTACCCCCCCAGGTACAGGGGTATAGTCAACAAGATCGTTCTCAACATCAATCTCTAAATCTCCCCTCACCTTACCATCAATAACATTGATGCCGACATCCACCACTATTTTCTTGGTCCTGATAGATGAGGATTTAAGATATCCTGGTTTCGCTACGGCAAGGAAAATGATGTCACTTTCATCAATCAGTCTCTCCATATTCTCAGTCTTGCTGTGTGCGACCGTGACAGTGGCATCTCTATTCAGCAGCATCTGAGATAGGGGTCTGCCGACAGTCACTGACCTGTTGATAATAGTCGCCTTTTTTCCCCTGAGAGTAATGTTGTTGCGAAGCAGTATGTCAATAGCTGCTCTCGGTGTTGCAGGTGCAATTTTCTCGACTCCAAAGTACAGTTGACCCATGTTCTGATAGGTCACACAGTCTGCGTCCTTGTCAGGGTCAAGGGCCTCAGATACCATCTCGTTTGTGACTCCCTTCGGGAAGGGTCTACCGACTATAATCGCATCCACACTCTCATCATCGTTTAGTTTCTGAATGGTGTTCATCAAATCATCCCCCTTAATCACAAGGGGAGTGAAGCTGATACCGACCTTTTCCGCATTCTTTTTGATGCTGTTGAAGTAGACTATTGACTCATGATCCTCCTCGTAAGCCACCGAGGCCATAGTTATTTTCCCAAACTCCGAAACCTCTTTTCTCAACTCCTCAATCATCTGCTTGGCAATAGGTCTACCATCAAGAATCATAAGGGCTAATTCTGTCTGAGAATTAAACCTCATCCAAAGGAGATATTTCCTCCATCAACAAAACACTTAATTAGGGATTTTCACTTGCCTACCGAATGGATGAATTAGCGGAATGGATAAAGTCTAAGGGTATCAACACTACTAATGATATCAAGATCCCAGACAAGCTGGTAGATCAGGTCATTGGCCAGGATCAGGGAGTTGAAGTCATCAAGAGGGCTGCGAAGCAGAAAAGGCACGTCATTCTGATAGGAGAACCGGGAACTGGAAAATCGATGTTAGCTCAGTCAATGACGGATTTCATTCCAAAAGAAGAGCTGGAGGACATACTTGTATTTCACAATCCAGAGGATGCTAACCGTCCAAAGATTGTTACTGTCCCCGCTGGAAAGGGAAAGGAAATAACTAAGGACTACCAGAAGAGGGCTGATCAGGAGAAGACGGAGAGGCAGAGGAGTGTCAGAATTCTGGTGATATTCATTGTGGTCATAGGACTGATATTTGCGTTTATCAATTACCCGACCACTCACTCCATAGATTCCACTCCAATATTCCTGGCCATAATGGCGGCGGCTTTTCTGTACATCGCCCTGAACATGGGTCCTATATCAAGGGAGGACAAGACTCTAGTCCCTAAACTTCTTGTAGGACACGACAGGGAAGACAAGCCCCCCTTCATCGACTCCACGGGAGCCCAGGCAGGAGCACTGCTAGGGGACGTGAGGCATGACCCGTTCCAGTCTGGAGGGCTGGAAACTCCTGCTCACCTAAGGGTTGAGGCAGGAAATATACACAAAGCAAACAAGGGAGTCCTTTTCATAGATGAGATAAACACCCTGAGAATGGAAAGTCAGCAGAGCCTGCTGACCGCAATGCAGGAGAAGAAATATACTATTTCAGGTCAGAGCGAGAGGTCAGCAGGGGCACTTGTGCAGACTGAGATGGTCCCATGCGATTTCATATTGGTTGCATCAGGCAATCTAGATGCTCTGCAAGGAATGCATCCTGCACTCAGGTCGAGAATCAGGGGTTATGGTTACGAAGTGTACATGAATACCATGATGGATGATACCGAAGACAACAGGGAAAAAGTCATGAGGTTTGTCGGACAGGAAGTTTTAAAGGACAAGAAGATCCCTGCTTTCGATTATTCTGCCATAGCAGAGGTAATCAGAGAAGCTCAAAAGAGAGCAGGTAGAAAGGGGAAGATTACTCTAAGACTGAGGGAAATGGGTGGATTGATCAGGATTGCAGGCGACCTTGCAGTTCAATCGGCATCAGCAGTTGTCACAGGTGATCACGTAATAAAGGCGAAGCTCAAGGCGAGACCCCTGGAACAACAGATAGCAGACAAACACATAGAGGCAAACAAGAACTACAGAACTTTCACCAACGAGGGATACTCCATAGGAATAGTGAACGGACTGGCGGTCTTCAGTGCGGGATCTGGAATGGCAGAGTACTCAGGAATAGTAATGCCAGTAGCCGCGGAAGTCACACCCGCACAGGAGAAGGAGAGTGGTAAGGTAATCGCAACGGGAAAGTTGGGTGAGATAGCAAAGGAGGCAGTTCAGAACGTTTCCGCAGTGATTAAGAAATACACGGGACAGGATATTGCAAATCACGATGTCCACATCCAGTTCATAGGTAGCTATGAAGGGGTCGAAGGAGATTCCGCAAGTATAACTATAGCCACTGCAGTTGTATCAGCCATGGAAGGTATTCCTGTAGACCAGTCATACGCAATGACAGGGTCTCTATCTATCAGGGGACAAGTCCTCCCTGTAGGTGGAGTTACGGCTAAAGTGGAGGCTGCGATTGAAGCAGGCTTCAAGAATGTAATAGTTCCGGAGAGCAACAAGGGAGATATTGTTCTTGAGGAAACTCAGAGGACGAAGATTCAGATCCATGTCGTTAAGACGATAAGCGAAGTTCTCAATCTGGTACTTGCATCGACGAAGTCAAAGACATCTCTTCTCTCCAAATTCGATCTTGCCGTCTCGACTGGCCAGGTGATGGTCAATCCCAGTTGACCTAACCTATTATTTTTTAGATTCTTTTGATGAAAGAAATTTAGACAAGCTCAAAGACTGTTCCTTGATCAGAGAGGATAGGGTAGTTGGTAATATTCATCTGGAAGTCGCGATAATGTATGCCACTGCGAATTTCGAGAACAAGAGAACAATTAGCAAATCGATTTGGAATGAGATATTGCTGTACCTTTCCCTACAGAGACAGGTGCACAGGGCATTCGAAATAGTCGGTGTAAAGAATTATTCGGGAACAGTCGTGAGGGTTGAATACTCAAGCACCCCTAAGAAGAAACCCCAGATCGATGCTGGAAGCAGCAAGATGAAGTACTGGGGAGTGAAATCTGTCGAAGAACTCCTGGAAAGAATGGCACTGTTTCACATAGAGAATTACTAGGCTACGCAAGCGGTCTCAAAATGGAAATCACTCATTACCTCTTTTCGTCATAGAGCTTTCATACCCCTTTCCGCTCACCATTCATATCCCAGTGGATTCACCTCTTCCGTCCATGCTGAATGGATCTATCAACTGTATCACCTCACTTGTTCATGGGTCACACCCATCCGCAACCAGTGTCGTACCATTTCTCCCAGGGTGGGTTCTCCTTGTCCAATTTCTATCTCAGCCCTCTCTGAGAATACAGCACGTTCAATATTCTTCCTTGATATATCTGCGCGCCCTTTGGATTGATGTCAAGGGTCGCGACGTGGCCCCCTTCCTGCAATTCCTCTGAGGAGCCGAATAACGTTCTACGTTCCGAACGTACCTGACTCAAGAATACGCTGGGGTCGATTGTCTTATCCGTAAGATAGAAGGGCTTCCCTTGGACTGCAGGTACATTTATTTGAGGGAATTCATCGACTGCCCTTGCACCTTAAAACATCGGAAATGACACATCTTGTTTCACTAGTTTATATGGTATGGAATTATCGGCATCGATCCAAATCAGAGATTGCATGTTCAATAGATTAGATATCAGATAATTGAATCCTGTCTTACTGTCTGGCACAAAGTTTCTAGGTCAATCTCAATGGGACACGTGACGATGGATTCCACATGTTTTTATAGCTTTTCAACATACCTTTCCCACTACGCAGGAACCTAAATGATAATACGAGGTAATAATGAGTACAATCTCGAGATGTACCTGGATCCCTTGGTTTTAGAATGGTTCACTTCCAAGTATAAGAATGCGACCACTGCACAGAAGATAGGAATCCCCCTAATTCATCAGAGAAAAAACGTATTGATATCTTCTCCAACCGGAACGGGTAAAACGCTCTCCGGTTTCCTCGTAACTATCAACGAGTTGTTCCTTCTCGCAAAGGAGAACAAGCTCGAGGACAAAATATACTGCGTTTACGTTTCCCCCCTAAAGGCCCTTGCCAATGACATCCACAGAAATCTTGAAGTCCCTCTCGAGGAGATAAGACAGCTTGCGGAGGAAAAGGGGATCCATATCCCAAAGATCAGGGTTGGTGTCAGGTCTGGAGACACTAGCCAGTATGCCAGGCAGAAAATGAACAAGACACCACCACACATATTCATCACCACTCCAGAGTCTCTAGCACTCGCCTTGTTTTCCCCGAAGTTCAAAGAGAAGTTCAGGGGAGTAGAATTCCTGATAATTGACGAAATCCACGATCTCGCTTCTAACAAGAGAGGAGAGCTCCTCAGTCTGATCATAGAATTCCTTCAGCACAACACCGGCACAGTTACTAGGATAGGTCTTTCTGCGACAACAGAGCCCATAGAAGAGCTTGCAAAATTTCTGGTAGGCAACGTAGAAAAAACTGACGTGCACATAGTAGAAGCGGAGTCCAACAAGAACCTTGATATGAGAGTCGTATGTCCCGTATCTGATCTCTTTTCTACTCCTCAAGAACAGATCAACGAAAGGACGTATGACATAATCGAATCTATGGTCAAAGAACATACCACCACCCTTGTTTTCACCAATACCAGAAGTGGTGCGGAAAGAGTTTCATCCAAATTGATTGAGAGGGGTATTCTGGACCTTGAGGCCCATCACTCAAGTCTCTCAAAGGAGTCAAGATTCAACGTAGAGGAAAGGCTGAAGAAGGGAGAACTGAAGTGTGCCGTTTCATCGACATCACTAGAGTTAGGAATAGATATCGGAAGCATTGACTTGGTTGTTCAGGTGGGATCTCCCAAGGGAATAGCAAAGGGACTGCAGAGGGTCGGCAGGTCAGGTCATTCCGTCTTTGCAACTGCAAAGGGAAGGATTGTTCCGATGGACATAGATGACCTAGTCGAATCGCTAGTACTTGTCAAGGAAGCCAAGGAGAAGAAGTTAGATAGAATAAGCATCCCCAAGAATTCACTGGATGTCCTGAGCCAGTTTGTGGCCGGGATATCGTTGGAGAAAAAATGGGTCGAGAATGAAGCGCTGGATCTCGTGAGGAGATCATATTGCTACAAGGATCTCACGGAAAGCGACTTCCTAAACGTCATAAACTACTTATCAGGTGGTTTCGAGGAGGGGAATGTGTACTCCAAGATCTGGTGGGACAAGAAGGAACATACGTTTGGCAGGAAGAAGAGTACAAGGTTGATATATTTCACCAACGCGGGAACTATCCCTGAGGAGGCTGACTATGATGCCTTTTCCGTCGATAACAGACATCTCGGTTCCCTGTCCGAGAAGTTCGTAGAGAAACTGCACAGAGGAGACATATTTGTCCTGGGTGCGAGGACTTACGAATTCCTGAGATTGAGAGGGAACAAGGTATTCATTAAGGACGCATCTGGAAGAAAACCCACCGTGCCATCGTGGGTTGGAGAGATGCTTCCCAGAACTTTCGATCTTTCTAACGAGGTAGGAAAATTCAGAAAGTCGCTTGAAGCGAAGATGAGGGAAGGTACTGCGGATGAATTCCTGAAGACGGAATATGCAGCAGATGAGAACAGCGTCAGGAGCGTAATCTCCTATATGACCAATCAAATGGACTATGGTGTTCCGACCAATGATAACTTCCTGATAGAGGGGTATATCGACAAGGCAAATCAGTTCTCAGTCATCTTCCACTTTGCTCTGGGCAGGAGGGTCAACGATGCCCTGAGCCGAATCATAGCCTTTAACATTTCAAAGGAATTCTCTGTGAACTCTCGGGTTTCGCTCACAGACGACGGTTTTATGCTGACGTTCAACAGGAGAGTGGATATTGCCAAGATACACGACTTGCTTCAAACTTTAACTATTGGTGGATCGCTGAGAAATGCAGTCAAGTCTACCGAACTTTTTAAGCAACGATTCAGACACTGTGCGACTAGATCCTTTATGGTCCTGAGAAGGTACAGGGGAAGGGAGGTCTCTGTTGCGAGACAACAGCTAAGGAGCGAGAGAGTACTTGATATACTGTTTTCCATGGAGAATTTCCCGATAATTGAGGAGACTTTCAGAGAAATAGAGAGTATAGTCATGGATCTTGACAACTCAGAGAAGATATTGACATCCATAAGAAAAGGAGAGATCAAGATCAACACGCGGGACTACACGAGGTACCCCAGCCCATTCGGGTTTGGTATCATCTCAACAGGAATCACGGACGTAGTGCTGATGGAGGACAAGAGCGCAATCATAAGAGAGCTTCAGGAAGCCCTTCTAGCTAAGATGGGACTTGAAGGGAGTTCAGAGGTAGATATCGAATCGCTTATGAATTACCAGGAATCCAAACAGTTGACTGGATCCGAAGGAGGCATCCTAGAATTTCTGAGGAAATCCGGTTTTGCCGATCTGTACTCAACGGTCTCTTTCTCGCCTCTGAAGAAGGCAGAAGACCAAGAGGCATATTTCGATGAACTGGCGGGGTATCTGGCGGAGGGGGATATTGTACCAGTTTTTACAGGAAAGAACACATATGCACTGAAGGAGAACGTCCCTTATCTTGCGTCGGTCTTTATGCAGGAGAGCGATATAAAGATCAACTTCAATGACGGAGACAGTACAAACTCGATAGCGAAGAATAACTCAATGGACCCTGAGTCAACTCTCATAGTCCTGAGAAAGATGGAGAGAGCATACAGCGCGTACTTCCTGAGAAATGGGAACAGGGTAAAATGGTACAACAGGACGGTAGAGAAGGCGGAAAGAGTAGAGTCGGTCAGGAAGGTAGTCCAGTGGCTCCTGTGGCAGAACGGTCCGCTCACATACAACGAGATTGTGGATAGAATAGGTCAGATCAATGAACTGGATGAGGTCATGGAAGACCTGACCACAAGGAAGATCATAGTCTCTGGCAGGTTTTTCCCGAAGAGAGACAAGCAGTACATACTCTCTGAAGACCTCAAGAAGCTCAGGTCGAGCGACGAGATCGAGATTGGAAAAATCAGATTGAACCGAACTCTCGAGAAGATGGGAGAGAACTACTTTGACAGCTACCTCATAACCAGTGACTCCAACTCCCTGGTCATCCGTGGGTACTCCGAACAGGAGATGAACTCAAAGGGGATAGTGCACGGTCACTTTGCAGGTACGATCACGGGATACTTTGACGAGAAGTACCTTCCTCAACTGATTTCACTCAACAGGTTCGAGAGTCTCAGTAAGGAGGACAAAGAGATACTGGATCTGATAAAGAAGGGCAAGTATGGAATGGAGGACATTGAAGAAAAGACCCTTGAGAAGCTCATCAGGAACAACTACGTTGTCACCAAGCAAGGGAAACCGCTGAAGGTCAACGTGGATCCAGAAGAACCGACGGAACTCCTCGAGAGGTTCGTTTCAACATACGGGCCGATCAGCATCGAAGAGATTGTACATATATTCGGCGGGATGGTGCGCAAGTACATCGGAAAGCTGAATGTCAAGAAGATGGTGAGCGGTCATTCTACTTATCTCTACACGGATCTGACATTCACAAAACAGAAGGCTCTGATCAGCACGAAGGACCCCCTGTTTTTGATCAACAGAGAGAGGATCGAGGGTGAGACAGGGGAGGGGATGACCTACTTCCTAATAGAAGATGGAGCAATCAAACTGGGATTTGAAACAGCAACTGAAAACGGGATACTTGAGATATTCGAAATCACCGGAGACTATGCTGGTAACTTTGATCAGGTCATGGAAGTCGTCAGCGAGATTTCAAAAATCGAGAAGTTCGACTCTCTGGTGATAAGGAAGATCACATTCCCTATTCCAGACAAGGAAAGGATGGAGATAATCGGATACTCGATGGTAAGGAACTTCATGGTCAACGGGACAACGGTGGATGACCTATCGATGGACGAGGAGGACATGATCCACTACCTTGTGAAGAAGCATCATCTCTCAAACGGTTACAAGCATTCTGACCCCGTGGTAGCACTGAGTTCGATCCTGGGATACAAGGGCAACTTTGAGTTGATGATGAAGAGCGATAGGAGCATTGACCTGGACAAGCTTGTGATGAGCAACCTGGCAGTCCAGGGTTATCTCGCAGACGGTTCGCAAGGTTATCTGAGCAAAGAGAATGTCTCCCTGATAGCAGCTGTGAAGTACAACTCGCTGAGTGACAACTCAAAGAGACTATATGAGATAATAAAGAAGATGCCTTCTCTGTCCAGGGAGCTGATCGTCGAGCGATCATGTTTTACTATCAATCAGACCCTCAACTATCTTAACGAAATGATGAAGAAGTGCATTGTCTACAAGGACAACAAGGGCAGGTACCAGCTCACCTTTATCAAGGGCAACAGTGAAGAAGCAATGGACAGGATCACAAAGGAACTTGGCATTTTCAACGGCAGGATTCTGTCTTCAATCCTGGGGAACACGATGAACGGAAATTTCATATCAGGTTATCTTTCAAGGGGGATAGAACAGGGTAAGTTCCAGCGAATACTTCCACTGAAGTCGAGAGATGAGATAATGTATAGCTGGAGATACGAGAGTTTCTCCCCACCAGAAAGGGGCGAAGACATAGTACTGCTTCCTCGAACTCTGACGATGGAACATGTATCACTCATACTCGGCTGGAAGCCGCAGGGGAAAATGGTCCTGCTCAGAGATGGATTCGACCCCATATTCTTTAAGGGAAAGAGGTCAGGAAACAAGCTCTCTATAACGACGGAGCTGAGGGACGAAACAAAGAAGAGGATATCCAAGTACCTTCTGTCAATAAATATAAAACTGGAGAGGCAAGAGAGTGACGAGGTCACGGAGAAATGGTACGAGCAAATGATACCAAAAAAGTATAAATGATCACAGAACCAGTTGTTTTTCAGCAGCATCCTTCTTCTGTTTCTTGACAAATTCCTCAAGCTTCTTCGAGATATCCTTGTCGTAGCGTGCTAAGACCCTCACCGCAAGTAGTCCGGCGTTCTTTGACGCATTTATGCCAACGGTGGCGACAGGCACTCCCGGAGGCATCTGGATGATACTGAGCAACGAGTCCAGCCCGTTAAGGCTCTTTCCCATGATAGGCACTCCTATGACAGGGAGGTCCGTGAGTGCAGCTATCATGCCAGGCAAAGCTGCAGCACCTCCCGCCCCAGCGATTACCACGTCTATTCCAGAATTTTTCAAGTTTGCGCAGTACTCAACCAGTCTCTCCGGAGACCTGTGTGCGGAGTACACTCCGTAATCGACTTCAATTCCGAAATCCTTCAGAGTGTTGATCGCATCCTTCATTATCTCCAGATCGCTCGTACTGCCCATCACAACTGAAACCTTTCTCATGATCTTCCCTTGGAGAAGAACAAATCGAATATATAGCTAATGTCTACCATAGTCATGCTGTTTTATTGGCAACATTTTCGACGGGATGCGCATAGGAAAACTGAATTGCCAATGTAACGATTCCACCTAAATCGCAGAAAAGACAAAAAATATGAATATGTTGATTCGATTTTTACGCAATGGTAACGAAGGAAGAAGTGCTCGAATCACTGAAGACAGTAAGCGATCCAGAGATAGGTGTGGATATCGTGAATCTGGGCCTTATATACAATCTTGAGATAAATGACGACAAAGTCAGCATAAGGATGACAATGACTGCTCCCAGCTGTCCTGTTACAGATTGGATTCTCGTGGAGGCTCAGAAGAGAGTCGAAGAGATTCCGGGCGTCAAGGAGTGTGACATAGAGCTGGTCTGGGATCCTCAATGGAACCTCGATATGATCTCTGATGATGCCCGAAAGATGCTCAACATGTGACGCGCGTTAATGAATTGGTCTTATGTTTTTGGACTGAGTCATAAACACATTTAGAATTGCATTGCTCCCTGCAAGAATGAACTGAGAACGTTGCTCTTCGTTCCTGATAGAATATTTAAGATTTAAGAAATGGTAAAAGTAGAGGATTGAGAATAGGTGTTCCAATCCTCTGTATTGGCCGTTATCAGTTTCTTCCGAATTCTTTTGTTATGACCTTTATGTCCGCAGGTCTCTTTGCGATGTGACCTAGTTTTATTCCGTAAATCTCCCTGATACCATTCGTGTAGGCAGTATCTAGCAGCCTCTGGGAAACTATTCCTCCAGTGACTATCTTTGTGTACTTCTTGTCTACCGAACCAAACTTTTCTATGACCTCGTTCAGGGGTAGCTTTCCTATGATCTCCCATGCATCGTCGTAAAACCTTACTTCCTTGCTCTGAGATGCCTCATCGAGTAACTTCATGTATGCTTTTACACCCTGTGGTTTTTGCCCACCTTCTATTGGAACGGGGGAGCTGTTCTGTCTATCGTCTCCATTAGCGACAACCTGTACCGGTTCTGCTTCTTTCCGTCTTGGAGCGGACTCGTTCTTCGTGTTGAGCGTCTTCAGTTCTTCCTGCATTCCGTGAGACGCAAGGTACTGATCCAGTGGTGTCTTGTCTCTGAGTGCCTTCACCACCTGTTTATATGTCAACTCCTCAACTTCAAAACCGCCTGGTGCCCTTGCAACGAAGTCGATATCGGCAACCTGAAGCAATTCCTTCAGAATCAGATCTCCACCTCTGTCTCCGTCCAGGAAGGCAGTAGATGTTTTCTGTTTTGTAAGGTCTGTAATTGTTTTGGATATATTTGTCCCCTCTACGGCTATGGTGTTCTTGATACCGAACTTCAGAAGGTTGAGCACGTCATTCCTTCCTTCAACGACAATTATGGATTCGCTAGAGTTGAGGTTTGGGCCACCTGGAAGCTTGTCGGAGCCATATGCGGCTATTTCCGCATTCTCCACCTTGCTTCTGACCGTCTGAACCAGGTCCTCTCCAAGATTCTTGTTGTTCAACATCATCTTTTCCAGGATTTCTTTGGCTCTCTCTATGACCTTCTCCCTCTTTGCCACTCTAACGTCCTCGACTCCGAGAACCTCTACCTTGGCCTTACAAGGTCCTATTCTATCAATTGTTTCCAGGCTGGCAGCAACTATGCTCGTTTCAACCTGGTCAACTCCGGATGGAATGTAAACGGTTCCTTCTGATTTGCCGCCCTTCGACTCTATGTCTACCTCTATTCTTCCTATTTTTCCCGATTTTTGCAAATCTCGTAAATCTAGCTCGTCACCCAGCAAGCCCTCCGTCTGGCCAAAAATAGCTCCAACCACATCGGGTTTTTCCACAATCCCGTCGGTGACTATCTTTACCTTCATGAGATACTTGGTGATATTTGGATCTATATTCATTTTTTATCACCCCTATTTTACTGTGAAAGTAATTATTCGAAACCCTCACGTCTCGATTAATAAAGAGTGAAATATAATGTTTCCGTATTCAAATAACTGACTCTGAGAAGTTGTTTGATATGTAATAAAATGAAATATTATTCGATAATCGTTATTTAGGGATGTGTTCAAGAATGCTTCGCAAAAGATCTCTAACAAACGTCCGAAAAAACTATTTTAGGAACAATTTCAATCCACTTCAATGAGAAGGGTTGTCCTGGACAGTCTTATGTCACTCGACGGGTACTACACTGACTCGAAGAACCAGATTGAATGGTTTCTACCATTTGAGGAAGAGGACCTTGCCTGGTCTCACGATATTTTGACCAGTGCAGGTTTGCTGGTTTTCGGCCGCACAACGTATGAAGAATTTTCTAAATTTTTTCCGAAGCTAGATGCTGCTGCGACCGGATGGGATCCTTATGTGGTTGAACGACTCAACAATCTCCCAAAGCTTGTATTCTCAACGACCTTGAAGGAGGGGGAATGGAAGCCTTCGAACATAGTTCGGACAGATCCTGCACAGGAGATCTCACGACTTAAGAAAGGTACAGGGAAAGAGATAGAGATCATTGGTAGTGGGTCCATAGCAGCCGCGATTGTTCGTGCCGGTCTAGTTGATGAATATAGAATTCGAGTTCAGCCAATCCTACTGGGGTCTGGCAAGCATTTATTCGAGAATCAAGGCGAACTGCGACGCCTCCGATTGGTGGAAGCGAGGTCCTTCAAGTCGGGGGTTACCGCACTACACTATGTCCCTCAAAGAGAATAGTAAGAGGCAAAGAAAGTTGCCATAGGCTCTCCTGTAACGAAGGCATTATATAATCTTAGTGAATAGTCCAGTAAGTTTTGAAAAGGTGTATTAATTATGGAAGAACTTAAAACTGGGACTACTACGCTTGCGATGGTGGTAAAGGGTGGCATAGTTATTGCTGCGGATCACAGGGTTACAGCTGGTTACATGGTTGCACACAAGGTTGGGAAAAAGGTCTACAAGGTTGACGATTTCATTGGAATGACTACGGCTGGACTAGTCGGTGATCTTCAGACTCTCGTTAGATATCTGAAGGCAGAGGCTGAACTCTACAAGTACAAGAAAGGGACAAGGATTACGGTGTCAGGGCTATCCACGCTGCTTGCCAATATGCTAAACCAGACAAAATTTGCGCCATTTTATGTGCAGATAATCGTCGCAGGATACGATTCAGCCCCCCACGTTTTCTCGATTGACGAAGCGGGAGGATCCGTCGAGGACAAGTACGTGAGCACAGGATCCGGGTCTCCATTCGTTTATGGAGTACTAGAGGACGGCTATAAAGAGAACATGAGTAGCGATGAGGGAATAGATCTTGCAATAAGGGCGATCTCCACTTCACTACAGAGGGACGCAGCCACTGGAAACGGATTTGATATCATCACAATTACTCCTGATGAGGGATACAAGGAGTTTACGGCGGAGGACATTCAAAAGAGGGTTAAGAAACTCAAATAATCATTATCTTTTATTATTTTTGATTTTAAAGAAGGAATTTTTAATGAAATATGAAGAAGTCATTGCTATTACAAAGGAAAACCTTGAAATAATATTTCCAGGACTAGAATACACTAGCCTGGATATGGAGGGCGCAAACGTCGTTCTCTACTCAAAGGAAAGCCACAAATTCCTTGAGGATCCGGAGAAGATTAAGAAGCTTGCCCAATCCATAAGGAAGAGAATCATAATCAGGCCAGATTCTTCTTCCCTTGTCGCGGAAAAGGAGGCGGAAGAGAAGATCAGGAAGACAATGCCTGAAGGCGTTTCGATATCCGACATCTTTTTTGAACACGACTCGGGAGAAGTGCTGATAGAGGTAGATGACCCTGAAAGGATTCAGGGATATGACTCCCAGATCATCGCGACTATCCGAAGGGAGGTAAAGTGGGCCCCGAGGATAATCAGGACACCACCCATCAAGAGTGCAACGATCAAGATGGTCAGGGAGTTCCTGAAGGCTGAGTCGGAAGAGAGGAGAAAATTCCTAAGAAATCTCGGAAAGAGGATATCCCGAGATCCCCTTCCGGGAGAGAACTATGTACGTCTCACATGCTTGGGTGCATGGAGGGAGGTGGGCAGGGCCTCATCCCTTCTAATGACAAAGAATTCCAAGATCATGATAGACTGCGGAGTAGACCCAGCCGCTATAGACACCGACGACCCTGCAAGCGGTGCACCGTACCTGAATGCTCCAGAGATATGGCCGTTGAATTCCATAGATGGCGTTGTGCTGACTCATGCACACATGGATCACGGAGGATTCCTTCCTTACTTGTTCAGCATAGGCTACGACGGCCCGGTTTACCTGACGTCTCCTACCAGAGACCTTCTACTCCTCCTGCTAATGGATTACGTTAAACTCGGCATGGCAGAGAACAGGAAGGTTCCCTATAAGATGGAAGACATAAGGAACCTGATAAGGCACACGGTCACGCTAAACTACAACGAGACCACGGATATTTCACCAGATGTGAGGGTTACCCTCAGGAATGCGGGTCATATCCTTGGTTCGTCCGTTGTACACTTCCATATAGGGGAAGGGTTCCACAATCTCTTGATGTCGGGCGATATAAAGTACATGAACTCATGGCTCTTCAACGCCGCTGACAGCAGGCTCCCACGGGTTGAAACGTTTGTGACAGAGAGCACGTACGGCGGAAGGAGCGATTTCCAACCGTCAAGGCAAGAGGCTGGAGAAAGGCTGGCGCAGATAGTAAGACTTGCTGCGGAGAGAAAGGGAAAGGTACTGGTTCCAGTTTTTGCAGTGGGAAGGAGCCAGGAGGTAATGCTGGTGCTTGAAGAAAAATACAGGCTAGGGGAGATTCCCAAGGTCCCGGTATATCTGGACGGCATGATCTACGAGGCAACAAGCATTCATACAGCCTATCCTGAATTTCTGAATTCCAATCTCAGAGACCTCATAACCAGAAAGAAGGAGAATCCCTTCCTGTCTGATATATTCGTGAGGGTTGATGCCCCCGACACTAGAGAGGAGATCGTCAGTGATGTCGGTCCCCTAGTCGTCCTCGCAACCTCAGGAATGATGAATGGCGGACCGGTCATAGAATACTTCTCTAATTGGGCAAATGACGAGAGGAATTTCCTTGTGTTTGTCGGATACCAGGCGGAGGGCACCCTGGGGAGAAGAATACTCTCAGGTGCAAAACAGCTCAATATCAGGAAGAATGACGGCCTGAAGGAAGTCAAGGTAGGACTGACTATTGAAAGTGTCGATGGATTCTCAGGGCACTCAGACAGAAGACAGCTCATGAAGTATATCGAAGCACTTGAGTTCAAACCGAAGAGGATACTCGTAAATCACGGAGACGCAAAGAACGCAGTCGAATTCTCCAGAGCACTGTCAATAAAATTCGGAGTGGAGAGCTATGCGCCATATAATCTGGAGACAGTAAGACTGAGATGAAGGGAAAACGAATTTTATATATTGATTCCCTATACGGTTAAGGAAGGATGTTGCAATGGTCAATTTCAAGGATATACCACCTGAAACGTTGATTAGAGAAGTATCAAGCAAGCTATCTAAGGAGATAGAGGAGCCCAAGTGGGCGAAGGAGGTCAAGACAGGACAGCACAAGGAGAGAGGGCCGAATGACGCCAACTGGTATTACATAAGAGTTGCCTCTTTACTAAGGAAAGTTGCAGTAAACTCACCCATAGGGATAGAGAAGCTTGCAGCTGAATACGGAGGTAAGGTCGACAGAGGATCCAAAGCACATCACGCAGGAAAGGGGTCTAGGAAGGTCATTAGAAACGCTCTCCAGGACCTGGAGAAGCTGGGCTATGTACTGAAGAACAAGAAGGGAAGATCCATCTCATCTGCGGGGACTAAGTTGCTAAACTCAGCTGCACTGAATGTATCTGCAGAGTTGAAGGAGAAGATCCCATCAATGGAGAAATACATCTGAGGGTTGATAGAATTGACTGACGACAGAGAGCTGGAAGAAATCAAGAGAAAAAGGCTCATGGACCTCCAGAACCAGGCGGCTGCCAACCAGGCGATGCAGGACAGGGAAGAGGTCCAGAAGCGAACTGCAGACAAAGAAAGGCAGGATGTCGTCAAGAGGTTTGTAACTCCAGAGGCATACGAGAGACTCACAAACGTCAAGTTAGTGAGACCCGATGTAGTGGAGAATGTTGAAAATCAAGTAATAATGCTTGCCCAGTCCGGTCGCCTTAATAGGCTGATCACTGATGCAGAGGTAAAATCCCTCCTGGCAAGGTTATCGGAAAAGAGAGAGACAAAAATAGAGAGGAGATGAACTTAGTTGGCAAGAAATAAGCATGTTGCGACGAAGAAGAGATTGATGGCAAAGGTGAAAGAGAACTCCAGGGTCCCAGCCTGGGTCATGATGAAGACGAACAGGAGGGTCACCACGAATCCAAAGAGGAGGACGTGGAGACGGAACAAGCTAAAGGAGTGAGATAATTGGCTGAAAAAGAGATTGAAATGACGATATCGTTAAGAGAAATAGTATACGTTTCAAGAAAGAGAAGGAGCTCTGCAGCAGTTTCCATGCTGAGGGCAAAGGTCGCACGATTCATGAAAGTTCCTTCCGAGAATGTATGGATTGACGATTCTGTTAACAGGTTCATATGGAAGAGGGGAATCGAAAAGCCCCCGAGAAAGCTGCGAGTCAAGATCCTGAAACTGGAAGAGGATAATTCGGCAGAGGTGCTTCTTCCAGACCAGGCATGATACAGGTTTCGAGAATTTTCAATTCTCCATTTTTGGGGGTATACCTCAGAACTTGGGAGAAATATACCCTAGTTCCTAAAAACACGGACCGCGATATCAGCGGCCTTGTCTCCCATTACCTGAAAACTGAGCCGCTGGAGATGACTATAGGCAGTTCAAACCTGCTTGGTTCATTATCTGTGATGAACTCCAACGGCATGGTCTTCAGCAATATCGCTTCGGAGGAAGAACTCAGGGTGATTCCAAAGGATATCAACTTCGTTGTGCTGAAAGACAACCTGAATGCGGTCGGGAACAACATTCTTGTCAACGATAAGGCAGCGTTGGTTCACGAAGATTTCAGCGATGAGTCCGTAAGGATAATACGGGACGTTCTGGGAGTAGAGGTCTTGAAGGGGGAATTCAGGGAAGTAAAGACTGTGGGCTCGAGCGGTCTTGTCACAACTTCTGGTCTCATCATACCTCCAAATATGACGGACGAGGAGATAGAGGAACTGGGGAGAATTTTCGGTGTCAAGGGGAGAGTGGGGACCGCCAACTTTGGAAGTCTCTATGTAGGTGCGTCTGTCGTCTCTAACAGCAAGGGTGCGCTTATAGGAGAGGATAGCACGACAGTCGAGATCTCTAACATAGAAGAAGCATTAAATCTATGAGAATAGAGCGCTGTCCTGGGGTCTACGATCCGGAGGATGATTCTTATCTTTTAATGGGAATAGAGGAGATAAATGGAAGACTCC
>JAKATW010000063.1 GCA_021827945.1 Thermoplasmata archaeon
ATTAAACTGTATCAAGCTAGATTCAAGTTAAAAGTCATCGTGGTTGCTTCTACTGGGGACCCACAGGACGCGAACGAAAAGGAGCTTCCAGTTAAAGATTTCAAAAATGAGATTAGTAAGTCCCTCCAGAAAACAAACAATATCTCAGTGATAGTATGCTGATGTGCGTAACAAGTATCTATTTAACCAGCACAGATAGGGAAGTTGAAAAGCAAATGAAGTTCATTGAGGAGGTTTTCAATGACTTATAACCATGATCCCCGCAGGGTATTCTGGTATGGCTTCACAGTGATGTTCATACTCATAGGAATTGCAGCAATTCTCAGCGTGATATTCAATCCCCACACCTTCCCCAACACCTTCTCAGGATGGATAGGAGTGGCAGGAAGCTTGGTGGGAGTTCTCATAGGCCTGTTCTTCCTCTTCATATTCATATGGGCAATAGTATGGTTTGCAAGAACAATAGGATGGATATCAAGGAGCTCGAGATACTCAGACCGCAACTGGAGATGGTGGGACCATGATGATGCACTGGAGATACTCAGGGAGAGGTATGCAAAGGGTGAAATATCGAAAGAGGAATATGATAAGATGAGGGAGGATCTGGGGAAATGATACCGATCATGAAAGAAGATTCGAGAGAGGGAAAGAAGAAGGGGATTGATTAAACGATTTCATCCAGCATCTCGCTAAAATGCATTCACTGCGGTACTGACATGACAATTCAGCCACCTTATTCTGTACCTTGGCAGTCAACCGCGTGGATAAATTGTCCTAATCAGACATGCAGGAGACCTAATAAATTCCTGTTTCTTAATGGAGGAAATGTGAGCGTGGTGAATATTACAAAATCCAAATCTGTGGTTAAGCTTAAGTCCACGGGAGTTGATGACGATCAAGAGATAGGAGAAATGCTAGTGGAAGTTGAGGATTCTAACATTCACGACAGGCACAGGGGAGCTGCTATTGTACTTAGGGTCTGTCTAGAGAAACTAATCTGGATACGAACGCTCGGAAGACAATCAAGCGATGCCACTGTTAATCTCACGGTGTTGCAAGATTTGAAAAATTATCTCTCTTCAAATTCTTCGAGTCAACAAACACTGACCGATGCAGAGAGAGCCTTCAATTTCATTTTAGATCTTGGAGATACTGCAGCGCATTATAAGCTCAGAGATCCTAGCCGCGTGATTCTCCCAACTACTGCCAGCGTTGACAGGGCAATTGGACATTTTGACAGATTAAGTGAAATAGTTTATGGATGGGGGCCCTAAAATGAACGAATGGGAAAACGCATTTGATATTCGGGTTGCCCTGAAAATAATCAAACACATCAGTAACGGAATGTACAGAACACCTGGGGGAATATTGAAAGAACTAATAAATAACTCCTACGATGCTGGAGCTACTGAGGTATACGTGAATTCTGGTTATCCTTCGTTTTCTGCAATTTCAATAAAAGACAATGGTTCAGGTATGACTAAGGAAGATCTTGAATTCTCCTTTATGCACATTGGAGCAAGCGTAAAAGTGCTAGAAGAGTCCTATCCAACATCTTTCGGCAGGAAGACTATAGGAATGTTTGGAATTGGAATGCTGGCAGCAGTTCATGCGAGTCAAAACATAACAATGAGAACGTTTCCGAAGGGGAAAGATTATGGCCTTGAGGCTGAATTCAATCTATCTCCTTATTTTAAATATGTAAATCAAATTAAAACACTAGAAGAATTTAAATTTGGAACGATAAAATATAAGGAAATTGCAAGGGGCAGTAACGATATAGGAACAGAAGTTATACTTAAAGATATCAAGAGGGATAGCGATTTCTACAAGGCTATTTCTAGGAGGAGCGTAAAGTACTTAGATCTCGTAGATTGGCCCCAATCTGATAAAATTGAAGATAACGGGAAAATAATGAAAGTGTTTGTGAAACTTCTAGATAGTATTGGAGTAAGAAATATTGAAGATCTGACCGGGAGAGATCAGTTTCTGTGGGAACTTGGCCTGATATGTCCTGTAGAATATTTGGAGGATGGGCCTATACAAAGCTCATATCTTAATGGAGAATCTAAGAAGATAATAGGTGAGATAAAAGGTGAACTGGAGAGTTTAAATTTCAAAGTGTATTTTGATGGTGTTCAACTAAGAAGACCGATCTATCTACCATCGACCAAAATAAGGACTTCCGAAATAGACCAGTTAGACTCAGAGACTAACCAGGATTTCCGTGTATTTCCAATTATTGTTAATACTGAAGCTTCGGCGACAGAAGGTAAGGTCAGAGTAAAGGCCATAGGATACGTTTTGCTTCAGCCTCATAGAGTCACCCCGATACAGTTAATGGGACTCTATCCTCGGGTCAAGTTTGTAGGAGTTGGAAAATATGATAACAATTTCTTTAGAGTCATTCACGGAGAACAACCTATATTGAGAGCTCAGTTAAGCGGAGAATTATATATCAAAGAAGGGTTAGATGATGCTGTGAATCTAGATAGAGAAGGGTTCATTGAGATAGACTCAGGATATCAAGCGCTGAAGGAAAAATTGAGGGACATAATTTCAGAGAGTGATAACTCAGTCATCAAGGAAGCTAAGAGAGCGGGAAGATCTAGGCGAGAAAGGAGACTGGGTGTGCAATATGGTATTAATAAGGCAGTTATAGAAGCTGACATTGTGAAGATAGTAAATTCTCTAAACCCTAAGAAGAAAGTTGAGCTCAAAGAAATGAGTGACTTGAAGGCAAAATCAGACACTAGAGACTATTCCGCAGTAAAAGTGAGATCGACTAAGGACATAATTGAATTGTCTATCTCTGACTATGATATAGCAGATTCAAGAACTATTTCATTAATTGTTGGCGTCGATGAAATGTTATCAAGCAGACCCGAGTACAAGAATCTCAGAGACGAATTTGTGAAACTTGTAAACGGACTATTTAAGAGGTGATACCAGAATTCATTCGCGGAATGCAAGTGGGTTCTAGCTATTTTTTATCCAAATAATTGAACACAAGTTCAAACAAAGTTTGGAAGTCATTGATATTCCTCGTATCTGCCTGACCTTATAAGTCTGCTTGAGGCACGAATTTCTTTGTCAGTAATTAGCATGAGTCTGGTCTCTGACTCTAGCTTCTCTAAGCGTTTGAGTATATCAAGTCTGAATTCCTTTTTTAGCCTTCCCTTTATTCCATCTTTCCTGAGATACCTGTTCTCTTCCTTCCTGCTCTCAGTAACTAACCATTCCCTGAATTCTAGAAGCTTTTTT
>JAKATW010000080.1 GCA_021827945.1 Thermoplasmata archaeon
GGGACTCGCTCGGAGGGGTTATTGAATGCAGGATAACTGGATTGCCTGTAGGAGTAGGAGAGCCATTCTTTCACTCGGTCGAAAGTGAAATTTCACAGGCAATATTCTCAATACCAGCAGTCAAGGGAATAGAGTTCGGATCTGGGTTCAGAGGATCGAAGATGAAAGGAAGCGAAAACAACGATCCTGTTTCAGTAAAGGAGGGGAAGGTGACGACGCTTACCAACAATTCTGGTGGGATCCTGGGGGGAATAAGCAATGGGATGCCTGTAGTCTTCAGGGTAGCAATAAAACCGACTTCAAGTATTTCAAAGGAACAGCGAACTGTAAATTACTACGGGTTAGAGGAAGCCATTCTAACTCTTAAGGGAAGACACGATCCTTGTGTGGCTATTCGAGCCCCGCCAGTCGTAGAGGCTATGGCCTCTCTGGTCATAACAGATCTCATGATAGCTGGCGGCTTCCTCGAGGGAAAGGGGTGGTGAATGTATGAAACTTAATGATGTAAGAAAGAAAATTGACAATGTGGATTCTGAACTCCTCACATTACTGAGCGAGAGAATGTTACTTTCGATTCGTGCGGGGAGACTCAAGAAAAAGATAGAGGATAGAAAGAGGGAAGAAGAGATAGTGGATAACTTGAAGGAAAGGAAAGATAATCTTATCTCATATCCTTTTTTGGAAACTATCTACAACGATATACTGCAGGAGTCAAAGAGACTCCAGAGCAAGAATTTCAGGCTGGCGGGATTCCAAGGTGAAAGAGGTGCTTTCGGAGAGGTGGCTTGCCGCCTTTTCGACAAATCTTTAGTTCCGGTCCCGTGTCTTGAATTCTCCGATGTTTTTGATGGAATCACCAAAGGGGAGCTTGATTATGGGGTGGTCCCAATAGAGAATTCTTCAGAGGGAGCCATCACCGCGGTGAGTCATCTTGTCACTGAAAAGGGATTATATATAGTGGGAGAAGTCGTTCTGCCGGTACATCACGCTCTCCTGAGCCTGCCTGATGTAAGTAGGGAGGAGATAAGGGTTGTCTATTCACACCCCCAGGCACTCGCACAGTGCAGGGATTTCATTGCAAAAAATCGACTGGAACCCAGGCCATTTTACGACACGGCAGGAGCTGCCGCAATGATCGCAAGGGAGAAACCAATCTGGGCGGCTGCAGTTGCAAGCAGGGACTGTTCGAATCTTTACGGCTTGAAAGTCATAAGTGAGAATATCGAGGATTCCAAGGCGAATGTCACAAGATTTCTGGTGCTCTCTAGAGAAAGGATTAGAGTCGAAGGCAACAAATGCACCGTAATGTTTTCTACTAGAGATAAAGCAGGAGCGCTGTCCTCAGTTCTAGGCCTGTTTAAGGAAGCTGGCATTAACCTTACGATGATAGAATCAATACCCTCTAGGGATTCAACAGGAAAAGCCAAGTTTCTCATTGATTTTAATGGGAACTACGGTGATAAGAAGACCCAGACTGCATTAGATAAGATAACGGCAGTTACCACAGGACTAAAGATTCTGGGTTGTTACAAGAGATGGTCTCAATGAAAATAGTAATCGTAGGCATCGGCAAGATGGGCTCATGGCTCGCCAGTACCCTTAGTCTGGGTAATGAGGTTGGAGTTTACGACTCTGATAGGGGGAGGTCAACTGGCATCAAAGGAGTTGTTCTACTTGGATCTCCCGCGGAGATAGAAAATTTTCAACCTGACATCGTAATAAATGCAGTCAGTCTTGGAAACACTTTAAAGGCATTTGAAGATACCACGCCATATATATCGCAGAAATGCATCTTAGCTGACATAGCGTCTATCAAGGGAGACCTCCCCTCCTACTACCTTGACTCAGGTCGAAGATTCGTTTCAACACACCCGATGTTCGGTCCAACAAATGCCAACATGAATTTACTTGGCGGAGAGAGCGCGATAATAATCAGGGAATCGGATGAGGATGGAAAGAGAATCTTCAGAGATATATACAATAAACTCGGTCTGAAAATTTATGAATTTTCTTTTGCGGAACATGATTCCATGATGGCATACTCGCTAACTTTGCCTTTCTCATCCTCCATGGTATTTGCCGGTTGCGTTGATACTCAAGCTGTCCCGGGAACAAACTTCAGAAAGCATATGGAACTCGCAAAGGGTTTGCTTTCAGAGGACGACAATCTGCTCTCTGAGATTCTGTTCAATCCCAAGTCAATTTCTCAGCTGGAAAGGATCACCACGATGCTGGAATATCTGAAACACATCATTCAAAGCAAAGATTACGAAGAAGCGGAGAAGCTGTTCAACAAGCTCAGGGCAAACATTGGAAAATGAAGAAATGGTAATTGGAATCTTGAGGGTTAAAGTCCACAAGTACGGTACGTCTAGAGATATGTGAAGTTCAGTACTTTCTGAATTTCATTCCCGCTTGATCTAGATAATTCCATCTTCCAAGGTCATCGTTCAATGTAGAACCTTTAAATTCACTATATTTGATTACTCAAGGTTGTCAGTAATAAGAACGTGCGGGAAGTTTTAACCCCGAAAATGAAGAGAAACTCGAATCACTATCTGCAGAATGTATAGATTTCATTTCCAATTATAGCTTCGATCTCTTTTTAGCAATCTCTCTGTCAAGTTCAGCTATCTGTTTCTCAGCCTTCTTTTGTGTGTCTGCGAGATCCTTCACGGATCTTATGTATGCAGCCTTATCCCTGACGTAACTGGCACGTTCATTTAGATAACGGTAGATGTCCATTCCGTATTCTTTAAGGTTGCCCTCGAGCTCTCTTATCATCGGTATGGTTAGTCCGAGATTATTCAACTCTTCGAAATACTTGGACAATTTCAGAAATTGGTCCACTGACATTCCTTCACTCTTTAACCGAATTATCTCATTTGATACATCGACCAGTTTATCTCCACTGAAACCAGCCTGTTTGATTGCTTGGATTACAGTCTTTACAGCTTTCCCATCTGAATCTGTGCGCGATAGTTCTTCATTAAGGTAATTTGAAAGATTGATCTGCTTAGCAAGCTCCTCCTTCACACCCTCCATTTCGTCTATCTCCGTCTTGAGCGATTCTAATATCTCTTTAAGTTCCTTTTCCTTTTTCTCTGAATCCTGAAGTTTCTTCCTGATCTCTTTACCCTTCTCCACCATTTCTTCTATTGCCTTTGGAATATCGATATAATCTATTCTTCCGTATCTGGAAAAGTTCATCATCTTCTCTGCGGTCTTAGTGAACTGATCTCTCTCGTTTTGGTCCATAGAATAAATCTCATTCACAATTGCCAGGACCCTCTCCTTCTCCTTCCCCTTGAATATGCTGTAATAGTGAAACCCGTCCAATAGATCATGGACTGTCAGTTCCTTCTCCTTTAGCATCTGCACGAGTTCATTCAACTCCTGTCCTATGTCCTCTATTTTACTTCCTGTCAAGTACCCCTTTCTCCAATCTCCGATGACTTCCTCTACGGAGTTGAGAGATATACCCTCTTCAACTGAAATATCACTGGGCTCGCTGCCATTGATGAACTTTACTATGACTCTATTCTTAGTCTTGAGGGAGATAGAACTCATAGATTTTTGAGGAAACTCCGATATTTAACTGTTCTTAACTATGTCGGTATGTCAAATAGAACTCACAATTTTAGGGAAAATGTGACCATTTAAAGTGCCCATGGAGTTTGGAAGTAAATACCTCAGCTGCCTGTTTACTCTGAGCCGCAAGCTTCAGAGGTATATACCTTTCTCAGCATCCTTCTTGGGCGCAGACTGAGAGCTGCTAGAGGGATCTCCATACCCTCCTCCTCCAGCCGTCCTTATCTCGAAAATTTCACCCTCACTCAATTCAAATGTTGTTTTTGTCCCCTTTCTTATTTTTCTTTTCCCCTTTGCCACGAAAACCTCCGTTCTTTTTCCAGGGAGACCTCCCGCGAGTCCCCAGGGAGAGTGAATTCCCCTTTCTGAAAGCACGGTGACGGTTACAGAACCTTCTCCAACTTTGTATGATCTGATTATCCCACATCCTCCTCTATACTCTCCTTTTCCCCCGCTGTTTGTCCTGAATTCATATCTGGTAACTAAGAGGGGTAAATTTTTCTCAATCTCCTCTACAGGGGTGTTCATCGTGTTCGTCATGTTCGAATGAACTCCGTCTACTCCGTCCATTCCCTTCCTCCCTCCCAGTCCGACACCTATCGTCTCGTAGAATGCCCAGGATTTATTCCTGTAGATTCCTCCCATCATTACGTTGTTCATTGAACCTCCTGCTGCTGCAGGAACCATGTCAGGCAGGACCTTGCTCATTGCGAGATAAAGCAGGTCTGCATTTCTCTGGCTGGTTTCGACATTCCCACCAGATACCGGCGCTGGAAAAACTGGATTTAATAAGGTACCGCTTTCGGCCTCTATGCCCACAGGTCTAAACGTTCCGTAATTCACCGGTACGTCCTCTCCGAACAGGCTCCTTAGGACGAACTGTACTCCTGATATGGTTACACCTAGGACCGCGTTCAGTGGAGACGGCACCTGTTTGTCAGTTCCCGTGTAATTTACGTTTATTCCCTTCTCTGTAATTGAAATCCTGACCTTCAGCCTGATGTCTCTTCCATCAGGAGACTCAAGGAAATCCTCTGCGTAATAAGAACCGTTGGTCATCTTTCTGATCTTTGAGAGTGTCATTCTTTCTGCATATTGGAAGGCATCCTCTTTTGCCTCATTAAACTCATTTATCCCGTATTTTTCTATGATTTCCTTTACCCTTTTTTCTCCCGTTAGGTTGGCTGCTATCTGCGCCTTCAGATCTCCTCCCCTTTCGTACGGATTTCTGGAATTGATAGTAAAGAGAGAAAGAACGTCCTTATTGATCTCACCTCCCCTAATCAGGAAGACAGGATCCATTATCAGTCCCTCCTCGTACAGCGACTTTGCATCCGACGATATGCTTCCAGGAACCTTGCCTCCGACGTCTGAGTGATGTGCCTTGTTAGCCGAAAACCCTACCAGCTTCCCATCAAAGAATATTGGTCTAACGACAGTGACGTCATTAAGGTGCGTTCCAGCTATATATGGGTTGTTCAGAACCATCATCGACCCATCTTCAATCTCTATGGATTCCTTGGCCATGAAATCGAGCGTGTTTTTCAGACCCCACGGAAGTGAGCCTAGATGGACAGGTATGTGTTCGGCCTGAGCAAGTAGTTTACCTTCGGAGTCAAATAAGGCAGCTGAATGGTCCATCCTTTCCTTGATGTTTGGGGAGTATGCTGAATTCCTAAGGGCAATTCCCATTTCCTCGCTCCCGTAATACAGGGAATTTCTTATGATTTCACTTGAAAATTGATCCAAACTAATCCCTCCTGATGATTTGGTTATGGTATTTGTCAACTGACCAAGACCAACCCGGATTGACTACAACTGTAGAATCATAACCCTCTATGATTTCTGGGCCCTTTCCTTCCGAACCTGCTGGAATCTTCTCCCTTGCGACTACAGGTGTTTCAATGAATTTTCCGCTGAAGTATACCTCTCTTTCGGATACTTCTGGTTTCAACTTATCTTCCACATACTCTTTGGTCTCTATTTTGGGGACTTTGACCCTGGCTACTACCCTTGTGTTAACGATCTCCACTGGGTCATCAGAAGAATAGCCGTACATCTTTTTGTGTTCTCTCTTGAAATATTCAAACTGATCAGAACCTTCGATAACGGGAACTTGAAGTTCGTACGACTGACCGATGTAGTGCATGTCCAGGTATTCTTCGGTTTCCACTTCCACGAAGCCCTCGCTTTGCAGAGAAGCAATTGCCTCTTTCTTAAGCTTGGAAAGTTGTTCATTGATTTTATCTATTTGGAGACCTATCCCAGATTTCGAAAATGGTCTAACCACGTCAACAGTCAGCAGACCATAGGCGGAAAACAGACCCGGATTGGGAGGGACAACAATCTTTCGTATCCCTATCTCCTCAGCGAGGTCACAGGCGTGAACGGGCCCGGCTCCCCCGAAAGCCATCATCACGAAATCCCTTGGGTCACGTCCGCGTTCTATGCTTACTATAGATATTGCCTTTGCCATTGCGTTGTTTATGAGCTTGACAATTCCGTCGGCTGCCGAAATTACGTCTGTTCCAATTTTCCTTGCAATCTTGTTGCCAATGGCATCCTCGGAGAGATTCTTATATATTCTCATTTTCCCTCCTAAGAGATATTCCGGGTTCAGCTTGCCAAGCACTATGTTAGAGTCCGTAATCGTAGGCTCTTCCCCTCCCACACCGTAAGCAGCTGGTCCCGGATTTGCTCCTGAGCTTTTGGGCCCGACTCTAAGGGAGCCCCCCTCGTCGACCCAGGCAATCGTCCCTCCTCCAGCACTAACTTCTGCCAGATCAATAAATGGAAACCTTACGGCATATCCACTTCCCTTTATCGATCTACCACTGTGTGTCCTACCCGCTGCTTCGAATTCAGATGAAACATCAGGTTTCCCTTTAATTAGTGTTCCTGCTTTCGCAGTTGTTCCGCCCATGTCAAACGTTATTACATTGTCAAGACCCATCGTTCTTGAGACAAAGCCGGAAGCTATCACACCGGCAGAAGGCCCTGACTCGATTACTGAGATTGGCATTTTCGATGCGTAATCGAACGTGTTTAATCCTCCGTTAGAACCCATCATGTACAATGGGGAGGTTATCCCCATTTCTGTGAGATTATTTTTGAGACTTTTGAGATAATTAGATACAAGAGACGAAAGAGCCGCATTTACTACGGTAGTACTAGTCCTTTCATACTCCCTGAATTCGGGGTTGACTTCAGAAGAAACGAAAACATGTCCCTTGAAATCCCGAAGGTGCTCTCTCACAAGATTTTCGTGTGAGGGATTCACATAAGAATTAAGGAATGAAATAGCAACAGAATCTATCTTTTCTAGTGCAATATTTCTTTTCAGTCTTTCGATCTCATCTAACTCGATTGGTTCTATTTCCCTTCCGTCATACGAAATTCTACCGGATATCACATATCTGTATTTCCTCTCTACTAGAGGCTTAGGTCTGGAATAACGCAGGTCATAGATCTCAGATCTCCTCTGTCTTCCTATTTCCAGTACGTCTCTGAATCCTCTATTCGTGACAAGCGCAGTTCTTGCAAGCCCCGTTTTTGTCAGAAGGGCATTGGTCGCAATCGTGCTTGCATGTGTTATCATTGCTACATCCTCGTATTTAATATTCATCGACGCCAGCGCATTTATTACTGCCTTTTCTGGAAATTCCGGGGTGCTCGGTATTTTCAAGATGTGTGTATTCTTTGTGAAAGAGTCAAATAATATAACGTCTGTGAAAGTTCCACCGATGTCGATTCCAACATAGTATTTCTTACTCATATCTAAATCAACTCCATTCCTAACGCCGTAAATGTTTGCTGGTAAACAGTAGGATTGCAAATCAACTCTATCCTCATCTCCGCTATCAGTTTCATCTACCTCCTGAACCCGCAAACAGCACTAGCGTTTTTTTATTAAATAAAGTATTAATTAAGTTATGTGGCCGGTACCTCGCTTTTTTCTTCACCAAGTGTAACGTCCTTCGTTTCCTTTATTTTCACTGCCGAAGCTATCGCCAAGAAAGAGAAGACCAGCCCATATAGAGGGTACAGGAATACGGACACTGCCCCCAGTGCTATCGATGCGTATGGCGCGGGTCCAGCGACGTAAGCATTCGCAAACTGATATGCAAAAGAGTTACCGGTATACCTGACGTTCGTAGGGAATATTTCAGATATTATGTCCCCCTCTGCAGTATATCCAATCCCGTGAGCGGTACCGTAAAGGACCATGAAGACGACTAAGGCGGCCGCTGCTTTTGAAAGGATTGAGGGGAAGACAATCACTATGAATATCACGTTTGCTACTATTGCCATTACCCTCCGCCCGAAGCGATCTGAAAGTACTCCACCTATAAAGACGAACGTTATTTCAGCCAGTGCAAATCCTATGATGGCAAATTGTGCAAAATGTACTGTCACTATCTTTTGAACCTCGAAAAGCGTTGGTAGAAGCGTGACTCCTATATAGTAGATAGTGCCGGAAGAAGCCACTATTAGCGTAGACAGTAGAAGGTTGACTTTATGATTCCTGAAGAGTTCAGATATAGGATACTTTGCAATTTTCCTTTCCTTCTGTGCTGCTTCAAATACTGGAGTTTCGGGTATTCTTAGCCTTATGAATATACCCACAATCAGTACGACAAACGCAAGGAGATAAGGAATCCTCCACCCATAAGAATACATTGCGGCAGATGGAAGAATTGTCGTCAGAATCAGAAAAGCCAGTGCACCTAGTATGAGCCCTATGCCTACTGTTGATTGGACGAACGATCCCCATAGACCCCTCTTCGTCTTGAAATTCTCGAGGTCGAGAAGCATTGCGCCTCCCCATTCTCCCCCTAGGCCAAATCCAAGAAGAAGTCTGAGGATTATCAACAGAATGATCGCGAAAACACCTGCAGAAGCGTAGGTCGGTAGAATACCTACTAATCCGGTAGATATCCCGGATATGAGTAGAGTGTAAAGAAGCATTCTCTTTCTTCCCATCCTGTCCCCGAAGTGACCGAAGAATATGGCACCGACTGGCCTCATAAAGAATCCGATCGCGAATATGAACAGCGTTTCTGCAATAGTTGCAATAGCGTTACCCTTTGGAAGGAATGCATGAGCTATGAATACGGCACCCGAACTGAAAAGGAAAATTCCGTACCATTCAAGAATGGTTCCTATCATAGCTGCAGATAAAACTTCTCTCTGCACTTTTTCCATAAAAAATATAATTATAAGCATTATTTAGCCATTACTATTTCTTTGAGAGGGCTAAGGAATTCTGGGGTGCCTAAACTCATTAAGGAGAAACGAAAATATTACATTAAAACTCAAAATTTGGACCGCAAATTACTCAGTTTTGAAAATTAATCTTCACGTCTGTGATTTTGAAAATGAACTAAGCTTTTCAAAATAGTATTATATGGCACTTTTATAACCAACAATGAAGGGGTCTGATTCTGTACTCGAAATGCTAAAGAGATACTCAGTTTCTCACGTTTTTGGACTGATCGGAGAGACATCCTTCCCTTTATATGAAAGTTGGACAAGGTTTCCGGAAATCAACCACATCCTCGTAAGGGATGAGAGGAATGCAATTTTGATGGCAGATGGTTACGCTAGGGCAGGCGGTAAGCCTGGTATCTGTGAGGTTCCTGGTGTAGGGGCATCGTATTCTCTTCCTGGAATTATAGAGGCAAATAATTCCGGCGTTCCAATCATTGCGCTTTCTAGCGATATTTCACTTTCGTCAGAGAAAAGGAATTACCTAACCGAATACGATAAGTCTGCAATATTCAGGAGCATAGTTAAGGAGTACATATCAATTAACGACGGCAGTGACATCCCAAGACTTATAAGGAGGGCATTCAGAGCTGCAACTTCTGGTAGGATGGGGCCGGTCTTTATCAGATTCCCAATCAACGTCTATGATGACCAAGTCGATGATGCAGAGATTTATGCTCAAAATGCTTTTATCACTTATCCCTCTTTAAGAGTGTCTCCAGAGGACCAACTTATTGAAGAAGCAATAAGGGCTATTGAAGGGAGCAGCTTTCCTATCATAATTGCCGGTCAGGGAGTCATATTTTCACACGCTGAGAAACAGCTACAAGAATTTGCGGATTATATGAAAATTCCCGTAGGTACTACCATTTCAGGTAAGGGAGCCGTCTCAGAGTTATCGGAACTGTCACTAGGTGTGGTGGGTAGCCGAGGAGGCACTGCATTCTCTAACGAAACCCTTTCATCTGCTGATCTTATAATATTCATTGGTACAAATGCTGATTCTGCCTCAACCTCCGAGTGGAAAAACCCACCTTACTTTGCCAAAAACAGGAAGATAATCCACATCGACATTTCTGAGTTTGAGCTGGGGAACAACTATCCTACTGACATTTTTCTGCAGGGAGACGCACAACTCACTATAAAGAAACTCATGGAAAGTGCTAAGGGGAAAAGCACAAGAAGAAAGGAGAAGATAAACTTCGCTGAAAGGAGGAAAGAAGAACTTGACTTTCAGTTAAAATTGATAAACAGAAAGTTCAGTTCAGTCAATCCAATGAGAATCGTAAAGTCAATTCAGGACATAATACCAGAAAATAGTATTATCGCAGCAGACCCGGGGGTTGGGGCGATCTACTCCTCCACCTATTTCAAAGTAAACTCCCCTGGTAGAAAATTCTTATTTAATTATTCGGTCGGGGGTCTCGGCTTTTCTCTGCCTGCAGCCATAGGGGCATACTTTGCCACTAATAGCACAACGCTATCTCTCACTACTGATGGAAGTTTCGGCTTTTTCGAAGGTGAACTGGAAACGTTAACCAGGTACAGACCAGATGTTAAGATTGTAGTTGTGAACAACAGAGCTTTTGGATGGATTAGGGCAACCATGCTTTCTCACTACGACAGGGTAATTCCTGGTGCAGATTTCAGCAGTACAGACTATTCAAAGATCGCAGCTGCACACTCCATCCCCTACGAACTCGCAGAGAAAGACTCTGAACTTGAGGAGAAGATGAAGATAATGGTTAAAACTGAAGGACCCTTTATGCTGGAAATAGTTACCGACCCTGAGGACAAAATCGTTCCCCCCGTCCCGGAATGGAAAGATACTGCAAGAAAACATGGAAGAGAGTTCCTTGGACGTTAACTTAAAACCTGAGAGATTCGATTCCAACGTTCCTTTCGGTGATCCCGAGGTCAGAATTTTTAATCTTCGATTTGTCAAAGAGAGTGGTCGATTCTATACCGGCCGCCATTGATGCTACTATTCTCCCGATTGAGTCTGCCTTCATCAGTCCAGCGCCACTTCCGCCTGTAGCAACTATTGCGTTGAGGAACTGAAACACGTAGGGTGTTTTGTCTTGTGTATTAAGTGAGTAATACCCAGTCCATTTTCCAGTAATTTTAAGGTCATCCAGACCGTTCAGATAGGCTCGGATGACAGGAAGTATATTGTAATCAAAATACTCATCAGTTGGCTCTGTGAAATCAATTTTGTCAGGGCTTTCGTATGAAAATGTTGGTCCTAATTCCTGGTCGGAAGTTGTACCAGAAGTGCTCACCCAGAAGGTGCGGCTTGGCGGATGAGGTCTCAGATATACGCCATGGGAAGGCAATACGGTGAAGGGAAACAGATCCGCTTCATTTAACCCGTAGGATGCACCTACCAGCTTCTTTACGGACTCACCACCTATCTGGTATACGAATCTTTTCTTCACCTTGATGTGACTGTCAACTCCTATACTGTCAAGGAGTTTACCTGTCCATGCACCTGTAGTTAGCACGTATTTCTCAGCAGAAAAAGAACCTCTATTAGTTGATATTTCTCCTATAATTTTATTTTGCCAAAGAAATGGTTCACCAGGAAAGCCAGAAGCATTTTCTGGAACTACTTCGAGCGAATTGACTTCTGTTTTGAAACTGAACTCAATACCGAGTTTCTTGCACTCATCATAATAATAAGAGGAAAGTCTTTCAATTTCTAACACGCCACAGTTCATTCCAAGAACGCCGACTTCAATTGGTTGAAGGTTGAGTTGAACAGCTTCTTCATTTTCTAGGCTTACCCTAAATGCAGGAATACTGGCAAGTTCGTTTCGGTCTAGAACCCTAAGCTTGGTTGAAGTTTGAAGAGTATCTATCACATATTTCATTGAGTCGAACTTACTTTTACTCATAAGAAAAAGGTAACCTGTTTCTCGCATCCCTATCCCATACTCCAAGTCTTCTTGGACGTACTTGTAGAAATTTATGCTTGCTCGTGCCAGCTGTGCATTGATAGTTGTCGAGAAAAAATCCCTGAACCCTGCAACGCTTCTCCCAGTGTTACCCTGAGAATGGTCAGATTCTTTCTCAACCACCAATATTGAACGATCAGGCATCATCTTCTTGAGGTGGTATGCTGATGCAAGCCCTATAATACCTGCTCCAACAAGAATAATATCAAAATCCTTCCCTGACATTACAAATGCTTAATTGCAAAGTGGTATAAATGATAATACACAGTTTCTGAAATCCTGGTAAATTACTCTACTTGATTTGTTGTCCCGCTTACTAGCGAGACATTGGTTTAGAAGGGATCAGAGCGTTCAATGCTTTTTCTATAGCCTCGTCTCTCTTTTAGTCTGAATTCTAGATCTATCTCTCTTCAATTCGTCTTTCAACTCTCTTTTTGAGCCCCTCATAAATAGATTCCCCATCAATCTATGAGGTCCTATTCCTCTAGGTATCCCTCAAATTTGCATTTATGACAAGTTATTATTGCTCCGTGACTGACGAGGTATGGCGCTTTAGCTCTGCCACTCCCTTGCATGGGATAATAACCCTAGGTTGGTTTTTCAAATGTCTCCCCACACCTTCTGCACCTGATGTGCTTCTTCATTCCTTTCTGCTCTTACAGGAAGATGTCGTTGAAATATATTTGGAATCATAAGTCCAGGATTATTACAGATGGCTGAGCTGGTACCTCCAGGTAGTGTGATGCCCCTCAGATCAACCCGTGATCCCTCACATCTTTATCGCGCCTTCGGGAGGTAGTATTCTTATCGCTCTTATATCTCCGGGCGAACTTTGATTGATCCAGTTTCCGGAAGACCTTCATCGGAAAAAGAGAAAGTATTGGGTTGACTGAAGAAGACGGGAGCTGCCGTATGCGTAATTCCCTGCGAGATAAATATAATAATAGGACGTTTATGATAGACAGTGAGCAATTCTTAAGGACCCGTTCCACCCACAATGAAGCAACTGAACCAGGAAGAAATGAATGCTCTCCAAGACCTAAAGAAGTTTTCAATATTGGCCATAGCGGGCTTTCTGTTAGGCACGATTGGACTCATACTTGGAATTCATTTTCTTTTAACCGCCCTATCTAGGGGCGTTAATTCGTCACAACCGCTAACCTCATCTCTATCTTCGTCTTATTACATCCTTCCCATTTCAGTGCCTGCCATAATCATTGAGATTGTTTCATTAGTGTTCCTTAGGTCTGCTTACAGACACCTGAATGGCAGTTCCGATAAATTCGACTACTCGTATACTGGAATAAATCTGTACTTCATTGCTCTTGTCCTAATATTCGCTGGAATGGTACTGATTATAGGTCTAACCCTGAGTAATTCGGTACTACTGATCCTAGACGGAGTTTTGATCATACTTGTTGGAGGGATAATGGGTCTTGTCGGAGAGATACTCGGACTAGTATTAGGTGCATTCCGACTCAGGGATCATTTCAACAAGAATTCTATCGGCACTGCAGGAATAATGTACGTTGTTGGAATATTCATACCTTTCTTCAGCTTGATAGGAACCATCTTCATCTACATGGGAGCTAATTCAATACTGACCGGAAGGATAATCAGTCAGTGATAGAGTCAGCTAGTATTCCTTATGCACGGATCTCGCTGCACCATTGAAAGCTGATGTTTAACATAGGTTCAAGCAGGTTTGGAGATTTTACTAAGACCTTTGAGGATAAACTCTTGGCTTCCTTACTGCCCCTATTATTACCACAATTATGCCTGCGATCGCGAAGATCGCGCCCAATGCCAACAAACCTCCTTCAATGACCAAGCTGTTGAAGTGAGAGGCTACGATGTATGCAATACCCGGTGAAGACGTTCCGAATGTCACCACATAGTAAGTGCCATTCAGACCAGAGTAGTCTGAACTATTCCCCTGGGTAAGGGAAGCTGAAATGGAATAATTCCCTATGTTCTCCAAGTTTACTATAGAAAGGTCTCTAGAAGGAATAAGGTACGGATGAACACCTGAGAAATTAAAGGAAACTATGATCTCGCTGCTTGGTCCAGCTGTGAGTAGATTAGAATAGAAATCGCCGTTCTGTCCTGCGTACATTGCACTTCCTTCTTCCCCTTTTGCTGAAGAAAGTGTACCAGTTAATGAGCTGCTGAGCTCAACCCACGCCACTCCTGCAATGATTATACCCACTACCAATAGTACAACGCCAACTATCAGCGTGGTCCTTCGCATTGTTAACTAGCGATAGTCCTTATAAATATCTTTTCACAATACTAATTCAGAACACTTTCTTGGTCAATTCACATCACAAACAAGCCGTCTTACCAGTGGGAGAGAGGTTGCTGCCTTACTATAGAGAATTACGGTAACCGATTTTCCATCAAATGAAACCGATCTTTGTTATGTTGTTGCAGTCAAGCATTTCTAATCTGGTACCTTCACTACCTCGACTGGTCATTGTCCGTTAGGGGCTTCTTCTCTTCCCACGGAGAGTCAAGAAGAAGTAACCTGCTAAAGATCCGCCAACGTCAAGAATTACAATCAGCAGTCCTATTAAGAAGCCAAAGGGCAGATGAAGTGGTGGGTTGAAAAAATTAAATCCAGTTGTGAACAAGTAAAAACCCATGAGAGCTAGTCCCATAAAACCAGAGATAACGATGGAATAGACTACCAGATAGCGCACCCACCTTCTCTCCCACATTCCCACCTGAACAGACATGGTTAAAGTCCTGCTACGCTAGCAATGCAATGAGTGACGGTATTTACACCTTGTCGCAAGTCCATCCAGTACGTGATGCACTATCTTTTGGTTTATTACAGGTTAGAAGGGACGATTCTATCAGGATCTTTAAATCAAGACCCAGACAATGCTGTGCTACAAAGTGAATACAACTCCTTCTTTAAAATGTCATTACTCCAAAAATTGCGTGAATTAACTGGCGGCTTAACGGTAGATATTCCATTCCAAAAACGCTTTAATAGGGCGATGTTTTGAATGAAGAGATGCGCGTAAAAAGTAGAAATATGCGGCGATAACGATGCTCAGCTTATGCATGGGAGTGATGGCAATTGTTTAACCAATTTGATTTCAGATTCGCCCTGCTTCTGATACTTCTGGCGATCCTCTCTTACACAGCGTTCAAGGACATCAGGACACGTAATGCAGATCCAATGCCCTATCTGGAAATGGATATTCTCCTTGTCTTTCTCTTCGTTACATCCGCCTGGTATCTTGCAATATTCATGGTGCCAGTACTGCTAGAGTTTTACCCCTTCAAGAAAAGATGGAAATCCTATCCTGCCTATGCATTGGTGTACTTTCCGATTCGTCAGGCATTTCTTCTGCATCCCCCCAACGGCTCAATCTTCTTCTCGGTGTTCTTCTATGCTGCCACTCTGCTGGCTGTGAAGGTGGGGTGCGCACTTTTTAACACAGGTCTTGGGGACCTGATCGGACTTGAGACAGTCGTAATGGCACTTCCTGCAACATTTAGTTCGTTCATATCCAATGCTCTCCCAACAGGATTTTCATTCCTCTTCCTGCTTGGGGCTGTTTACTCGGTTGCGATTCTTTCAATGAGGCAGGAGTTCAGGTACTTAACAGGATGGCCAGACAACGTACCGCTGAGCTTAATCAGCGACAGGGACAGGTACAAGTATAGAGTGAACGGGAGAAAAGGGTCATACACGGTACCATTCGCCCTATACATTGTGATAGCGTACGCAATGATTTTGCTCCTGATGTATTTGTAGAAGACTATAGACTCTAGACAAGGAACAAGAATCCCTTCTTCCCTCAGATGTGTTTCTTCTTGAAGTTCTCCTTGCTGTCTACCCTGTCTTGTGGGTTCCCTTCTGGTAATACGCCAGACCGTAAATTCCCAATGCTAGGAAGAGAAATCCAAGGGAAAATAAGAGTAAAGAGTATGGGAAGCTGGGATGGAGCAGTATGACAGGCACTAAGTATCCGACACCAAGCGTACAGGAGATAGGGGACAGATAACTCGCCCTCAGGATCCACTTCTTCTGTCTTTCCTCAACAGAGCCAGATGGAGTTATCATCATTATCCACTCTTACTATGTTTTCGTACTATTTTGACTTTCTTTATAAAGCCTGAGCTTAGATTCAGGCAGTTGATTGTCTTAAAATAATTCAGATCCTTGTTTAGACAAAAATGAGAGAAGTTAAGCGCAATATGTGATCTCTCATCATAGACGATAAAGAACTTTTACTCGAAGTCATGCCAAATATGAATTGTTACAACTAGAGGCGCATCTTTCGATCAAGGGTAGAGACATTAATGCTACCGCAAGGAGGACTTTAAAAAGCCACAAATTCCCTATAGAACCCACCGAGGAATCTAAACACAATTTGAAGAATTGCAAAAGAATGCCAAGAATTTGTGTCGATTTTTCCACTTGGGCTTAGTTTAATCATCAAATTAATGTGAATAGGGAAGCATTCATAGGTGAACAGGCAAGGAAGCTTGATCTAACATTCAGATGAATGTTTCAGAGTGCCGTGAACAAAATATCGTAGTCACGAAATTGTCTCTTTGCCGAGTTGAGACCCCGAGGAAGTTATGAGTTCCCTAGGTATCACATTACCGATGTTCAGAATACAATTGACATCTATTTCGTGCTTTACCTTTCCTATCTGAATTAAATCTTCTTGCTTGTACATAATACTAATTAGTGGTTTTGTTTCATTATCTTTCATATAGTATTTTTTACCAATTCCGTGCTCGGCAGTTATTGTTCCCCCTAATTCTACTGCTTTTTTTAGAATCGATACAATTGCCTTTTGTGCCGTAACAAGTTCTTCATTATTGACGGGTAAGAAATTGAAATGTAGATGAAAATTTCCAATATGTCCGAAAATCACATAGCCTATACTAGTTTCTTCGGCTATTTTATGATACCATTCCCACATTGCATCAAATGCGTCTTCTGGTACGGCAACATCACTAGCAGTTTTTTCTGTTCCATGAGACCGGATGAATCCATTTATATTCTCAGGCAAAGAATGTCTAATTTCTTTAGCATCGGTCTCAGACAT
>JAKATW010000023.1 GCA_021827945.1 Thermoplasmata archaeon
AATAGACCAAAGTAATAGGACAACAAGCTGATAGATCTTATGTTCATCCTGCATGCTGAACATAGCACCAATGCATCTACATTCTCCGTACTAGTTACTGCGTCAACTCTGGCCGATATATATGCTGCAACAACCACAGGAATCGGAACTTTGAAGGGACCACTGCACGGCGGAGCAGACGAGGCTGCCCTTAGCATGATAAATGCTATAGGTGACCCTGACAACACGGAGAAGTACATAGAAGAGGCACTCGAAGGAAAACAGAGAATAATGGGATTCGGTCACAGGGTGTATAAAGCCTATGACCCAAGAGCTAAGCTTGTACGAAGCTACCTAGAAGAAAGCTTGACAAAAGAGCCATCTGACGAAGTAAAGAGATTATTGCAGATTGCGCTAAGAGCCGAGAAACTGATGATAGACAAACTTGGAAAGTCTAAGGGAATCTGGCCAAACATAGACTTCTTTGCTGGACCTCTTTACAGAGTACTCGGAATTGACAACCATCTGTTCACACCAATTTTTGTCGCATCGAGAATGTCGGGCTGGGGTGCTCACGTGGTAGAATACTGGCACAACAACAAATTGGTGAGACCACTGGAATATTACACTGGTTCACTCGATCTTCCTTACAAGCCGATGGAGTTGAGATAGAGAGAGACAAGACAGCAAGTCAAAGTAAGTCTGGAAGGACTATGCCCCCGTGGTACATGGTAACTAGTGGATAGTATGACCACCCTTTCCATACAGCCTCGATTTACGGCCGTGTACCACGGGATAATTATCAATGAGACATATCAGCAATCTAAGCTAATTCTTTCCCTTAGGTCATAAGTTCAAATTATCTTGGGACTATGAGAGAGAGCCAGGAAGTTAAATCAAGCAAAAAAAGTTTCAATACGAAGTTTCGCAACGGTCTTCTCACTGATTACATTTATGGAATTGACCAACGTGGCATTGAGTTTTATCATTGATAGAATTTTTGTTTGCTCATCTCAAAAAAAGGAAGATGTCGAGCCTGAACTATCTAGTTGAGAGGTAAAGTTGAAAAGAAAGCTTATAAAGTTTGGAGAGATTGTTATAACATGATCTCTATAATAGGTTCAGGAAGGGTGGGTGCAACAACCGCCGCACTTTTTATGATTAGCGAGGTTGACACTCGGATAAATCTGATAGATATAGTGGAAGGACTTCCTCAGGGAGAGGCGCTTGATCTAAATCACACAGCAGCAATTCTTGGAAAGGACGTTAAAATTAAAGGATCAAACAACTACGAAGACATAACTGGAAGCGACATAGTCGTAATCACTGCGGGTCTTCCTAGAAAACCGGGTATGACCCGAGAAGAACTGGCTGCGAAGAATGCCGAGATTGTTTCAACTGCAGCAGAAAATGTGAAAAAATACGCACCAAACGCGATCGTAATACTGACGACTAACCCACTCGATGTCATGGTTGCGGTTCTTTATAACAAGCTGAAATTTCCTAGAAATAGGGTAATAGGCTTCAGCGGGGTTCTAGACTCGAGGAGAATGGCCTTTTATGCGTCCCAGTATTTGAACCTATCGCCCTCTGCGATAACTCCACTTGTGCTCGGTCAGCATGGGGAAAACATGTACCCTGTCCCGGAACTCTCGTTTGTCTACGGCAAGAGTCTTAAATCATTCCTGACAGAGGAGCAGTATAGCAAGGTCGTGAAGGACACGATAAATGCTGGTGCTGACATAACAAACCTGAGGAAATTCAGCAGTAACTGGGGACCAGCGAGCGGCCTGACTGTAATGGTAAATGCTATAAGGAACGATAGAAAGACCGCATTGGAAGCAAGTGTCCTGCTCGAAGGGGAGTACGGAATCAAAGGGGTGTTCGCTGAGGTACCGATAATACTGGGGAAGAATGGGGTAGAGAAGGTAATCGAGGTCGACCTAAATTCCGAACAGAAAGAGAAGTTTGCAAAGAGTATAGAAGCTATAAAGAACAACCTGAAACAGGTCCCAGAATCATATCTGAAATGACTAGTGATTTTTCTATTTTTTTCTTTTAAAATTTTGAAAATCTCACTGCTCTGATTCTTAGGTGATTCTGTTAGGCGTTCAAGGTTTACCGACAAATAATCTACTACTCGATTTGGTTTCTTAAATTTTAACTCACTGAATAATAGAGTTCTCGCAAATGTTTAAACATCGAAAGCATTTCTCGTTCGAAGGGCGCATGGCCTAGTTTGGATAGGGCAATGGCCTCCTAAGCCATAGGTCAGGGGTTCAAATCCCCTTGCGCCCGTGGGTTCACACTTGTTACAATATTGCCTTTTCAGCGTTTTCTCCTCTCTCCAGCCAACTTCTTAATCCTAGAATGTTACAGGTGCTCACGCTTAATACATTAGGCAAATCCTGATATTATTCTTGATACGATTTCGTTATCTCTAATACAGTATCTCCGAGTTGAGTAAATATTAAGGGCAGCTACGGCTATCAATGTTGAGAGAAACGGAAAGGATAGCTACCCACAAACAGGATCAAATCATTCCTGTCTGCGGTTTCTTTCCTTTCTCTCCTCGTTGTTCACCATAGTTGTGCGTGCATCACTCAGCTCTACGAGAAACCTCTTGAAACTCACCTCCTTGTTGTAAAACAGATACCACATCGCCTCTATGAGCTGTTCGTATGCGAACAGGAAATATCTCACCTCAATCGTCTTTGATTTTGTCTTGATTCTGCACTTGTCCTGTACCCTGAACATCGTTTCTATTCTCCATCGTATTTTGTATTGAGCTATGATGGAATCGAGATTCACATCATCCATGTTGGTGGTGAACACCCAGTCGTAGTACTCCTGAGTTCTCCTGTCGAATATCTTCCTGAGGAATGCGAGCTTCGTATCGCCTTTTATTTTCTTGTTGTCGGAGTAAAAGGAGAACTCATGGATCACAATTTTCTTCTCTCCGAACTGCATAGATTCCAGTTCCCTCTTTTCCATCTCCCTCTTGGGTACGAATATCAGGTATGGGACGGGAAGACTGCTGAGTCTTACAATCAGGTCCTTGGAATAGAATCCCCTGTCAAAGAGGACAAGATCTATGGTAGGAACAACGGTCTTTATTGTTTCCAGAACGGAAATGACTTCGGCAGGCATTATGTTGCCAGGAGGCGATGGTATGGAGATGATTGGCATCTTCACATCCCTGTTGACTATGCTAGCGGTGAGATAGGAATACTTGCCTGT
>JAKATW010000160.1 GCA_021827945.1 Thermoplasmata archaeon
ATAGAGGTTGATGCACCTAATATCCATGGGTTCAGCTGAATACTGGGCTGAAATCGTGGTTGCAGACAATGTGAAACCGATTCCAAAGCCGATAGGGATCAATCCCTCCACCAAGCCTAAAACTGGCAAAGGTCCGACGAAAATAAAAGGTTGAGTGTCTGGCGAAATTGTCATAAGAGGAACGAAACCAAGTGCCATCAACACCATTCCTGCCACACACAACGCTCTATATGAAAACTTGGGCAAGAGCATACCTCCTGCTATTGACCCGACCACCATGGGAACTACAAAACCATAAAGGACATCTCTCAGTGTACTGGCTGTTCCGACAAGAACTTCTGTTACGAATATGGCAATGAAAGTACTCAGGGAGAATAGCACTCCTCCTCTGAAGAAACTGAGAAGGCTGTCGGCCGTTATTGTTTTCATCCTGAACATTCTAACCGGTATCAAAGGTTCTGGTGCAATTCTGATCTCCACGTATAAAAATAGCAACAATGTTAGAAGGGCGGAGCTAACGAGGATAATGGTTAATGGATCATACAGACTCCACCCAGAATAAACCATTTCCACCAGTGGGAAAATCAACAAGGAAACCCATACTGTAAGAAGAATGGATCCTAATGTGTCAAATTTTTTCACCAACATCGGTCCCAACTGACCAAGTATGGCTATTATTATCATCAACGACAGGATTCCAAAGGGGATATTTACATAGAAAACCCATCTCCAGCTGGTTGAGCTCACTATGTACGCCCCAACTTCGGGTCCCGCAACTATAGCAATACCAATGAAACTGGTAACGATGCCTGTGATTCTTGCCCGCGCTTTCGGAGGAAGAATGATAGCTATAACGGTAAGTCCAACCGGTAGAAAGCCTCCAGCTCCTAACCCCTGAACGACCCTGAACAGAATCAACTCGGATATGTTCTGGCTCATCCCTGCAAATATTGATCCTGAAATGAATACTGCCAAAGTCATTATCAGGATGAATTTCTTGCTGTAGTGATCTGAGAGTTTTCCAAATATGACCATTCCCACTGCTGACGACGTTATGTATGCATCTATCAGAAAAGGTAAACCCTCTGGTTGATGTAAAGCACTGACTATGGCTGGCATGGCGGTAGAGACGATGAGATTATCCAGGGCTCCCATCAGCACTCCGAGAACAATTCCAACTAAGATCAGGAAGGATTGGCGTCTGGTGAGATCTACTTCGTTAGTTCCTCTAATGTTTTGATCTCGTTGAGAGGTCATTGAAAATCATCTTCACCATGGTCTGTGGTGGATAGTGCTTTAACGAGTAACGATAAAATTTCCGAAAACTTATCCAGATATTCCTCGCTAAGAGACTCCTCCAGTTTTTCTGCGAAAGAGTGTTGCAGCTTCTGGAACTCCTGCAGCTTTTCACTGCCCTTTACCGAAAGTGAAATGCCTATTCTTCTTCGGTCCTTCCGGCTTCTGGAACTCTGTATATAATGTAGTTTTCTCAAGCCATCAAGAATGTCGGTAATACTTGGAAGACTGGTACCAGAGTAAGCAGATAATTCCGTTGGCGAAATGTCCTTCCGAAGTGAAATGACCTGTAGTATCCACGCCTGAGCAAGAGTAAGCCCTACAGCTCTGGAATTAATCCTTGAAACTTTTGTGAAGTGTGATACAAGGGTGCCGAAATCAGTCCATAAAGCTGAATGCTGTCTAGAAGAGTCGATTGTTGAATCACTATTGTTATCTCCACTCATGATAGGAATCCTAATAGTTAGGAAACTTAAGTAATTTTTGATTCGTAATTTAACTAAAATTTCAGCGAAACAAGAAGTGCTACGTCGGCTTCAAAATCAAAAGGCAAAGTTCGAGGCTTCAGCTTTACAGTCTACTTACACTCTTTCTTATAAATTGAGTGGAGGGTCAGAGCCGAATGGCATCCGTCCTGAAGTCAAGGCTTAAAGCAAGCATTTGAAGAATTTCCACACCAATAATAGCTGGAAAATCGATGTTATCAAGGACTATAAATTCAGGCTCAGAAATCACAACTCCGTTCAGCGTTAAACTTTCGAATGTTAATGCTCCGTGCAGTTCTGCAGATGAAGAGCCCGGAATTGAGACTGGAATCTCGCTGTAAGATACGAACCCAAGCTGAACCGGTCTTAGTCCATTGGGCAGTATCTCACTGATATAATTCCCCTCAGTCCCAGAATCGATCAGCGCATTCATATTCAGTGATTTATTAGTTCCCCTGATCTCAATGTTATCGATTATTAGTCCCATGCAAGAATACAGCCCTAAGTTGGATTTTCTCGGAAAGACTCAACCTTGCCGGTTTCGTCGTCAATCAGTAATACTGCGATGATGCCGGCCTTTTGTTTCCTGTCGTCTACTTCAATGTCCCTTGAATAAACGACCACAGCGTCCCAGTATCCATTCAAAAACTTGGCTGAAGCAATCCTCACTGGGCCGTTTATCTCCAAGTCTTTGAGGTGTTTTTCAACGGCTTGCTTTACATCCTTAATGTCCATCTTCACGGTTGAATCCATTTTTACCATATCCAAAAACGATAATAAACGTTCTTGCCGGGAATTCTCTGAAAGCCTCTTCCCTAAATGGATTATTAACATGACAAAATATGTTATCGTCAAAAAGTTCCTTGCAAAGTTGGATCTGAAAAATAAACTGAAGTTTTGAGGTACAGGGTTCAAGTGAAAATTACAACAAATTACCTGAATCAAAGGAAAAATGCTTAGGGTCGCATGCAATTGATGTTTTAAACGCATCCATTTATTCATGAAAAATTGATTGGAATGAAATCTGGAAATATTACGTAAAAAGTGATGAGTTAAGGTTTAAATATCGATGATAATTACTTTTTAATGGCATCGGCTATTCCTTAAGAATTTGCCAAAAAAAGCGCTTCGAAAGTTAAATGCCCAAACTGCCAGTTCGAATTCAATTTTATACATTCAAAATATGGCTCGATCTCATCTATAAGGGTCGGAAGTGTATGGATATTAAAGTGCCCCAAATGCAATCAAAAGGGGGATTTTGATCTCAAGGATCATGAATATGATTCAACAATTCCCACCTATGTAGATCCCGGCTTCAAAAGACTCTACACCATGATAATTCCACCTGTAATTGGGCTTGTAACCTCTATAATTATATTGGGACTTTTGCTTCCACCAGATTATAAGGCTTTAGCCATGATACCACTGATTCCTTTT
>JAKATW010000132.1 GCA_021827945.1 Thermoplasmata archaeon
TATACTACCGGATTTGTCCTGAGTATTTATTTTTTTCAAGTCCAGACCAGCCCCTAGTGGTTAACCTTTTTTTTCATTACTAAAAATACCTGATTCACTTGTTCAGCATATTCTCAGGGCTGAAAATCTTGCTGATCTGTTCCTCTGTAAGTATCTTTCTCTCTCTCAGTAGTTTGAGGAAGGGCACATTCCTTTCCTTTGCCTCCTTCACTATCTCCGCTGTTTTCTCATAACCTATAATAGGGTTGAGAAGGAGAGCGGTTCCTGGAGAGTTGACAAGCACCTGGTAAGCATAATCTGAGTTTATCTTGATACCCTTCAGTGTTTTTTCTTCCAGTATTGTAAAGGTGACAGTCAGAACATCAAGCGCCTCCATTAGAGCCGTGTAGATAATCGGCGTGAAGACATTGATCTCCATCTCCCCCTGAGAGGATGCGTCGTTCACCGTCTGCGCCAGACCCCTGGTGAACAGTGCACTCATTGTTACGGCTTCCAGTATGCTGGGGTTTACCTTGCCCGGCATGATCGAGGAACCTGGTTGAACTGCCGGTAGGACTATCTCGTTGAATCCTGCAACAGGACCAGAATTCATCATTCTCAGATCTCTAGACATCTTTATGAGCGCTGCTGAAAGATTACTGATCCAGGAGGCAAGTAGATTGAAATCCGATGTAAACTGCATTACCATCATAAGATTCTCTGCAGGAACGAAATTCTCCCCGTAGTATTCGTTGATGTTCTTGTAAACGAGCTCCCTGACATCCGCAGGCAGGTTAGCTCCAGTTCCAACAGCGGTACCTCCTAGATTCAGCCTCTTCAACCTGGTCAGAACGTACTCTTTTTCATCCAGAAAGGATCTGAATTGATCTGCGTACGCTTTAAATTCTCCTCCAAAAGTTACTGCCGATGCATCCTGGATGTGAGTCCTACCAGTCTTTATCTTTTCTGCATTCTCTCTTGACAGAAGATCGAGCCTTTCAATCGCCCTTTCGATGTATTTTGAAAGAGATTCTAGAGCAAAGTATGTCGTAATTCTTATAGCTGCTGGAATCGTATCGTTTGTCGATTGGCCAACGTTGACTTGATTGTGCGGGCTGATTATGTCGTGACTTCCCAAAGGCTTTCCCAACAACTCCAGTGCTCTGTTCGCAATCACCTCGTTGACGTTCATGTTGGTTGAAGTCCCCGCTCCCGCTTGAATGTATTTTAACGGGAAGTCGAGCTCATTCTTGTTCTTGATTAGCTCATCTGCAGCCCTGATTATTATTTCTCCAACTTCCTTTGAAATCTTTCCCTTGGTAGTGAATGCTCTGACATATGATCTCTTTATCACAATGAGACTATCTATAATCCTCCTATCCATAAATCTATAATAGGGGAAATTAGAGAGCGCTCGGACAGTTTCCGGTCCGTACAATCTACCATCAGGAATCTCGACCTCACCTAGTGAATCCCTCTCTTTCCTGACCATGATTCCATATAGATTATGTATATTTAACAGGTGCTCAAACATTGCCTACAGGTTTACGAAATGCACTGTGACAAGCAAAATTACGGCTTAGAAAGAGGAAAGATTTCCCTATTTGCTGAGGAGCTTTGAAGCAAGGGCGTCTAGCTCTTCTCTGGAAGCCCTATGAGAACGGGAAAACCACCATCTCTGAAATTCCATATCATCACCGGTATGCCTTGGGAGAACGTGGACGTGGAAGTGAAAGATCGTCTGTCCAGCGGGCCTTCCAGTAGAGTGCATTATGTTGATTCCTTCTGCGTTAAGGTTCTTTATCATAAGATTGCTGATCATCTGAGCGACCCTCATGACTTCTGTAAGAGACTCTGGTGATACATCGGAGATATCACTGTAGTGGGTGTTAGGAATAACTAGAGTGTGACCCTCGAAGAGCGGATGTATGTCCAGCAATGCAGATACCTTGCTGTTCCTGTAAATGAAAGTACCCTCCTCTTCTCCTCTCAGAATTCTGCAAAAAATGCAGGTACTCGACTCTCCTTTCGGTATACTCAATCAAGTACTAATTTTCACTACATTTAAAGCCTTTTGGATTAGTCTTCATACTCCGGTTCAACCATTAGAAAAGTACAGGGTGAAGTCCATATTCCATGTGACATCAGGCATGACAATATGTTCTTATTTGGACTTTAAATGAATCAGTAATGAATAAACGAGCGACATTAAACGACCTGACGAAAGAAGAGGAGAGAATCATAATCTATGGGGGAACGGAGTTCCCTTTTACTGGTGAGTATTACAACAATTTCAGAAAGGGTACATACGTATGCAGGAGATGCGGAAGTCCACTCTATAGATCAAGTGCTAAATTCGAATCAGATTGTGGATGGCCAAGTTTTGATGATGAAATTGAAGGGGCTGTGAGGAAGCTCCAGGATAAAGATGGAACGAGAATAGAGATCAGGTGCGCAAACTGCGATGCTCACCTCGGACATGTCTTCTACGGAGAGAAATTCACTTCAAAGAACACCCGGCACTGCGTCAACTCTATTTCGATGAAGTTCATACCTGAAGGGGAGTGAGCAGGTGGCAAAATACGCTTATTTTGGTAGTGGTTGCTTCTGGTGCAGCGAAGCAGTCTTTTCTGTCTTGGACGGCGTGGTGTCCACTCAGCCAGGTTATTCTGGAGGTACTGTCGCAAATCCGAGCTACGAAACCGTGTGCGCAGGAAACACCGGACACGCAGAGGTCACAAGAGTGGAATATGATCCAAAAACGATATCTCTCTCAGAACTTCTTGAGGTATTCTTCTCGATGCATGATCCGACCTCTTTGAACAGACAGGGGGATGACGTAGGTGTGCAGTACAGGTCGGTAGTCTTCTACGAAAACACCGAGGACGAAACTGAAATCAGAAGATCGGTGGATGAGGTCCAGAAAGACTTTTCAAAGAAAATTGTAACTGCTGTAGAACCATTAAAAAACTTCTATCCCGCTGAGAGCTATCACAAAGATTACTTCAAAAAGAACCCCAGCGCCGGTTACTGCAGGGCTGTGATAAGACCGAAGGTCGAGAAGATCAAACTTTCGTACCCCCAGATACTTGCGAGACCCTGAAACTTCGTGAGAATCCGGTGCGTATCATAAAAAAGATCTATTGCGCAAGCGGCTTTACCGTCTTCCCTATCTTCTTCAGGATGCTTCTTTCAAAAATAACCTTCATATACAGTGCATCGTGCTCGAGAAGGGGGGAGAATGAGATAAGGGTCATTTCATCGTCAAAGTCTGCCAGCGCATCGGCGAACGGTTCGAACTTAAGATTTCCCTTCTTTATGGGTGTTATCCTGTATTCAGCCTGATCCAGGAATTCAACTCCAGAGAATTCAAAATAGAGCGGTCTCTTTTTCTTCTTGGTCTCTGCTATAATGTCTGCGAATTCTTCCTGTTCTGTCGGTGCATTCTTCTTTGAGGAGTAAATGTGAGAAATGTTGGTGACGGTAGTTATGTTCTTCACGCTGCTCAACAGATGATCAATTTCTTCGGGACTGCCAATCACCTCGTCCTTTCCTGAGTTCTCAATGCATAGCTTTGGTTTCATCTTTAGGGACGTCATTTTTTCTGATATCTGTTTAAGCGACGATACCGTTTTAGCTAGTTTCTTCTTTCTTTCACCTGGACCAAGTCCAAGATGAGTAATCAGATATTCGGAATCCAGTGCGTCTGCGATGACCCCGCCCCATATGGTGTGTTGAATCGAGTCGACAATCATCCTCTCTTCGTTACAGAAATCTACGTAGTACGGTGTGTGAAGCGAAATCTTGACATCAAGTTCCCTCGCAACATCTCTTGCAAGACTGAGTTCTTTGTAGTCCCTTGCCATGCTCCAGAATAGCTCCGTACCAATGTCGTCTTCTTCAATTTCAGTGTTAAGGCCAACTGACTTGTACTTTCCATCCTCGTCACTTCTCAACAGATCAACGAGGAGCATCTCATCCAGATCTTTTGGTTTCATACCGACAAAGTCTCTCATTTCCCGCTCTTGGGTACTTATTCTGAAAAGTTGAATCTCGAGATAGTTCAATCCAAGCTGGAAAGTATTTTCAACAGCGTCCTTGACCGTCCTACCTTTAGAACCAAGAGGAATTCCTGCGATTCCGAACCTATACATTCGTATATCCTTATAAAAGGGAGGTAATAAAACCTTGTGAATATAATGGCGATTTCGGACTGGCTTGGGTGAAACAGGTCTCCTTCATACGACTATTGAAGAAGACTGAGAGAGGAAATTTGATCACTTCGACTTCAGAGCAGATCTGATCTCGCTTGCAATTGGTTCCAGATCGCTCTCGTCAATTTTAACTCTCCTTTTTGCAGCCGTTATGAGCATCTTGTTATACTCTCCATCGTATCTTGGGATGATGTGGATGTGGAAATGAAACACGGTCTGACCTGCATAACATCCATTATTTTGGACTAAATTTATGCCCAGTGGCCTGTAAATTTCATTTATCCGGACCGAAACTATCCGGGCGATCCTTAAGACTTCGTACAACGTTTCATCATCGATGTCATACAGACCTCCAAAGTGTTTCTTCGAAATTACGAGTGCATGACCCTTGGCGATAGGGCGATAATCCAGAAATGACATTGCCAGGTCAGATTCATAGAGAACCTGAGCAGGTATTGAACCTCTTGCGATTGAGCAGAACTGACAGCTCATCATCAATCTTGAGCAAGTCCAGTGATATAAACGTTCAATTCCAGTAGATGAATAGGTCTCAACCATCAGGTCGCCGAGACTTCTGTCGGTCTTGCCAATAAAAGTGTGGGAACAAGTGCAATTCCAAGGACTCCTAATATTATCCACCCGTATGCAGGTCCAATTCTGTCGGTTAACAGGGTAAATACGTAGGGGGATGCAGATCCAACGGCGATGCCTATAAAGTTGACGAACGAAAGGGCAAATGGCACCATGGCCTTATCGTGGATGTAAGGTATAGAAAGAACGTAAAGCGCAGAGAACCCTGATTGTACTGCGAATCCACAGATGGCAACTATCGCAGTCAGTGCCAGTATATTGCTTGAGAATGGTATGAAAATAAAGCCTACACTGCTCACTACTAGAGTTGTATAGGTAAATGGTCTCTTCAGATGTGCCTTGGAGAGGAAGAATCCTCCGGTGATTCCTCCCAAGAAACCAATCATAAGGAATAATCCATCGATAAAACCTGAGTATATAGATGATATGTGCAGATAGTTCTCTCCGAAAAAGACCAGGAACTGGCCACCTATTGTTTCCACAAAAGTAGCTGCGAGCGTTCCTATTGCCAGGAACCATAGGAACTTGTTTCCGATGATATTGAACACCTTCTTGTCGAACCCTATGGACTCTGCCCTGTGTTCAACCATACCGTGCAGAGCGATGAAGTTCTCAACGGCAACAATTATCATGAGAACCCCACCCACAACCATTCCAAGCTGCCATCCAATCGCTTTGTCGACAAAGACCCATCCGAAGGCGCCTGCTCCTGCCCCCAATCCAAACACTCCGTTATAGATCCCTACCTGTTGAGGGTATGCCTCAGCTGGAGATATGTCTCTAAGAATAGAAAGTCCTGGTGAAAAGAAAAAGGCGGAACCCCACCCGGCAATAAATCTTGAGAGGGAGAGTTCGAATATGTTGTGGGAAAACCCAGAAGCTATTGCCCCGAAGCCTAGCAGAAGCAGACCTATGAAAGCAACCTTCCTCGATCCAATTCTTGATGCAAGAGCACCACCGACCAGCTGGAAAGGCGCCAGTCCCACGTAAAAGAATGTCGTAATTATCCCGAGCTGCACCACTTGCAAATTAAGATCCTTAGAGATGTAAATAAGACCAGGAGCTATGTCAAACCAGTTTAGAGCGTAAATGGCCCTCGCAACATTGATTGAGGTTGCTCTAAACAGATATCCCAAATTGTCCTCCCCCTAGGAAAGATTACGGATCTGGAACAATCTTGCTCGAAAAACCAGAATGTTTGCAGTTGAGTAATATCCTTTCCTGTTGGAGAACCCCAAATGATACACAAGCCAGAATTCATTTTGGAATATGAGCATTTTCTATAGCAAGTCATGAGTTTTGGACTTGGTAGGTCTAAATAACTACTTTGTGATACATTATTGATCTACATGAGGAGCTCAACTAAGAAAAACCTAGAAGAAGCCTTTGGAGGCGAAAGCAAGGCCGCAATGAAGTACTCAATCTACTCTGAAATTGCAGAGAAAAATGGATTCCCGAACGTGTCCAAACTCTTCAGAGCTATTTCCTACGCTGAAACAGTTCATGCAACCAACCACTACAGAAACCTGGGAATGATCAAAAGCACTTCTGAGAATCTCGAGGATGCGATTGAGGGAGAGCACTATGAGGTCAATGAGATGTACCCGGTTTTCAATCAAGTAGCAAAGTTCCAGAACGAGAAGGGAGCAGAACTATCTACAGAGTACGCACTAGAAGCTGAAAAGATACATGAGAGTCTGTACAAGAATGCACTCGAAAATATCAATAAAAAGAAGGACATCGATTCTGCAGACGTTTTCATTTGCCCCGTGTGTGGTTATACGGTCGTAGGAAAAGCACCGGAAAAGTGTCCGGTGTGCGGAACAGCAGGATCAAAATTCAAGAAATTTTGATTATCGCTTCCGCTCTTCCTTAAGACTCTCATCTTCCAAGAATAGTTCATTCAGGAGGTCCTCCACCTTCCATTCTAGAGTGATATTAGTGGTGACTGCGACTATTGTGTTCTCGGAAAGGCCGATCGATTTTAATGCTGAAAGAAGCCTGACGTAATCACTCTTGTCGAAATTGTGAAGCAAAATCACCTTCTTTTCTTTTGACTCTGACATCTATTTGGAATCACATGGAGCAATTTTAGTTGATTGGTTGGCGCGATGATAGACGACTTCAATCTCGCACTCTTATGGAGAGTGTCAGTGTTAAAGTCTAGTTTTTAAAGATGAACTATATCTTCTCTCATGGAAAGAATAAGCAGAAGGGTATCAGAATATCTGTCTTCTAACCCATGTGCTATGGACTCCCTCCAATCCGGTATAGTCAACTACTCTTCACTAGCAAGATATCTAATGAAACAACTCAAAACTCAAAATTTCAGTGCTGTCCTTGCTGCTATCAAGAGGTATCCCGAGAGAAACCCATCACTCGAATCTGCCTACAAAACCGCACTGAATGAATCCAGGATAGAGGCATTCTATTCGATGACAAATCTTACAGTTCGCAACTCTGCTACAAACTTTCTAAAGGTCTCAAATATTTATTCAGATATTTACGGGTCAGGCGGAAAGGTAAGAGTTGTTCAGGGGAGTCAAGGAATAGTCATTGTGATAGACAAGAAGAACACCCCTGATGTCAGGAAGAAATTTCCTCCGGAAGAGGTGCTTTCATTCAGGGAAGATCTCGCGGAACTGGTTGTGATCTCTCCTCTGATCATTGAGAAACTCAGGGGATACGTAGCCTACATTTCTACCATTCTTGCCATCAATGGCATAAACGTCTATCAGGTGGCTTCTTTTTACAATGACGTTACCTACATTATGGATGAAAAGTACATGGATTCTGCAGTTAAGGTAGTTACAAGACTTACTTCTGGGAAGAAGATTGATTCGTAACCTCGAAAACCAGTCTATGCCTGCCTGACTCAGCCACTATTTCGAATTCTGGACGTTGATTGATCGTCAGAACTCTGAATTTCCTATTCATGACTTTCCCGACAATGCAATATTTAACACCTTCCCTTTCCACAACATCAATTGTCGCAAAACCTGTCACAGGTGAATAGGGTGGGTAGAGCACAGTGAAGAAAATGGCTGCTATTATGTTGGCTATGACGTAAGTGAGGTCATTCAGTGGATATAGCCTATATGAGAAGGGGCCTATGATTGCGGTTAATATAGAAATCAGATACACCATGAGTCCTGGGTTGCTTCCTTCTGACGTAAGGACCTTCAAATTCTTGTACACAAAATTTGAGTTGCTTATCCTCGCACGCAGGATTAATCCTCTTGCATAGAGGGCTGCTACCATTGCTACAAATAGGGCAATGATCCCCAGGACTAGGTCCATGTCCCTAACTCCCTCTCAAACGAACAGCTTTGACAGATATCTCCGGGTGTCGGAGATCCACAGATCCTGCATTTACCCATCTTGATATCTTCCTCTATCGGCATCATGGTTTTTATCTTATCGAATGAATTGATAATTGAATATTTGGTTCCTGGTGACCTTTCTTCCCACTTATCTATTGAATCTCTGAATTCATTTCTAAGAGCACGATCTGCGTACGGACAGGTAGAATGAGAGAAATCGATACCTTGGAGAATTGCATACAGCATAACTTCCTTTTCCGCTATCTTCCTTAGAGGTTGCAACCGCGGAACTAACCCATCTTTTGGTACAGTGTGAGGGCCCATTCTCCCCAGTCTGGCAATGTCTCCCCGCACTATGTTCATCATCATTGACTGGGCAGTATCGTCCAGATTCAGACCAGTAACCATGTAATCAAGGTTTTCATCTATCCCAGCACTGTTGATCAGTTTCCTCCTGAAGACTCCACAGTAGCTGCAGGGTGCAAGTCTTCCTCCCTCCGAGACGGAGTCCATCGTTGTCCCGAAACTCTCTTCGATCTTCATAATTTTATGTTCTATTCCTAGCTTCATAGTCAGAGATTTGGCAGCACGTATCGTTTCCGGTCTGTAGGATTCTATGCCCTCATCTATAGTGATCGCAACTATGCTGACGTCCCGTCGCTTTCCGAAAACTCTCTGGGTTTCGTAAAGAGCTACAGAGCTATCCTTTCCTCCTGATAGTGCTACTCCTATCCTTACTGGGTTTCTGATTTTTAGTTCGCTTCGGAACTCCAGGTTTACCCTCTTTTGAAAGAATTTAATGAAGTGTTTGTCGCACAGATGGCTTCCATTGTACTTCAGGAAAACTACAGCTTCATTACTACAGAAGGAACACTGCATTAACATTGTAGTAAAAAAAGTTATAAAAGCCTTTATTATTATTGTCTATGGAAGATTTTGAAAAAGAACTTGCGGAAGTATCGAAATACTTCGAGAGTTTCGCAATGACTGATTATGAGTTGAGGGGGTTTTTAGCTCTGATTCTGCTGGGTGCCAGTACACCCGACACTATAGCTATGACCGCGAAAATCCCTAGAACTTCTACCTATAAGGTTCTGGAAAAACTTGAGGAGAGAGGTTTCATAACTTCGCTTGAAGGTAGACCAAAGGTCTTCAAGGCTAAGAACGTCTATGAGATCAGGAAAAACTTCTCGAAGAACCTGGATGTTCTATTCGAGAAACTGACTGATATGAGTGAGTTGCTGACCCAGCAAGGGCTTCCCCAACTCATCTACACGATATACGGAAGGGAAAGGGTTCTTGAAAAAATGAAGGAGGCACTCAACTCTGCAGAGAGATTTGCTTCAATTTCAACGCCAAAGTTGAGAGAGCTTAGACAAGAATTGGGAAAGGAAATTGAGTCTGCAATAACTAGAAACGTCACGGTATCTATAGTGGCACCTGACAATCAGCGAGTTCCTCAGGGGACGAGAGTGTTCAGAAACAACTCCCTGATAGCAACTGACATGGTCTCTGATGGTACAACCGCACTGATCGCAGCACCAGACTTGTCTGCATGCGGCTTCACGGACAATCCTCTACTCGCTGAGCACATCAATAGTTACATTGATATGCTAATGAACAGGAAAACTTGAGGTGCTTGAGAGATTGAGAGTATATGTGATGGATAATGGTGGTCAGTGGACCCATAGGGAATGGAGAGTATTGAGGGACTTGAATGTACAATGTGAGATCAAGAGCAATGAATCAAGTGTAGATGAAATCAGAGATGCTGACGGTCTCGTTCTGTCTGGAGGTGCACCATCAATTGCATATGAGAGCTTTAGACTTGGAAATACCTCAAGTTATCTCGAGGATTTGAATATACCCATTCTGGGAATTTGTGCGGGAGCTCAGTTTATGGGAATGTACTACGGATCCAAAGTCGCCCCTGCTGAACATCCTGAATTTGGAAGAGTCGAGATTTCTGTCTCAGATGAAGACTCGTTATTGAAGGGTGTTCCGAAAAAGTTCTTCGCATGGGAGAGCCATAATGACGAGATTAAGGAACTCCCACCAGAATTCGCTCTACTGGCCTCTTCTGAGACCTGCAAAGTCCAAGCAATGGCCAATAGAGATGCCAAGAGGTACGCTTTACAATTCCATCCGGAAGTAGAACACACTCAGTTCGGACAGAAAATTTTCAAGAACTTTCTTGAGTTGTGTGTTCCCTGAGGAACTCTCTAACGCTTTCTCTAAAATCTTGTATCGTAGAGTCGTTGCATATGTAACGATCCGCGGTTGCAATCACCTCACCTATCCCCCATGAAAGTTCCCGGTTCTCCCTGACTGCAAACTCCTCTATGTTTCTGGGGTCGTCTTCCCTTCCCCGCTTTAGCAACCTGCCGAACCTGGTATCTCTACCGGATGATATGCCAACTACCAGACCAATTTCCATGTCCTTTCTAAACCTCACTATCTCTTCTATGTTCCTGACTCCTTCCACCACAACGAAGTTGCTCTTGATGTGTTCAATGGTTCTCTTAGCCCATATGTCCATTCCGTGATTCTTTCTCTCCCTGGATGCAATTTCACCGCTAAGAGAGATACTGACTCCAATGCTGTTGGTGTACTCCCTGACGATGTCCCCCATGTTGACAACTTCAATACCCATTTCCCTGGCTACAATTGCGAACTCGTCCTTTCCAGAGCCGGGCATTCCAATGATTAGAATTGCCTTAGCCTTCACCTTACTGAATTAGGCCGAAGATATAATGATTTACGAAACGAGTAATGATTTCTGCGTCGGTTTGACGTCCTTCAGCTGTGCAAGTATTTCGTCCGATAGGAGAATGTCCTTGATCTTCGCGGAACTATAGTTGAGGGAGACAGTTGTCGTCCTACCATACCTTCCGAAACTCTGGACTTTAGAGTCTATCAGTCCGAGATTTGTTAATTCCCCAATTATGTCCGCAACCCTCCTCTGCGTGAGGCTGCCTACTCCCATCCTGTCAGAAATTTTCTCGTACAGGTCGTAGAACTCTCCCATAGTTGAGATACCACCGCTCTTTATCTCGTCAATTAATGAGATTGCAAAAAGGACCAGTTTGCTGTGCAAAGGCAGAGTTGAAACCGTTTCCACGACCACATCCTTTTCCAGTTTCTTTTTTGCTTCGTATATCGTATCGTCTACTATTCTCTTCTCACTTCCCTTCTCCGTCAGTTCGACAGCGATCCTGAGCATGTCTATTGCCCTTCTTGCATCCCCATGTTCCTGTGCCGCTAATGCCGCACAGGTTTTCATCGCAGAATCGTCGATAGAGTCTGCTATGCCGGCATAAAGGGATCTATCGCGGAGGATGTCGTAGATCTGCGATGCGTTATAAGGGTTATAGACCATGGTTTCCTCAATGAGTCTGCTCTTGACCCTGGGATCGAGATATTCCGTAAAGCGCAGATCATTGCTAATCCCAAGGATACTCACTCTACCCTCGTTGGTGACTTCGTTGATCCTTAGCAATTGATACAGGACTGAGTCTCCGCTCTTTTTGACCAGCTTGTCTATTTCGTCGAGTACGATAATTACAATGCCAGCAAAACTCCTGACCTTTTCGAGCACTGTGGCGTACAGTTTATCCAGTGGCCATCCTGTGAATGGAAGCTTTTCTTCCCAAGTCTCTAGAAGACCATCTCCTACTGCAAGAAGAACACCATAGGGATTGTCGACAACTCCGCAGTTCACATCTATCAATTTGATCTTGACATCAAGTCTAGATTGTATTGCTTTTGAGACCTCACTCTCAACATACTTGACAACACTTGTTTTCCCAACACCAGGTTTTCCGAATATGATAACATTTGAAGGTTTGAAATTCTTGAGCGATGGGGATATTATCTCGGCAAGCTGATCAGCCTCCTTCTCTCTATGCGGAAGCCTGTCAGGAACAAAGCCAGGTTCTAGTGCCTGCCTCTGTCCCTTTACAATTAGTGAAGAGTAGGTGAATTTTTCAAACAGATTTTTAGATGAATTTTCCATGTTATGATTAGGAAAAAGGTACCTTATTAAAACGGTTTCTTATCAAGTCTTTTACCAAAATCAATAAATATGCCGGGTCTCATGCAGTCCCCTGTATTTCCACTGGAGAATTACGTCAGCAGAATTCTACTCGATTAGCTCTGTGGGCTTTCCTGCTCCCTCTTCTTCCACTGGAACCTTTTCTGATTTTTCTCTGTCATCGAGCAACAATTCCATCTCTCCAACTAGATATAAAGAGCCCGTAATTATTGTGTTTCTTTCTGAGACAATCGCGGAATCCAACGCCTTCGCAGGAATCTTCTGAACATCCACATCTTTGAAGAACAACTTTGCTTCTCTCTTTAGATCTTCACCATATTTCTTTCTTTCAAGTTCATTCGGCTCTGTAATCAGAACGCTCTCAGATACCTCAGAGAGACTCTGGAGGATGTTATAGCTGTTCTTGTCCTTCAAGACTCCAAGAATTATCAACGGATCCTTTATCCCGTACCTCTTGATGTTCGAACTAAGAACTCTGGTAGCTTCAGAGTTGTGTGCACCATCTAGGATGATAAGGGGATCTCTCCTTCTGATCTCAAAACGGCCGGCGATTTGATTCTCTCCCAACCCGCCCAGAATCTTGTCAGCGCTTGGTGGTTCCTTTAGAGATTCGCAGGCTAATATAGATGCTATTGAGTTTGTCACCTGATGTTCCCCAAGTGCCTTGAGTTTGACCTCATAGCTGCCACGATCAGTATTAAGGTGGAACGTAGTGCCTTCAAGTGATAATTCGAGATTCCTCACCTCGCAATCTTCCACCTCCCTTACCTCGGAAGAATTTTGCTTCGCAAGGCTTAGAAATATGCGACGTGCAGTTTCAGGTACCCTTCCCAACACCACGGGTTTGCCCCTCTTGATTATTCCCCCTTTCTCTCTTGCAATGTACTCGATGCTGCCCCCGAGTTTGTCTGCATGTTCAAGTGAAAGGCTCGTTATAACAGAAACCTCCGGGTCTACAATATTGGTAGAATCTAATCTACCTCCCAGCCCAACCTCAATAGCAGCGAACTGAACTCCCTGATTCCTAAAGAAGTCAAATGACATGTTAGTAGTGTACTCGAAAAATGTCAGCTGTGTTTCCACTCCGTTGTACTCGATAGTGGATTTGTGCTCAGCCACGAACTTGTCGATAAAGTTTGAAGTTATTTCTTCATCATCAACTATTATCCTCTCGGAGAATCTCCGCAAGTGTGGAGAGGTGTACAGCCCAGCCCGATAGTTCCTCTTGAGCACACGATAGATGTAAGTAGCGGTCGAGCCCTTTCCATTTGAGCCTGCAACATGGATACTCTTGAATGTCTTCTGAGGATCTCCTAGAGCCTTTGCGAACTCGAGCGTAGGCCCCAGTCCTAGCTTTATTCCATATCTCGAAAGGGAAAACAGGAATTTCTCCCCGTCCATCGGAAGTGAAGATAATCTTGAGTAAAAAGGTTTATTTACGTTTAAAATTAAGATTGTGCAGTCAGTTAGAGTCATTGTTGTTGAACCCAAGAACCCTGGGAATCTTGGTGCCATTGCGAGACTTATGAAGAATTTTGGACTCGATGATTTAGCAGTAGTAAATACGAACAGGATTCCAAGCGAGGACTCCTTCCGTTCGATGAAGGGGAGTCAGATTCTTGCGAATTGCAAGATGGTTGAGACTCTCGAAGAGGCCGTAAGAGGTCTGGAATTTATTGTCGGAACATCTGGTGTCAAGAGTGACTCTCCGAAGGAGGTCTTGCGGAACTACATGGAACCCAGAGAATTCGTTAGGATGTCTTCAAGAATCAAGGGAAAGGTGGGAATCATACTGGGCAGAGAGGATATTGGGCTGACCAACGAAGAACTTGGTATCTGTGACTTCTTCGTTCATATTCCAGCAAACGAGGGATACCCGATACTCAACGTTTCTAGTGCAGCTGCTATACTATTTTACGAAATTTTTGGAGGAGAAAAGACGAAGAAGGCTGAGACGGTAACTAGAATGGAGTACGACAGGTTGATAGAGAGATTCAAGGAATCGCTGGTTGAAAATAGATATCCTGAACACCGGATCAGAAAAACAACTCTCATGTTCAGGAGAGTTATCTCAAGAGCAGTCCTTTCACCGTATGAGTACAGGATACTGATGGGTGCAATCGGGTGCAACCATAGAAAAAAGATCAAAACCTAGTTGACTTAAATTCTTTTCCATCTCCTATCCTGTAAGGACGGCGACGTGAATACCGGTCATTTTTGTTCTGGCAATAACGTGAGCAGTGGCAGCAACTGATGCAACGGCAGCAGGAATTGGATCAATATTGTGGTGTTCCCTTATCAATGCTGCGTATGAGTTTAGTTCTGCGTCCGTGACGAATTCTGCATAACCATTGGAGTTTAAGAGTGCATTAAACGCAAGGTCTCCATCATAGGAGTGATAGTTCACGAGTGGTTCGTTTATTTCTGTCTGTCTGATCTTCTCCTTTGGAAAATCGGTAATCTCTTTCTGGTCGTTCAGGAAACTAGAGATCACTGGGTTTCCGCCATCAGTACTAGCTGCTATCATTTTTGGTATCTTGCTCGTCTTTCCTCCCTTCATTAATTCTTCAAAGCCGTGGTGGATACCAGCCAGGGTTGTACCGTTTCCAACCGAAACTGAGACTGTGTCTGGGATACTTCCAATTGAATCAAATATCTCGAATGCAATTGGTGCGTAGGCCGCCAATCCAAGGTCTGGATGCGCACCTGAGTTAGCGTCAAACCAATTTTCCCTTTCTGCATCCTTCATGCTGGTCTCGACGGAATCCTCGTACATACCGTCCACCAAAACCAGTTTTGCACCGTACTTGTTCTCGATCTCCAAAAGACGTGGTGAGTGGAATTCTCTGGGAATATAGATGAGAGACTTTAAGTGATTCAAGGATGCATAATAGGCTATAGAAGCTCCGTAATTTCCGCAACTTCCCACAACGATGGTGTCAAAACCTTGATCTTTAGCCCTTTTCACGTGAGCAGAGGCAGCTCTGTCCTTCTGGGTTCCCGTTGGATTCGACCCTTCATACTTCAGGTAGAGCCTGTCGATGTTGAGAATTTTTCCAAGACCCTCGGCATGAATTAACGGGGTATTCCCAAGAATCTTGCCATTCTCTTGCATATAGTAGAGTCAATCTCTTTTCTGACTTAAACATGTTCCTGAGATTCAGGAGAAACAATGAAAACCTCAAGAACTAAAGATGATAGACCTAATTCAAGCCAATGCTCACATTGGGTGTGAATCCCAAGGAGTTCTCCGGGTCCGAAACCTTTTCCCTGTGTGTCATCTCTTCAGTTCCCTGAGCCACAAATCCCTTTATAAGATTGTCTACATGCTCGTTTATTCTTGACAAAACCTGAGTCCAGGAATATTCCTTCATAGAGGATGCAAAGTTTTCATTCTCAACTATTGCAGTATTCTCCACATTCTTTCTTAAGTCCCGTAGCACGACGTCTCCCCTCTTCTTTCTCTCAGGAGACTCACTATGAAATGGCAAAATGCCTATTAAAAATACGCTGTTTCCATTTGAATTCAGAATCCTGCAGACCGACTTCAGAACGGAAGACGAAAATTCTCCAGCAGGTGACGAGACTACTATAACTCTCTCACCCTTGCCCTGTGCCTTTACAAACGCCTCCACTCCCTCCAGATTATCAAACCCATAAGAATCTATGAAGACTGAATTTCTATATCCAAGAGCCTTTACAACGTTAACCCCAGCGCCCCCTACACCAAGAACCTTAAAATTGTCTGACATATTAATGACATTAATATGACACTATTTAAACTTTGTTACATTTCAGCGTATAACTCTTCATTTCTTAAGCATCCTTTCTGGGCAATTCAAGCGATTTCTCCATCATCTCGAGCTTACTCAGCAGAACCCTGGATGAGACTCTCAATACGTACTCGTTCTCGACGCCACCGGAATACCCTTTTCCTATCCTACTCTTCTTGACAAGACCGGACAGTTCTATGGTTTTCAGGAATTTGTATATTCTTGAGTCGTTCATTCCACTGTTTAGTTTCTTCAGATCAGAAGACTTGAAACTATTCTGTGTGTTTATAGATTCCAAGAGATATCGCAGTAGCACAATCTCATCCTCCTCTAGGTTTATCAATGAGCTGTCTTCGAGAGGAGGAGAAAAATCCTTGTAAACTTGAAGCACAGCCTCATCGTCAATGAATACATTTCTAGACTCTGCATAGAGAGCGGAATTTCTTAGCAATTCTATTGCAGTCCGTGCACTTCCAGTATCTTCAGAT